>DATGGY010000132.1:0-38302 GCA_035308285.1 Bradyrhizobium sp. | reverse complement strand
AAGGCGGCATCGACGTGAAGATCGTCGGCACCGACTTCACCACCTTCATCAAGCGCTCCGAGCTTGCCCGTGACCGCAACGATCAGCGCGCCGAGCGTTTCGCCGTCGGCGAAAAGGTCGATGCGCGTGTGATCCAGTTCGACAAGAAGGCCCGCAAGGTGCAGGTCTCGATCAAGGCGCTGGAAGTCGCCGAAGAGAAGGAGGCCATCGCGCAGTACGGCTCTTCCGATTCGGGGGCGACGCTCGGCGACATCCTCGGCACCGCGCTCAAGCAGCGCACCGACAAGTAAGGCTTTCGGCCTCAATCAACGGGCCCCGGTTTCGACCGGGGCCTTTTTTCGCTTTGTCGTCCCTGCGAAGGCGCAGACCCATACGCCGTGTCCTATCAATCGGACGGTGGGGCGGGTGCTTTTGCCACAATTGGCGCCAGTGGGTTATGGGTCGTTGCTTTCGCAGCGACGACATCGGGGCCTTGTTTTCTTCAAATTGCGCCGCAATTGATGTAATCAGGGCACGGGATATTAGGGGTATGCGGAAGAATACCGTGCGCGACCCCATCAGGACCACATCCGGGAGAGTTTTCGATGTCGCTTGACTCAGATGTCATCGTCGATCGCCGCAGGATACGGCGCAAACTGACGTTCTGGCGGGTGGCCGCGGCGCTGGTTGCGATCGCCGCGGTCGTCACGGTCGGCTTGGTCGTGACCCCCGCCGGTCGAGGCACGTTGATAACGGCGGGTTCGATTGCCCGCATCAATATCGAGGGCCTGATCCGCAGCGACCAGAATCGCGTCGAGGCGCTGGAGCGGCTGGAAAAATCGGGCGCCGCGGCGGTGGTCGTGCACATCAATTCGCCCGGCGGCACCACGGCCGGCTCCGAGCAGCTTTTTGACGCGCTCACGCGCCTCAAGGCGAAGAAGCCGCTGGTCGTGGTGGTAGAGGGATTGGCCGCTTCCGGCGGCTACATCACCGCGATTGCGGCCGACCATATCGTCGCCCAGCAGAGTTCGCTGGTGGGATCGATCGGCGTTCTGTTTCAGTTTCCCAATTTCACCGAATTGCTGAAGACCATTGGCGTCAGGGTCGAGGAGGTGAAGTCCTCGCCGCTGAAGGCCGCGCCAAACGGCTTCGAGCCGACGAGTCCGGAAGCGCGTGCCGCGCTCGATTCGCTGGTGAAGGATTCCTACGCGTGGTTTCGCGGGTTGGTGAAGGAGCGGCGCGGCATGGACGACACGTTGCTGGAAAAGGTCGCCGACGGGCGGGTTTTCACCGGCCGTCAGGCGGTCGAGCTCAAACTCGTTGATCAACTCGGCGACGAGAAAACCGCGATCGCGTGGCTGGTGGCGCAGAAGGGCGTCAAGGCCGATCTGCCGGTGCGCGATTACAAATTATCGCCGCGGTTCGGAGACCTGACTTTCCTGCGAACGGCGGCAGCCGTCACGCTTGATGCGCTCGGCATGAGCGCGATCGCGCGGCAAGTCGAGCAATCCGGGATGGCCCAGGCGGTCGATCGTCTCGGTCTCGACGGCATGCTGGCCTTGTGGCATCCGGTAGGGCCCAATTGAGCCGCTAGGGCGGTCCCGGTCGGCCCTCCCGGGCCGCGGAGGCTGCCCGAACTCCCAATTCGGCCGGTTGTCACATGCTTTTGCTGACGCCAAATTTCATTTAGCGTCTTGACAGGCCTAGGTATTTTCACGGAAATGCATGTCCGTACTTTCCCGGGTCCTCGTCTCGATGATCAAATCCGAACTCGTTCAGCGTATCGCCGAGCATAACCCGCACCTCTACCAGCGGGATGTCGAGAATATCGTTAACGCAATTCTCGATGAGATCGTCGCCGCTTTGGCGCGGGGCGATCGGGTCGAACTGCGTGGTTTTGGCGCTTTTTCGGTAAAGCATCGCCCCGCCCGTGCCGGCCGCAATCCGCGGACGGGTGCGCATGTGCCGGTGGATCAAAAGAGCGTGCCGTTTTTCAAGACCGGCAAGGAAATGCGTGAACGGCTGAACCGCGATGGCGGGGGAGTGGACGCCGGCGGCTGAAGCTGATCCCGTTCTCCGGAAGATCGAGAGAGGGTCATGCGCAAGTTTCTCAACATTGTGGTCTTGATCCCGCTCGGCCTGGTTTTTGTCGTCTTCGCGGTCGCCAATCGGCATCTGGTGACGGTGTCATTCGACCCCTTCAACTCGACCGAACCCGCGCTCGGGGTCACGCTGCCGCTTTTCGTCGTCATCATTGCGGTCGCGGTGCTTGGCGTACTGGCGGGCGGCGCGGCGACTTGGTTTCGGCAGCGCCATTGGCGCCGCGCCGCACGTCGGCACGAAGCTGATGCGCGCGAGGCGCGGGCGCAACTTGCCGATCTGCGTGGCCGTGCCCCAATGCCGCAGCGGCCCGATCCGCAGCGCCTGGGCGCCCCGGAGCAGGGCGGATATGGGGCTTCTGGGCGAGACAAGCAGGGCGCGGCGTTGTAGAACGCGGCCTTCGCGCAGACGCCCCTTCGGCTCTGTCGCGGTTCCTCTAACCAATGCCTTTGTGACATGTCCCTGATCGTCAAAATTTGCGGCCTTTCCACGCGCGAAACGCTCGACGTCGCGCTTGATGCCGGCGCGGACATGGTAGGTTTCGTCTTCTTCCCCCCGTCGCCGCGCCATCTCGGCCTTGCGACCGCGCGCGATCTCGGCAGGCATGTGAGGCGCCGGGCCTCGAAGGTTGCCCTGACGGTTGATGCCGACGATGCGACGCTCGCCGGCATCGTCGAAGCCCTGCAGCCCGATATTTTGCAGCTCCACGGCCGCGAGAGCGTAGTTCGGGTGCGTAACATCAAGCAGAGATTCGGCCTGCCGGTGATGAAGGCGATTGCGGTTGCGACCTCGGCCGATCTCGCCAGCCTGCCCGGCTACGCCGGCGTTGCCGACCGCATCCTGTTCGATGCCCACGCGCCCAGGGAAGCCACCCGTCCCGGCGGTCTGGGCGCGGTGTTCGATTGGCACGTCCTTGAAAACCTCGATCGCGAAATCCCGTTCATGGTCTCGGGCGGATTGAGCGCCGGCAACGTCACCGAAGCCGTCCTCGTGACGCGGGCCGGCGGCGTAGATGTTTCTTCCGGCGTGGAAAGTGCACCGGGCCTGAAGGACCCCGAGATGATCCGCGCCTTCGTCCGTGCGGCGCGCGCAACCGAAGAACTGATGGTTCGATGAACAAGCGTCTCCCCAATTCCTACCGAACCGGTCCCGACGACCACGGGCATTTCGGTATTTTCGGCGGCCGCTTCGTCGCGGAAACCTTGATGCCGCTGATCCTCGATCTGGAGAAGGCTTATGCCGAGGCCAAGGTCGATCCCGCGTTCCATGCCGAGATGAACGGCTATCTCAAGCACTATGTCGGCCGGCCGTCGCCGCTGTATCTCGCCGAGCGGCTGACCGAACATCTTGGCGGCGCTAAAATCTATTTCAAGCGCGAGGAGCTCAATCACACCGGATCGCACAAGGTCAACAACGTGCTCGGCCAGATCATGGTGGCCCGGCGCATGGGCAAGAGGCGCATTATCGCCGAAACCGGTGCCGGCCAGCATGGCGTCGCGACCG
The DNA here is from genome assembly GCA_035308285.1 of Bradyrhizobium sp. Lineage (GTDB taxonomy): Bacteria > Pseudomonadota > Alphaproteobacteria > Rhizobiales > Xanthobacteraceae > Bradyrhizobium. The sequence continues at coordinate 34,720 of DATGGY010000132.1, read as the reverse complement.
CCACGCTGTGCGCGCGCTTCGGGCTGGAATGCTTCGTCTATATGGGAGCGGTCGACGTCGAGCGGCAGCAACCCAATGTCATCCGCATGGAAATGCTGGGCGCCACGGTGATCCCGGTGCAATCGGGCACGCGCACGCTCAAGGATGCGATGAACGAGGCGCTGCGCGATTGGGTCACCAATGTGCACAATACGTTCTACTGCATCGGCACCGTGGCAGGGCCGCATCCCTATCCGATGATGGTGCGCGATTTCCAGTCGGTGATCGGGGTTGAGACCCGCGCGCAACTGCAGGAGGCCGAAGGCCGCCTGCCGGACTCGCTTGTGGCCTGCATCGGCGGCGGCTCCAATGCGATGGGGCTGTTTCACCCCTTCCTCGACGATCCCTCGGTCGAGATTTTCGGCGTCGAGGCTGCCGGCCACGGGCTCACGCAATTGCACGCCGCCTCGATCGCGGGCGGGCGGCCGGGCGTGCTGCATGGCAACCGCACCTATCTCTTGATGGATGGTGATGGCCAGATCCAGGACGCGCATTCGATTTCGGCGGGGCTCGATTATCCCGGCATCGGGCCGGAGCATTCCTGGCTGCACGAGACCGGCCGGGTGACCTATTTGTCAGCCACCGATGACGAGGCGCTGGCCGCTTTTCAACTGCTGTCGCGGTTGGAAGGCATCATTCCGGCGCTGGAGCCGGCGCACGCCATCGCCAAGGTGATGGAACTCGCACCGAAGCGGCCGAAGGATCACCTGATGGTGGTCAATCTCTCAGGCCGCGGCGACAAGGATATCCCGCAAGTGGCGGATATTTTGCGGGGGAAGAAGAAGTGACCACCCGGATCGATGCCCGTTTCGCCGTGCTGAAAAAGCAGGGCCGCTCCGCCTTCATCACCTTCCTGATGGCCGGCGACCCCGATCCTGCGACCTCGCTTGAAATCATCAAGGCGCTGCCCAAGGCCGGCAGCGACATCATCGAGATCGGCATGCCCTTCACCGATCCGATGGCGGATGGTCCGGCGATACAGGCGGCGGGTCTGCGCGCGCTGAAGGCCGGCATGACGTTGAAGAAGACGCTCGCGATGGTGCGCGAGTTTCGCAACGGCGACGACGCGACGCCGTTGGTGCTGATGGGTTACTACAATCCGATCTATATCTACGGCGTCGATAAATTCCTCGTCGACGCAAAATCAGCCGGCGTCGACGGCCTGATCGTCGTCGACCTGCCGCCGGAGGAAGATTCCGAATTGTGCCTGCCGGCGCTGAAGGCTGGCCTGAACTTCATCCGGCTCGCGACGCCGACCACCGACGACAAGCGGCTGCCCGCGGTGCTCGCCAACACCTCCGGCTTTGTCTATTACGTCTCGATTACCGGAATAACCGGCAGCGCGAGCGCCGATTCGGGCGTCGTCGGCGAGGCCGTCGCCCGCATCAAACGGCATACCAAACTGCCTGTCTGTGTCGGCTTCGGCATTCGCACGCCCGAGGCGGCGCGCGGGATCGCTGCGAGTGCAGACGGCGCGGTGGTCGGCACCGCGCTGGTCGACGCCTTACGCGCGAGCCTCGATTCCGGCGGCCGGGCAACCGCCAGGACCGTCGATGCGGTAGCAGGCCTTGCGGCCTCGCTGGCGCAGGGCGTCCGGGGAGCCAAGCAGGCTGCCGAATAAACCATAATTGCAGGCGAAATAGACGCTTAATACTGCGGCTTGCCGGGCACTCTTCGAAGCGCCATATATCCAAAGGGAATGCCGCTTGGCGGCAATTCGGAGCGAACAATGAATTGGCTCACCAACGTCGTCCGGCCGAAAATTCGCAACATCCTGCGCCGCGAGACACCGGAGAATTTGTGGATCAAATGCCCCGATTCGGGGCAACTCGTGTTCTACAAGGACGTCGAGGCCAATCAATTCGTCATTCCCGACTCGAACTATCACATGCGCATGGGCGCGGTGGCGCGGCTCAAATCGATCTTCGACAATGAAACCTGGTTCGACGTGGCACTGCCTGAGGTTTCCGCCGACCCGCTGAAATTCCGCGATGAACGACGATATGCCGATCGCGTCAAGGACGCGCGCGCCCGCACCGGGCTAAATGACGCCGTCAAGGTCGGCTACGGCAAGCTTGAGGGCGCGGCCGTTGTGGTGGCGGTGCAGGATTTCGATTTCATGGGCGGCTCGCTCGGCATGGCGGCCGGCGAGGCCATCGTGCGCGGGCTTGAACTGGCGCTGGAAAAGAAATCGCCTTTCATCGTCTTCGCGGCTTCCGGCGGCGCGCGGATGCAGGAAGGCATTTTGTCGCTGATGCAGATGCCGCGTACCACGGTGGCCGTGCAGATGCTGCGCGAGGCGAAACTGCCCTATATCGTCGTGCTGACCAACCCGACCACCGGCGGCGTCACCGCCTCCTATGCCATGCTTGGCGACGTGCAGATCGCCGAGCCCGGCGCGCTGATCGGCTTTGCCGGCGCGCGCGTCATCGAACAGACGATCCGCGAAAAATTGCCGGACGGATTTCAGCGCGCCGAGTACCTGAAGGACCATGGCATGGTCGATATGGTCGTGCACCGTCACGATCTTCGCCCGACGTTGGCGCGGCTCTGCCGCTTGCTGACCAAATCGCCCGCACTGGAAACCGCGAAGCCGGCGCCGCAGACATTCGTCGCGGCGCCGATCGCGGCGGGCCTGGCGCCGGCCGCGCCCCACGCGTGAACGCGTCTGCGGCCGAGCCGCCGCCGCTCGGCGAGTTGATCGTGCGCCTATCGGGCCTACACCCCAAACGAATCGATCTCGATCTGGCGCGGATGCAGCGGCTGCTGGAGCGGCTCGATCATCCCGAACGCAAACTGCCGCCGGTGATTCACGTCGCTGGGACCAACGGCAAGGGTTCCACGATCGCGTACTTGCGCGCGATTCTGGAGGCCGCCTCCTTGCGCGTCCACGTCTACACCTCGCCGTATTTGGTGAGGGTCAACGAATGCTATCGGCTCGGCCGTCATGGCGGTGGGGTTCTGGTTGGCGATGACGAATTGCGCGGAGCCCTCGAACATTGCAAGCACGCCAATGCGGGACAGCCGATCACGCTCTTCGAGATCGAGACCGCGGCGGCATTCGAGCTGTTCGCGCGCCATTCGGCGGACGTGGTGCTGCTCGAAGTCGGTCTTGGTGGGCGCCTCGACGCGACCAACGTAATCGATAAGCCTTTGGCGAGCGTGATCTCGCCGATCAGCATGGATCACCCCGAATTTCTCGGGGACTCGCTGATGAAGATAGCCGGCGAAAAGGCCGGCATCATCAAGCGCGGCGTGCCGGTGATTTGCGCCGAGCAGGCCCCCGAGGCGCTTGGCGTGATCGAACGGTGCACGAGACGCCTGCAGGCGCCGCTGCATCTGGCGCGGCAGGAGTGGCACGTCAATGTCGAGCGTGGACGGCTGGTCTATCAGGACGACCGCGGCTTGATGGATCTGGCGGCCCCAAAGCTGTTCGGGCGTCATCAGTTTGACAATGCGGGGCTTGCGATTGCCACGCTGCGCGCGCTCGACGCCTTCAGGATCGAGCCGTCCGCATTCGAGGCCGGCGTCGTCAATGCGGAGTGGCCGGCGCGGATGCAGCGCCTAACTTCGGGCCCGCTTGTCGATCAGGGACCGCGGGCCAGCGAGATCTGGCTCGATGGCGGTCACAACGCGGAAGGCGGGCGGGTCGCCGCGGCGGCCCTGGGCGACCTCGAGGAGCGGGTGTCGCGCCCGCTCGTGGTCATTGTCGGCATGATGGCCAACAAGGATGCGAGCGCGTTTCTTGCCAATTTCGCCGGCCTTACCCGTCACATCATCGCGGTGAAGATTCCCGATCGCGACGACGCCATGCCGCCGGACCAGCTCGCGGACGCCGCGCGCGCGCTCGGCATGCGCATCGAGAGTTCGGCGAGTGTGGAAGCGGCGCTGCGCTCGCTGGCGCGGCTCGCCTATGAAGTGCCGCCGCGTATTCTCGTCACCGGCTCGCTGTACCTTGCCGGCCATGTGTTGTCGGCCAACGGCACGCCAGCGGGATAGCCTGCCCTTCACGATACGAAACAGCCGGCTTTCGCCGGCCGTTATCATCAAATTTATTCGGCTTAAGCGATCAGACCGCTGCCGTAATCCACTGCTGCAGCTTCGCCTTCGGCGCGGCGCCGACCTGGCGCGAGGCCATCTCGCCGCCCTTGAATATCATCAGGGTCGGAATCGACATCACGCCATATTTCGAGGCCGTCTTCGGGCTCTCGTCGACGTTGAGCTTCACGATCTTGACCTTGTCGCCCATCGTGCCTGCGATCTCGTCGAGCGCGGGCGCGATCATGCGGCACGGGCCGCACCATTCAGCCCAGAAGTCGACCACGACCGGCCCTTGCGCTTTGAGCACTTCGGCTTCGAAATCGGTGTCAGAAACCTTGCCAACGGCCATTAGGATACCTCGTTAGTTTGGAAGGATGCGGCTTTCAAGAATCGCCGCCTCGATGATGGATGCAAACTATGAACGCGCCGCTGCCGGGTCAAGCTCGCTGCTCCCGCCGGCAATGGATGCCAGTTCGGCGTCCAGCGCGGGAGCAGAAATCTCCATAAATTCAGGGGTTTCGGTCCAAAGTAATGCCGCCCGGATGGCCCTTTGTGGATAAAGCTTCTGCAACACTGCCCGGTAGAGCGAAAGCTGGCGGACATAGGCCGAAGGCGCCTCGGCGGCCGTGGCCGGTGGGGCCTGGTTGGTCTTGAAATCCACGATCAGAACTTCGCGAGGGGTTATTGCCAGCCGGTCGATCTGTCCGGAAACCAGGGCGGATCGGCGCCCCGGCCGCTCCAGGCGACCCACGATCGAGGCCTCGGCGCGGCTGCCGGTGGCGAAGACCGGCGCGAACCGCGCATCCGCGATCACGGCCAACACCTGCTCCGTCAGCATATCGCGCTCGCCGCCACCCCAATCGGCTGCATTGCGGGCGAGGTAATTCAGCGCCGCCTCGCGGCGGCGCTCGGCAGCGATTTCGGGCAGCGATTGCAGCAGCCGGTGCACCAGCCTGCCGCGCCGCAAAGCCTTGGCGCGGGACTGAACGGACTCGCTCGCTCGGAATTGGCGGCCCTCATCTTCAGGGCCGGAGGGACGCAGGAGCATATCGGCTGCGGCCTCCGGCGCCGCCGGCACATGCAGCCATGACGGCAGTTCGACCGGCGCGGCCTTTGCGACCGCGGCGGCGCCGGTGGCGATCGCGCCATCCTCGGGCCGCGTGTAGCGCTTCACCACGCCGTCCGAAGTTTCGATCGTCTGAAGATGCAGCCCGGAATTTTCGAGGCCTTTGCCGATCAGATCGTACCAGGAGAGTTTGCGCACCGAATTCATGTTGCCGGGCATGCAGCCGCCGACGATCAAGCGGTCGGCGGCGCGCGTCATCGCCACGTAAAGCAGGCGGCGGTATTCGTCTTCGGTTTCGCCCAGCATCGCCGAGCGGGCCGCAGCGACAACGGCCGGATCGTCGGCTTTCTTGCCGGCCCAGACCACGACACCGGGCATAAGAGGCGTTGCATTGTCGCGCGGCAAATGGATCAATCTCAGCCGCTGCGTATCCGACGGCGATGAGGTGGTGTCGACCAGAAAGACCACCGGCGCTTCCAGCCCCTTGGCGCCGTGCACGGTCATCACGCGGACTTCATCGCGCGAAATCTCCATGTCGCGCTTGACCTCAAGGTCGGCGGTGCGCAGCCATGCCATAAAGCCCTGCAACGAAGCCGGGGCTTTCCGCTCATAGCCGAGCGCGAGTTCGAGGAATTCATCGAGCGCGTCGTTGGCCTCGTGTCCGAGCCGCCGCAGGATGCGCTTCCTGCCGCCATCGCCGCCAAGCAGCCAGCCATAGAAGGCAAATGGCGTTTCGCTGACCGCGTGCTGCGCGCAGGCCTCAAAGCGCTCCAGCGCGATTCCAAATCTTTCGTCGCTGCCTGCGTGCTGGCGCAAGGCATCGCGCAACGATCCCCGGCGCTGCCACGCCAATTTGAACAAATCGTCATCGTCGAGGCCGAACAACGGGCTCTTCAGCGCCACTGCCAGCGCCAGATCGTCCCGCGGCAACAGCAAGGCGTCGGCGAGATTCATCAGGTCGATGATCGCGATGTGCTCGGTCAATTTCAGCCGGTCGGCGCCGGCGACGGGAATGTTGGCATGCTTGAGCGCCTGAATGACCGCATCGAAGGCGTTGCCGCGCCGCCGCACCAGCACCAGCATGTCGCCGTAACGAAGCGGGCGGCAATCGCCGGCCCTACCGGTCATGGTGCCGCTCTCGACCAGGCGCCGGATCTCGGCCTGGATGCGCCTGGCGAGCCGAACTTCGGGCGAGGTCACCGACACCGCATCGAACGGCGCGCGCCAGCCCTCGATGTCCTGCTTGCCGTCCGGAAGCTGCAATTCCCAGAGATCGATCAGGCTCGGCCCGGCGTCGGCCAGCGAATTGTGGACCGGATAGGTGTTCTCGGCGTGGATGCTGGCGTAGATGTTTTCCTCGCGAAAGACGTGATCGACCGATTGCAGGATCGCCGCGCCCGATCGAAACGAGTAGGTGAAAGACACGGGATCGAATTTCAGCCCGGCCGCCTCGAATCTCGTCTTCAGCTCCCGACGTCGCAGATCGAATTCGTGGGGCGCTGCGCCCTGGAACGAAAAGATCGACTGCTTCTCGTCGCCGACCGCAAAGATGGTGCGGGTCGCGCCGTCGCGCGCGCCTTCGCCGGAGGTGAATTCGGAAATGATGTGGGCGATGATGTCCCATTGCCGGGGGCTGGTATCCTGGGCTTCATCGATCAGCACATGGTCGACGCCACGGTCGAGCTTGTAATGCACCCAGCCGGACGAGACGCGGTCCAGCATCGAAAGCGCTTTGTCGATCAGATCGTCGTAGTCGAGCAGGCCGCGCTCCTGCTTCTCGCGCCGGTAATGCGCGGCTGCCGCGGTCGCGATGTGCAGGAGCGCCTGGGTGCGGTCGCGGACCGTCAATGCGCGGCGCCGCTCGATCAGGGGACCGAGGCGAACAATCTCGGCGTCGAACAAGCGTCCGATCGCCGGATTATTTTCCGAGAATTTTTTGGTCACCACGGTTTTGCGTGGCGCGCGCTCGTCGGTGAGGAACACGCCGAGATATTCGTCGACTTGCGCGGTGCCCGCGGAAGCGAGCGCTGCGCGCAGTCTGATGGCTTGGTCGGAATCAGACTTGCTGCCGGTGTCGAGCGCGGCGGCGATGTCTTCCCATCCCGATCGCCGGAGATAGGGACCATCGACAATCTCGCGCTCGACATCTTCGATACGATCGCCGGGGTCGACGCCGAGCCCGGCGGACATCTGCGCGGCGGCGGCTTCGACGCTTCCCGCGGCATCGGTCCAGGCCATGAAGTGATCGCGGCTCAGACACGCCTCGCGCACGACTTCCTTGAAGGTGACGTCGGCGGCGCTCGCCATCGCGATGTTCAGTGCCTTACCCGTGGTACTGTCGGGATCGCGGGAGGCGTCGAGCAGTACCTTGAGATTGGCGCGTTCCATCATTTCATTCTGGTCGCGCTCGTCGAGCACGGCAAAGCGCGCCGGCACATTGGCTTCGAACGGAAATTGCTGCAGCAGCCGGGTGCAGAGCGCGTGGATGGTCTGCACTTTCAACCCGCCCGGCGTCTCCAGCGCGCAGGCGAACAGCTTGCGGGCGGTGGTTCGAAGTTTTGGGCTCGGGCGGGCTATGCCGGCCTCGATGATCGCGTTATCGAGTGCGCCGTCATCGAGCGTGACCCAATGGCCGAGGGTGGAAAACACCCGCTCGGCCATATTGGCGGCCGCCGCTTTGGTGAAGGTGACGCAAAGGATCTTTTCCGGCGGCACGCCCTCGAGCAACAGGCGGATTACCCGCTGCACCAGGACATGGGTTTTGCCCGAGCCGGCATTGGCCGAGACAAAGGCGGAAGCTGCGGGGTCCGAAGCGCGCGCCTGTGTGGCGCGCACGGCCTCGGGTATCTGGCGCGGCGCCTTCACCATTCCTCGATCCCCAGGCCGCCCGCCGCCGACCATTCCTTGATGCGGGCGAGATCGTCGTAGCGGCCGTATCGGTTCGACCACATCGACAGATTGAGCGATGTGTAGGGCTCGTTTTCGTCTTCGAATTTTCGAATCAGCGCCTCGAGTTGCGCGCGCGCGTAGTCTGCGGCGTCATCGGGCGGTTGCGGGGTGTCGTTTGGCCTGATCTTCAGCTCCAGCGGCTTTTCTTCGCCCGGCGGATTGTTGCCACTGAGGCGGACATAGACAAGGTCGCTGACCGACGCGCCCGCTTGGATGTTGGCAAAGCCGCCTTCCCGCAAGATCGCAGCTTCCAGGGTGAGTTGAGGCGAGAGCCCCATCCGCACCTGTTTGCCGGTGGGAGGCTGGCCGGTCTTGTAATCGAGGATGGCAAACGTGCCATCGCGTCGCCGTTCGATCCGGTCGGCGCGCGCCGACAACACGAAGGTGCGCTCATTGCCGAGCGGAATCGGAATCTCGCCCCGTATTTCGGCGGCGATGGCGGCGAGATTCCCGCGCCGCGCCGCTTCCCATTCGGCGAACCAGGCGGCGATGCGCAGGAAGCGCGGCCACCACAGCGCCCGCGCTTCCGGGCGCTCCATCAATGGCGCGAAATATTTCTTGCCGATGCCGCGTAGTGCGTCCGCGGGATCCTCGGGCAGTGTCGCGGCGAAGGTTTGGGTAAACTCGCCGATCGCATCGTGGATCGCCGAGCCGCGGTCTGCGGCCGACAGCGGCATGTCGACGGGATCGAGCGGGTCAAGCCGCAAAATATGTTTGGCATAGATCGTATAGGGGTCGCGCAGCCAGTCTTCGATCGCGGTCACCGACAATCTCAACGGTCGGACCGCGCGCGGCGGTTTTGGCGTGGGCTGCGCCACCGGTTCGATCCGGTCGGGGGCATCGAGACGGCTTGCAAACCGAACATATCTCGCGCCGGCCGACTTCGCGGCGGCCCAGCGTGCCTCGCCGGCGACCGCTTCCAGCCGATGCAGAAAGCGCGAGGCGACCGCGGGCGCGCCGCCGACCTTCGTGGCGTGGCTGAGAATGACTTCGTCCGCACCGAGCAATTGGGCGAAGTCGTGCGCAGAAAGGCCGATGCGTCGCTCCGGCAGATCGAGGCCGAGCTCGTGGCGCATCGGCCGGCTCAGCCATGGATCGATCCGCGGCGCGGGTGGCCAGACGCCTTCGACCAGGCTCCCGATAATGACGCGGTCGGATTGCGTCAGCCGCGCTTCCAGCGGACCATAAATTTTGAGATGAACATTCGTCCCCTCGGGTCGCCGCACCATGCGGTCGGCAAACGCGGTCTGGAAAACTTCCGGGTAGTCCGAAAGTTGCACCAGCAAGCCGCTTTGCGCTCCGTCGCCAAGCAGATCATCGAACGCCGAGGCCAGCGCTGTGCCTTGCGGACCCTCGAAGACAAGCGCCACGCCGAGCTCGTCGCGCGACAGTTCGATCAGGACGTTGCGATGGCGTTCCGCAAGTTCGGCGAAATCGCTGGGCTTTGCGGGATTGAGACTTTCGAGCGGCGCGAGCGCCTTTTGCAAAAGGGCGATCAGTCGATGCGCGCCGTCGATCTCCTGGTCGCTCAGCCGGGTTCGCGGCTCGGCGCCGTGCAGCGCAGAGGTCTCGCCCGCGCGCAGCTTTGCAAGTTCAAGGCGGAAGCGGGCGAGATCCTGCGCCAACCCGCCGGCACCAGCTTGCGGCCGCGTGCCGCGCAGCAGCGCCAGTTCGAGCGCCTCCGTTGCCTTTTCGAAGGCACCTTGGGCTGCGCCAAGCCGGCACAGCGGGTGCTTGATCAGCGCCAGCAATGTCGGCGGCTCGAGCTCGTTTGCGGCGGCTTCGGCGGCAAGACGGGCGAAGATTCCGGCAGGTGTGCCCATCAGCGCGTCGCCGCCGGAATCGTCATATGCGAGATTCCAGCGGCCAAGGGCTGCGATCACGCGCCGCGCCAGCGCGCGATCGGGCGTCACCAGCGCCGCCGACTTGTTGAACTGCCGCGCCTCGCGTAGCGCGACCGCAATTGCCAGCGCCTCGGTCTCGGGATTTTCTGCCTCGATCACCGCGAGATTGGCCATGCCGAGGGTCATCTTCTCCGCAATGTCGGGCTCGGCGAGCCGCCGCTGCCATTGCGCGGTTGCGTTCGATGGCCGCATCGCTTCGGAAAGGAGAACGTCACGCCCGCGCGGCGCGGGCTTTGCCAGAATTTCGACGTCGCCGCGCTTGATGGCAAAGCGCTGCAACAGTGCGTGCATCGCGTATTGCGGATGGTTGGATGAGGGTGCGGTGGTGAATTTACCCTGCGCGTCCCGGATGCCGCCGATGATCTGCCAGGCCTCGTCGTCGAGATCGGTATCGAGCCCCGGCAGCACGACCGCGCCTTGCGGCAATGACGCAATCACATGCAGGAATTTTGCGGTGGCCGGCATCGATCCGGTCGAACCTGCCGCGATCACCGGGCCCGCATGATGGCTAGCGAGGCGCTTGCCTTCCGCCTCGATCAACAAATCGCGCCGCGCCGCCGGCTCGATCTTCTTGATCTCCTGAAGGTGAGCCGGCCAGGCTTCTCGCGCAATCTGCAGGAACTGAAGCGAATACTGCCAATATTTATCGAGCTGATCCGGCACCAGCCCGCTCAGCGCGTCCCATCCGACGCCGCGCGTGACCATGTCGTCCATCAACCGCGCGAGGTCGGCAGCAAGCGCAAGCGTCGAGGCCGGACCGCCCACCACTTGCGGCGCCAACACCGGCCGTTTCGCCCAGGCTGCGACGAGATTGGCAAGCGTCAGGCGGCGATCGAGTTCGCCGAGCTTGGGCGGAAGGTCGAGAAAGGCCGTTCCACCATAGGACTCCGGCTCTTCCGCGAAGGCCAATTCGTCTTCGTCGATGTCGCCGAGCGCGACGATGCGCGGCAGCAGCACGGCCTCCCTGCCGAGCTCCTCGAGGAAGATTTCCGGCACCAATCGGCCCGCGCGCCGCGTCGGCAGATAGAGCGTGACTTCGCCCAAGCGTTCCGGATGGGCGCGCGCTTCAAAGCCGTCGACCAGCCTGCCGTCGACCAGCGCGGCGACGACGGTGCGCAAGAAAGGCGCTGAGGCTGGAACGCTGAAAACGCGCATGGGCTTCCTGATTCGGGATCAGGCTGCATCATGGCATGGGCCCATTTGGGGCGCGATTTTTAATTCGGCGCCCGCTCGTCATGCGCGGGCTTGACCCGCGCATCCATCTTGGAAAATGCTTTTTCTGGAAGAGGGATGGATTGCCGGGTCAGGCCGGGCGATGACGGTTGAAACAGTCAGGCCACGCTTTCGAGAAAAGCCTCTTCGGCCGCCTGCACCGCATCGGGTGTCCCGACATGCATCCACATGCCGTCCAGCCGCAGGCCGAACAGCCGTTCCTGCTCATTGGCCGCGTCGAATATTTTGGTCAACGAGAAATCGCCTTTTGGGGGGCGCGCGAACAACGACGGCGACATGATCGCCGCGCCCGCGTAGACAAAGGGCACCACCTGGTGCTCCTTCCGCTTGCGCAGCGCGCCATCCGGCAGCATCGCGTAGTCGCCGTTGCCCTCGTAGCCGATACTGCTCGCGGTCGGCGCCATCAGCAACAGAATGTCCATGCGCGCGGGATCAAATGCTTCGGCAAGTCTGGCGAGGTTCGGCCGCACGCCATCGATCCACAGCGTGTCGGCATTGACGAGGAAGAACGGCGCGTTGCCGAGCAAGGGCAGCGCCTTGACGACACCGCCGCCGGTGCCGAGCACCTGGTTCCGCTCGTCGGAAATGATCACGCGGGGCTTCGTACGGCCCGCGACATGATCGATGATCTGGTCGGGCAAATAATGAACGTTGACGACGGCCTCGCTGACGCCGGCATCGCCGATCTTGTCGAGGACATGATCGAGCAAGGTGCGGCCCGCCACCTGCACCAGCGGCTTTGGCATCCGCTCCGTCAAGGGGCGCATGCGCAGGCCGAGGCCGGCAGCGAGAACCATGGTTTTGGCGGGTTTGACGGACATTCCAAGAATTTCTCGAAGCGTTAGTTCCCGGTCCTATTCTATCGGGGGCAACCGGCCCCGGCGGTCTAGAACGGGCGCGGAGGATCAAGAGGACCGCAAATCATACCACGGCGATTCCTGTGGCGCAGCATAGGTTGACCGCCATAGTCGTGAGACATGACGGTGGTAAGACGGCGAAGAATTGACGGCTCAAGCGTCGGCCGTGCGACGCGCCTTTTTCTTCTTGTCGCCGGTCTTGAGGAAGTTGACCCCGATCTGGTCGCCATTGACCCAGGCCAGCTCGCAGCGGCGGTAGGCGAGCCCAGTCGAGGACAGCAGCAGGAAGAATTCTTTCAGATGCAACCCCTCGACGGAGCCTTCGATGGTCAGTTTGGCGCCGGTCTCCGAAATGTCTTCCATGATGCAATCGCGCCGCCACGTGCCGTCGATGCCCATCATATGCGCTGCGAATCCGCGCTCGAAGATGACGCGCTCGCCCTTGCGCCGTTCTGTCACCATGTCTCGCTCCGCCCTCAAGCAGCCCTCCCCGCACGCGAAGGCAGGGGTCCAAGGCAGATTAGAGGAAAGCTAGCTAACAACCGGTAAATTACGGCCCCGGCACGTTCGCGGAATACCATTCCCGTATGCTGCCGAGCGCCGGGTGTGCCAGCGAACGCGTCAGATAGGTCCAGATTCGCGGCTGATGACGCAGATATTGCGGCTTGCCGTCGCGACGGTTAAGCCGCGCAAAGGTGCCGAGTAGCCGCGTGTTGCGCTGCGCCGACATGATCGCGTAGGTCTCGGCGAAGCCGGCCGGATCGAACGCATTGTCCGCGGCATGCCTTGCCTTGATGTAGCGCGTCAGCAACGCGAGTTCGAGCTGCTCGGCAACGTCGACCCGCGCATCTTGCAACAGCGAGACGAGGTCGTAGGCAGCCGGGCCCAGGACCGCATCCTGGAAGTCGATGATGCCGACTTTCGAAATCCCGGATCGTTCGCCGAGCCAGATCAGGTTCGGCGAGTGAAAATCCCGCAGCATCCAGGTTTTGGGGACAGTTATCGCCTTTGCCAACAGATCGCGCCAGTGCATGACGAATTTGGCGGACAGATTGTTGGATGGCTCGATGCCGCGCTCCGGCAGATACCATTCGAGCATCAATCCGATCTCGACCAGCATCGCGTCGATGTCGAAGGTCGGGATCGCATAGGTGATGTGTGGGGCGAGCGGCAGGACTTCGGGCAATTTTTTCCAATGCAGGTCCGCCAGCACATCGACGGCGGTCTCATAGCGTTCCGCAATGGGCCGCGGCGGATCGCCCTCGACGAAACTTTCGGTGCCGAAATCCTCGGTAATCAGGAATCCAGCCTCGAGATCGGCGTGATGGACCGCCGGGGCCGAAAAACCTCGCTCGCGCAGACCATTGGCGATGGCGACGAACGGCTTGACGTCCTCGGCCAGATGCACCGCCGCGCTGTAGGACTTGCCGTCATAGATCGCGGGCCCGTCGGGGCGGCGTGGCGAGTTCATGAGAATGACCGCGCCATCGTCGCGGGACAGGCGCGCATACGATCGTATCGAGGCATCGCCGGCCATGCGCAGGCGTTTGGCATCGGCAAAGCCGGCGCCGGCGAGAAATTGCCGCAACGCCTCGAGCCTTGAGACCTGGGCGGCGGCTGTTCCGTAGCCGGTGATTTCAGCGGCGCGCGCGGTCGATCCGAGCGCCGGACGATGATTCAGCGCGATGTCGATGCGGTCCGGCGGCAATGCGGCGGGCGCGCGCTCGGGCCACTCGATCAGCGCCACCACGCCTTCCGGTAACGGCGACAGGCCAATCTCCTCAAGTTCGCTTGCATCGTTGATGCGGTAGAGATCGGCATGAATGAGCGGAAAGGCCGGCAGATCGTAGCTTTGGGCCAGCGTGAAGGTCGGGCTCGGAACCTCGATCGAATCGTCGTCGGCGAGATAGCGGATCAGGGCGCGCGCCGCCGCCGTCTTGCCGGCGCCGAGATCGCCCGACAGTGTGATGACATCGCCGGGCCCGATCAGCAACGCAAGGTCGGCCATCAGATTCGCTGTTGCCGTCTCGTTTGCAAGCGCAAGCGAGAATGTCGCAGGCGCCGTCATTCCGCGGCGTTACGATGCGCGGCCTGATCGACCGGAAAGTCGCAGGTAACGGTCGTTCCCCTGCCGACGATCGAATCGACGCGCACCCCTCCCCCGTGCAGCTCGACGAACGATTTCACCAGCGGCAGGCCGAGCCCGGCGCCGCGGTGGCGCGATCCATTGGAATGGCTCTCGAACCAGTCGAACACCTTGTCCTTGACGTCGGGTGGGATGCCGGGACCGAGATCGGTTACGGCAAAGACCACGTGATGCTCGGTGCGCCTTGCGCTCAGCGTAATCGTCGAATCCTGGGGCGAGAATCCGACGGCATTGGCCAGAAGATTGTACAGTACCTGCACCACGCGGCTGCCGTCCGCGACGAAGCTTCCGATGTTGGGATCGACCTCGATCCTGAGCGCGATCCGGTCGCGGGCGAGTCGGTCCTGGATTCCTTCCGCGGCATTGTCGATGGTCTTGCGAATGTCGACCAGGCCGAGCTCAAGCGTCATCGCGCCGGCATCGATAGAGGCGAGATCGAGAATATTATTGATCAGGGCGAACAGCGAGTTGGTCGAGGTGGTGATGTAGTTGAGGTACTCGGCCTGCTTGGCCATCAGGGGACCGGTGGTTGGATCGTTGAGCAGATGCGCAAATCCAATGATGGTGGTAAGCGGCGAGCGCAATTCATAGGAGACGTGGTGAACGAAATCGACCTTCATCTGGTCGGCCGTCTCCAGCGCCTCGTTGCGCTCGCGCAACGCGCGCTCCACGTTTTCGGTGTCAGTGATGTCCTGGAACGTCAGCATGGTGGCGCCGTCGGGCAGCGGCATGGTCATGCAATCCAGCACGCTGCCGTCCTTGCGTTCGAGCTTCAAGGGCACCTCGACCCGGTTCTCGATTCGCGTGATCGCCTCGCGGATGGTGCGCCAGGTCGCGGCGTCGTCGAACAGGGGCTTGCACCAGGTCTCCACGGTCTCGATATGCGGTTGTTCTCCCAGGGCCGCGGGCGACAGTTTCCACATCCTGGCAAAAGCCGGGTTGAAAAGTTGCGCGCGGCCGTTGCTGCCGAACACCGCGACCGCTTCGGCGAGATTGTCGAGCGTTTCCCGCTGCACCCGGATCAGGCCGTCGAACCGGCGCGCCAGGTCGAGGCTTTCGGTGACGTCGTCGAACAGATAGGTGACACCGCCTTCCGGATTTGGCGTCGTGACGACGCTCAATGCGCGGCCATCGGGCAGATACCAGGTGTCTTTTTCGGGTTCGACCGCGCGGTAAGCCTCGTGCAGCTTGGCCTTCCAGGCGCGGAAATCCGGTTGTTCGGGAAGCTTGCGCGCGGCGCGCAGCCGGTCGAGCACGCTCGAATCGTCGGGATTACCGTCGAGAAAGGCACGATCGAGGTCCCACAGGCGGCGATAGGAATCGTTGTAGAAGGCGAGCCGCCGCTGGCCGTCGAATACGGCGACGCCGGAAGACAATTGATCGAGCGTTCGGCGATGGGCTTCCGCCATCCGCACCAGCGCCGCGCTCAGCGCCGTGGCTTCGGAAGCGTCGATGGCGATGCCGACGCTGCCGCCGTCGACGTTCTGCGCATGCACGTCATAGAAGCGGCGCTCGCCGCCGATCACGATCGGCAGCCGGGCGGTAAAAGCCGCCTTGGTATGCAACGCGCGCTCCATGTCGCTGCGGTCGCTGCTGTCGAGCAGTTCCAGCTTGCGATCGATCGCGTCGGTAACGCTGACGGCTTCGGTCGCCCGGGCGTAGGCGTTGTTGGCGTAGAGAATGCCGCCGCCGACGCGCTTGCTCCATATCGGCCAGGGCGCAGCCGCGGCAAAGCCGCGCAGCATTTCCGTCTCTTCCAGGAGCGCTTTGTGCCGGACATTCGTCTCGGCCAATTCGAGCCGGACGCCGGAAAGTTCGCGAATCCGGACAATGGCTTGGCCGCCGATGGCGCGCCCCATGGCCTCGACCGTGTGTCCGCTGGAGGTGGTCAGGTTGAGCAAGAAGCCCTCGCCGGTTTCGCGCAAGGCATCGACCGCGCGATCCATCTGCAGCGCCGGCTCAGGGGGGAGCCAAGTTCCGAAGGCAAGGATGCGTTGCGGCGATTCCTGTAACGCGACAAGCGAGGTATCGCCACTGATCTGCGGACGATTGTCGCCGGCGGCCCAGGCAATCAGGATCTGGGGCTCGGCGAACAGAAGCGCACGGAAGCGGTCAGACTCATTTTGCAGGCTCTTGATTTCGGCGCGCAGCCGCGCCTCGTTTGTCGCCGCGCGAACGCGGCTGCGCATGAGCAGGATCGCCGCCACCACGGAAAAGCCGAGCAGCGACAGCGCCGTGGTCAGTGCCGCGATCTCCTGATGGTTCATGTCGATGAAGGTGGTGACGGTATGCAGCAGCGGCAGATCGGCGGCATGAGCCGGGCGAATCGAGATCATCCCGGCGGCGCCAAGGAAAGCTCCAAGGGCAACCAAGCCGTTGCGCGCCAGTGATGTGCACGACAGCAAGGTCTGACGCATCGCCGCGATCACGCCCGACATGGTTTGCCCCGAACCGCACGAATTTGCGCCCGGCGAATCCCCCGCCGTGCGCGAATCGAGTGACAATATCCCCAACGGGAGTCGAGGGGTAAGAGTCCAGACCGTGAACGTGAATTGCTCCGCAAGAATATGCGGGATGATTAAGTCTTCTCTTCGGCAAATTTTACGAAATCGAATCCGCTTCTTGGTGCCGCGTCAGCGCCCGGTCGATCCGAACCCGCCGCTGCCGCGGTCGGTCGCCGAAAGCGAAGCAGTTGGAAGCAGTTCCGCATGGGTTATGGGTGCAATCACCATCTGCGCGATGCGCTCGCCGCGGCGGACCGGAAACGGCGCATCTCCGTGATTGATCAGGAGCACGCCGATTTCGCCGCGATAATCCGCATCCACCGTGCCCGGCGCGTTCAGTACGGTCACGCCATGCCGGACCGCAAGTCCGGAGCGCGGGCGAATTTGGGCCTCATAGCCCGGCGGCAGTGCGATCGTCAGGCCGGTCGGTATCAGCGCATATTTTCCGGGGGCAAGGATCATCGGCGCCATTTCCGGAACCGCGGCGAGCAGGTCAAGGCCCGCAGCAAGCGCGCTCTGATAGGCGGGTAACGCAAGGCCCTCGCCATGGGGCAATTGCCGGATGTCGATTTTGACGATGGTGCTCAAGATCGCTTTCCTGTTCCGCTGGTCGCCGAAGTTCCGGCGTTCACCGCCTTGGCGATGTGCGCCACCAGGGCGCCGGCGACCTCCTCTTTGGTCATCACCGGCCAGGACTCGATTTTGATTTCGGCGCTAGCGTTGTCGCGGGTCAGCAAATGAACGGTGTTGCGGTCGCCACCCATCACGCCGGTCGCCGGCGAGACATCATTGGCGAGGATCCAGTCGCAGCCCTTGCGCGTCAGTTTTGCCTTGGCGTTTTCGATCAGATGTTCGGTCTCGGCGGCAAATCCGATCACCAGGGGAGGCCGATTGTTCGTTTGCTTGGAGATGGTCGCCAAAATGTCCGGGTTTTCCAAGAGCTGCAGCGGCGGCATGCCGGCTGCGGTCTTTTTCAGTTTTTGCGGCCCTTCATTGGCGACGCGCCAGTCGGCAACGGCGGCGGCGAAGACGGCGATATCGACCGGAAGCGCGGCTTCCACTTGGCTTAGCATTTCGCGCGCCGATTCCACGGGGATCACCGTCACGCCTGGGGGCGCTTCGAGATCGACCGGGCCCGAGATCAGGGTGACGTCGGCGCCGGCCGCTCCTGCCGCCGCGGCGATCGCATAACCCTGCTTGCCCGAGGAGCGGTTGGCGATGTAGCGAACCGGATCGATCGGCTCGTGGGTTGGTCCCGCGGTGATAAGAGCACGCCGGCCCGCCAACGGTCGGGGCTGCGGCGGGCGCAGAAGGCGCTCGGCGGAGGCAGCAATTTCCAAAGGCTCGGCCATCCGGCCGACGCCGGCTTCGCCGGCTTCCGCCATCTCGCCGGCATTGGGTCCGATCATGGCGATGCCGTCGCGTTGCAGCAGCGCGATATTGCGCCTCGTGGCGGCATTGTTCCACATCAGCGGATTCATCGCCGGCGCCAGTAGAATCGGCCCGCTTGCCGCGAGCAGGATGGCGGTGGCGAGATCGTCGGCGGCGCCGTGCGCCATTTTGGCCATCAGATCGGCGGTCGCCGGCGCCACCACGATCAAGTCGCAGTCGCGCGCCAGACGGATGTGGCCGGCATCGAATTCGCTCCCCGGATCGAACAGATCCGTGTAACAGCGCTCGTTCGACAGGGCGCTTGCGGTCAGCGGCGTGACAAAATGCTGCGCGGCCCTGGTCAGCACACAGCGGACGAGAATCTGCCGCTCCTTCAGTCGCCGGATCAGGTCGAGCGCCTTGTAGGCGGCGATGCCGCCGCCGATGATCAGGGTGACCCGTGCGAGGCCTGCCGATGCTTGAGAAGTCGGCTGTCGGGTTGCGTATGAGGCCGCTTCCAGACGGGAAGGGGAGGCGGCCGAAGGGCCATTTTGCGAGGCTTCTCGCAGGATCACCCTGACCTCATCCTCCACGGAACGGCCGCTGCGGGCGGCGCGCAGCCGCAGCGCGTCCCGGATCGCATCGTCGAGCTTTCGGATGGTCAAGCTGGCCAAGGGGCTAACTCCAATGGCAGGGTTGGTTTGATAGCAATGCTATCAGAATTGTGACTGCAATGCAATCACAACTGCCGGATCGCAAACAGGAGCCCGATAAAGGTCAGGGCAATGATCCAGAGCGCCAGCGCCCGCCAACGGCTCTTGCGGCCCTCGGTCCGCCCCATCGCGGCGATCGTCT
Organism: Bradyrhizobium sp.; assembly: GCA_035308285.1. Taxonomy (GTDB): domain Bacteria; phylum Pseudomonadota; class Alphaproteobacteria; order Rhizobiales; family Xanthobacteraceae; genus Bradyrhizobium. The sequence goes on along the minus strand of DATGGY010000132.1, from coordinate 15,755 downwards.
CCGGCGACAGCGTCAGCCCTTCCCGCGTTATGGTTTCGAGCTGCTCAAGTACGTTCACAGCCCGCGCGGCGAGCGTGGGGAGGCTTGCGACCACCCGTCCCAGTTCTCCGGCGCCCAGTACTGCCCCCTGAATTCGTCCCACCGGGCCAAGGTTGCGCTCGATCCATTCCCGGACCACGGGGTCGGCGACCTTCCAGATGTCGAGCTTGGGGTCGAAGCCGCGGGCGACGCCCTCGACCACCACCATGGTCTTTTGCAGCAGGAGCAATTCCGGGCGGGTCCGCATGTCGAACAGGCCGGTGACCTCCAGGAGCAGCGTCAGCAGCTTCGCCATCGAGATTTCCTCGGCGGTGCGGTTGTGAATCGGCTCGCCGATGGCGCGGATCGCTTGCGCGAAATTCTCCACCGAGTGATGCGCCGGCACATAACCGGCCTCGAAATGGACTTCGGCAACGCGGCGATAATCGCGGGTGATGAAGCCCAGAAGAATCTCGGCGAGGAACCGCCGCTCCTTCGCCCCCAGCCGTCCCATAATGCCGAAGTCGACGGCGACAAGCCGGCCGGCGTCGTCGAGGAAGAGATTGCCGGGGTGCATGTCGGCATGGAAGAAGCCGTCGCGCAGCGCATGACGCAGGAAACTCTGGATCACCTTGCGTCCAAGGTCAGGCAAATCGACCTGCGACTGCTCAAGCCGGGCGTGATCGGAGAGCGCGATGCCGTCAATCCATTCCATGGTCAGGACGTTGTGCGTGGTCCGATCCCAATCGACCGTGGGCACGCGAAAGTCCGGATCGTCGCGGGTATTCTCGGCCATTTCCGAGAGCGCGGCCGCCTCCAGCCGCAGGTCCATCTCCATCGCGACCGAGCGGGACATGGTTTTGATGACCTCGACCAGCCGCAGGCGGCGTGCTTCCGCCGAATAGATCTCGGCCTGGTGCGCGACAAAGAAGAAGTCCGCAAGGTCGCGGCGGAAACGCGCGGCCACATTGGGCCGCAGCACCTTCACCGCAACGGATTTGCGCAGGCCGTCCCGCTCGACTTCGCCCCGATGCACCTGGGCGATCGAGGCGGCGGCGACCGCGGGGCCGAAGCTCGCAAACGCCTGCGCGATGGGGCGTTCCAGCGAGGTTGCGATGACGGCTTCGGCCTCGCTTTGCGAAAAAGGCGGCAGCCGGTCCTGCAAGCTTTCCAGATCGCGCGCCACCATCACGCCGACCACGTCGGGCCTCGTGGCGAGAAACTGACCGAGCTTGAGATAGGCCGGCCCCAATCGCGTCAGCGCCCGCGACAGGTGCGGACCGGACTTGGCGCCCGGGCGCTCGATGATCCGCGCCAGGCGCAGGGCCAATTGTCCGGGCGGCGGCACCAGTGAGGGATCGACCACGCCAAACACGCCCTCGCGCGCGAACACGAACGCGGCGCGGGCAACCCGCGCGATGTGAGTAAGTGCGGAAATCACAAACGCCAGCCTGAATGCAATGCCACGATGCCACCCGAGAAACTTTGCCAGCTAACGCGGGAAAAGCCGGCGGCGCGTATTATGTCGGCGAAGGCGGCAGGCCTCGGGAATTTCCGGATCGACTCCACGAGATATTGATAGGCCTCGGCATCGCCAGTCACCGCCCGGCCGAGCGGCGGGATCACGTTGAACGAAAACAGATCGTAGATCCGATCGAGCCCGGGCACGTCGACGGTGGAGAATTCGAGGCACAGAAACCGGCCCCCGGGTCTTAACACGCGTAACGCCTCGTGCAAGGCGCGATCGATCCGCGGTACGTTGCGGATCCCGAACGCGATCGTGTAGGCGTCGAACGAGTTGTTCGGGAAAGCGAGCTCCTCGGCATTGCCCTCGACAAAGGACACGCGGTCGTCGAGGTGCCGCTGCCTTGCGCGTTCGTGCCCGACCGCGAGCATGTCGGAATTGATGTCACATACCGTCGCCCTGAACCCCGAACCTGCGGCGTTGGCGGCGCGGAAAGCGATGTCGCCGGTGCCCCCGGCGACGTCGAGCAGTGCAAACGGCGTCTCGCCACGCGGCGGATTGAGCGCGTTGATCATCAGGTCTTTCCAGACCCGATGCAGGCCCGCCGACATCAAATCGTTCATCAGGTCATAGCGCTGTGCTACGCTGTGAAATACGTCGTTAACCAGCGTCTGCTTGTCGCTTATTGGGACATCCCTGAAGCCGAAATGCGTAGTTTCGTCCGGCCGACTCATGTCTTTACGCCCTCAAACTAGCAACCGCCGGACCATAGCGCGGTCGCCGCAATGGCGCTATCACGTCGACATCACAAGGTGAACGCCTATCCATGCCCGAACTACCCGAAGTCGAGACCGTCCGCCGCGGCCTGCAGCCGGCCATGGAGGGGGCGAGAATTGTGAAGGCGGAAGCCCGGCGTAAAGACCTGCGATTTCCGTTCCAAAAAGACTTCGTCAGGCGTCTCGAGGGCCAGACCGTGACCGGGCTCGGCCGCCGCGCCAAATATCTGATGGCCGATCTTGGCTCCGGCGACGTGCTCCTCATGCATCTGGGCATGTCCGGATCGTTCCGCGTCCTCAAGGACGAGGAAAAGAATGCGCCGGGCACATTTTACCATCCGCGCGGCGAGGACCGCGCGCATGACCACGTCGTGTTCCATATGTCGTCGGGTGCTGCGATTGTCTTCAACGATCCGCGCCGGTTCGGTTACATGAAAGTGATTGCCCGCAAGGCGCTCGACGACGAACCGTTGTTGCGGGGGCTTGGCCCCGAACCGCTCGGCAATGAATTCGATGCCGACATGCTGGCGCGCTCATGCGCCAACAAGAAGACCAGCCTGAAGGCCGCGTTGCTCGATCAGCGCGTGGTCGCGGGGCTCGGCAACATCTATGTCTGCGAGGCGCTGTTCCGCGCGCATCTTTCGCCGCGCCGACTGGCCGCGACGCTTGCTACCAAAGCCGGACAACGCAAGGGCGTTGCCGGGGGCGAGCCGACCGATCACGCCAGGCGGCTGGTCGAGGCGATTCACGCGGTGCTCAACCAGGCCATCAAGGCCGGCGGCTCCTCGCTCCGGGACCACCGCCAAACTTCGGGCGAGCTCGGTTATTTCCAGCATTCGTTCCAGGTCTACGACCGCGAAGGCGAGAAATGCCAGACCCCGGGTTGCGGTGGGATCGTGCGACGGTTCAACCAGAACGGCCGCTCGACCTTCTGGTGCCCGAAATGTCAGAGATGATTCGCCGCGGGGATATACCAGGATAGGCTCGAGCAAACGCGAGGGCTGGATCGCGTGACGCATTGATGAAAAGACCGATGGACACTCCAACCATTCAGACACCGCGACTAATTCTGAGGCCGCTTGCGCTTTCAGATGCACCTGTCATCCAGCGCCACTTCAACAATTGGAACATCATCCAGAACCTGGCGTCGGTGGTACCCTGGCCTTATCCCGACGACGGCGCGGAAGCCTTCATCAGCAAGCAATTGGAAAAGATTGCCGCGGGAGAGGAAATCTATCAATGGGTTCTGGTGCTGCGGTCCAGTGATGGCGAGGCGATAGGAAACATCCATTTTCATCCCCGGCCGGGCAAGCCGAAAGGCAATCGTGGATTTTGGCTCGCCGAGCCCTACTGGAATCGCGGGTTGATGACTGAAGCCATTGCTTCGGTCAACGATTTTGCTTTCCGCACGCTTGGCGTCGAAAGCTTTTACGTTTGCAACGTGGCTTCCAACGCGGCCTCACGTCGGGTCAAGCAAAAGACCGGCGCCGAGTTTGTTGGCTTCATCGAGCTTGCGCACCACAACGGCCAATCGAAAGCGGAACATTGGAAGGTGACCCGCGAGAGCTGGCTGGCCGGGGCCCGGCCAGCTATTCCGGGTGAATGCGCGAAATGAAGATGCTGGTCATTTCCTGACGCAGATCACACGAACCACCGACGCCTTGGCATCCGACGATCCGCCGTCGGTATTGACGCCATTGGCTTTCAGGAACTCGCGCACCGAATCCGCCGGCACCAGCACGGATTGCGCCGGCGGCGTGGCAGCGGCGGGCCCCGCGACCACCGCGGGCTTCAACAATGCAATGCCGGCAAACTTGCCGTCGCCACCGAGCGCCGCGGCGCCGGAAAAGCCAAGCGCCGGCGCCGGCGACAGCGCCAAATCGCCGGCGCCGCCGATCTGCGTAACTGACGTCTTGATGCTGCTCACGCCGATTCCGCCGCCCTGATTTTGCGGATCGGAAATGCCGGTCAATTCGACACTCGCCTTGGCGGCGTTGTCGGCGGAGAGGCTGAGCGGCCTCAATCCGCGCGCGCCATAGATGCGAAGCAGCGCCAGGTCGTGATCCCTGTCCTCGGCGACGCGATCGGCATTGCCAAAACCAGCGATCGCGATCGCGAGACATCCGTCGGTGATCTGGCGGTCGGTGACGATCGCGCCGTCCTCGGCAACGACGACGCCGGTGCCATATTCGACGGTCTTGCGCGGCGGCGGGCCGGCATTCGCCGGGAATGGATTGAACGCGCTCGACATCGCGATCACCACCGGCTCGACGGTATTCTCGGTGGCTTGATCGTAGAGGATGGTGAGGATGCGCACCTCGTCGCCTTTGAACGTGCCGCGCAGATAGAATTTTTTCAGGCCCTGCAAACCCGAGAGCACGAAGAAATCCGGCTTGACCACGGTGTAATCGATGGTGCGCGCGGCCGGCTCCTTCTTCTCCCGCTCGGCGAGTTTTGCCGTGGTCGGATTGGCCTCCTTGCGCCGGATCAGAAGGACCTGGATGGTTCCGGTGGGCGAGCTCCATTTCGTGCCGTTGGCATCGGAGGTTTGCTGCGGCACCAACCTGGTGGGGATGCCAAGCTGCACGCCGGTGCCGGCGTCAGTGACGATCTTCCAACCGGCATTGTCTCGCCGCCGTCTCGCCGTCTCGGCGAGTATACTGCGCTCCTTCGGATTGAGCACCCCGGTCGGCTTGCCACCTTCGGCCTTCTGGTACTCCTTGATCGCCTCCACCATGCGTTCGCTGACGTCGCCGGTTATCGCGCCATTATACTGACCGACCCAGGCAAGGTCGGACTGAATCGCCAGACGTTCCGTCTGCGCCATCGCGTTGGCGGTATCGGCGGGGGTTTGCAGGCCGGGCCGCACGGGAACGGTCGCAACTTGCTTGGGCTTGGCGCCGGTAGCGGTTGGCGGCGCCGGCTGAGCCTGGGCGGAAACGGCCGTGGCCACCAATATCAATGTTGCCGTAAGCATCGATCTCATGACAAGTCTGGGGCTCCATTGACGTAGGCTCAATTAAGCACATCTGCTTGGTCGGCAACAACTGGCGGAGGGTTCAGCAAATGGTGCCAAATTGGCCGTCATTGCGAGGAGCGAAGCGACGGGGCAATCCAGCTTTCCGCATGCGGCGCTATGGATTGCTTCGCGAAGTTTATCATCGGGCGCGCATTCGCGCGACCCGTCGGCTCGCAATGACGGCGAGAGCGCAGCGCAACTGCAGGATATGACTTACCATGCTAAGCCCCGACGAGCTTGAACGCTACGCCCGCCATATCGTGCTGCGCGAGGTCGGCGGCCCCGGCCAGGCCGCATTGAAGGAGGCTTCCGTACTGGTGATCGGTGCCGGCGGGCTTGGAGCGCCGGCGCTGATGTACCTCGCCGCCGCCGGCGTCGGCACGCTCGGCGTGGTCGATGACGACGTTGTCTCGCTTTCCAATTTGCAACGCCAGGTCATTCACGCCACGCCCGACATCGGCCGGCGCAAGGTCGACAGCGCGGCGGAGCGCATCGCCGACCTCAACCCCCACGTCCGATTTGCCGCGCACGCGAGTAGGCTGAATGCGGCCAACGCAATGGAACTGATCTGCGGTTACGATCTCGTGCTGGACGGCTCGGATAATTTCGAAACCCGCTACCTGGTGTCGGACGCGTGTTTCCTGGCGGAAAAACCCCTGATCACGGCCGCGCTCGGCATGTTCGACGGCTCGCTGACCACGATACGGGCGCATGAAAAGGACGCCGAAGGCCAATTCAACCCGACCTACCGCTGCCTGTTTCCCGAACCGCCGCCGCCGGGCACGGTGCCTGCTTGCGCGGAGGCCGGCGTGATGGGCGCGCTCGCCGGCGTGTTGGGTTCGATGATGGCGCTGGAGGCGATCCGCGAAATCGTTGGCTTCGGCGAAGGCCTGGTCGGGCGGCTATTGATGGTGGATGCCCGCGCGATGCGGTTTGAGACCCTGCGCTACGCGCGCGATCCCCTAAACCCGCTCAACGGCGATGCGCTCGTGATCACGGATTTGAGCGGGCACCGCTGAGGGGTAGGCGTGCCCCGGACGCAGCGCAGCGCCATAAGCGCGTTCACGCGCGTCTTCGATGCGCTTTGCGGTGCGCTGCCGATCGGGGGTCTACCTTGTTTGGCGACGTATGGATTCCGGCTCTGCGGCACAGCGTGAAGAACGCTGCGCCGCATCCGGGACACGACAACTCCAGGCGCGCTTAAAGCATGCTCGGTAGTACACGGTCCGGCGGCTTGTGATTGTCGAGGAAGGTGCGGATGTTGATGATCACCTTCTCGCCCATCTCGACGCGGCCCTCGATGGTGGCCGAGCCCATATGCGGCAACAGCGTCACCTTGCCGGCCCTTGCCAGCCGCACCAGCTTCGGGCTGACCGCGGGTTCGTGCTCGAACACGTCGAGGCCGGCGCCGGCGATCTCGCCGGTTTCGATCAGCTTGGTCAGCGTTTCTTCGTCGATCACCTCGCCGCGGGCGGTGTTGACGATATAGGCGTCCTTGCGAATCAGTTTCAGTCTCCGCGCCGACAATAGATGAAATGTCGCCGGCGTATGCGGACAGTTGACCGAGATGATGTCCATCCGCGCCAGCATCTGGTCGAGGCTCTCCCAGTAGGTCGCACCAAGTTCTTCCGCGATCTGCGGCGCGACGGGTCGACGGTTGTGGTAGTGGATCTGCAGGCCGAAGGCATGCGCCCGGCGCGCCACCGCCTGGCCGATCCGGCCCATGCCAATGATGCCGAGCCGTTTTCCGCCGATGCGGTGACCAAGCATCCAGGTCGGCGACCAGCCCGGCCAGTTCTTGCCTTCGGTGAGAATCGAAGCGCCTTCGATCAGCCGGCGCGGCACCGCGAGGATCAACGCCATCGTCATGTCGGCGGTGTCCTCGGTCAAAACCTTCGGCGTATTGGTCACGGTGATGCCGCGGGCGTGCGCTGCGGCGACATCGATGTTGTCGACCCCGTTGCCGAAATTCGCGATCAGCTTGACCCGGCAGTCGGGCTGCTTGAGCAGGTCTTCGGTGATCTCGTCGGTGACGGTCGGTACCAGGATATCGGCGGTGCGAACGGCGTCGGCGATTTGTTCCATCGTCAGCGGCGTGTCGTCGAGATTGAGCCGCGCGTCGAACAGCTCGCGCATGCGGGTCTCGGTCGAGTCCGGCAGCTTGCGCGTGACGACAACTAGAGGCTTTTTCTTAACCGACATGTCCTGCTCTCATGAGGTTGTTCAGACCTCATTAACCCGGGTGTTCGACACTGCCGCAGCCGCGTGGTCCGGGCGTTTCCGTGGGTTCCCCGACATGTCTCCGCTGCTTTGCGGCGGGCTTTCGGGTTGTTTTTGGCTTTCCGTCCTCTCTAGCAGAAGGCCGGGCCAAGACAAGAACCTCCGGCAGGAACCGGAATTCACAAGCCGAGGGCAATCGGGCGGCACAGGGGCTTTTAGGGGGCGGCGGGCACCGATGTTCAGCTCGACGAAGTTTTGAGCTGATATCTCGGCAGGAGACGAGTTGATGGGGTTGGGGCGATTTTGTTCTGTGGTGGCGCTTGCGGGTTGCCTGCTGGGTGCGTCGGCTATCGCAAAATCTTCGGCAAAGGAAGCAGCTTCCACCACCAGCGGGTTGCCGGTGCCGCGCTATGTCAGTCTCAAATCCGATCACGTCAACGTCCGCGCCGGCCCCACCAAGGATAACGATGTCGCCTGGGTATATACGCGCTCGGGTCTGCCGGTGGAAATCACTGCCGAGTTCGAGAATTGGCGGCGGGTGCGCGATTCCGAAGGCGCCGAGGGTTGGGTTTATCATTCGCTGCTGTCGGGCCGCCGCACAGCCGTGATCACCATGAAGAGCAAGGATGACCTTGCGGCACTCTATGAGCGTGCCGATCCGACCAGCGTGGTCACGGCCCGCCTTCAGGCCGGCGTCGTCGCCCAGGTCAAGCATTGCGGGTCCGGCTGGTGCCATGTCGCAGGCAATGGTTTCGACGGCTGGATCGAGCAGCCGCGGCTGTGGGGCGTTTACGCCGACGAGAAGGTGGATTGAGTCTAACCTGGCTCGCGTTGCTCATTGAGATTTCGTCATGGCCGGGCATAGCCGTCCGAAGGACGGCGTCGCTTTCGCTCGCCTATGCCCGGCCATCGACGTCTTTGACGCGAGGAAGGGATCAAGACGTGGATGCCCGCGACAAGCGCGGGCATGACGGCTGAACTTGGTAGATCGCGGGCGGAGTGTCAGCGCTTCTTGCGCAGCCGCACGACCATGTCGACACGGGCGATCTCATATCCTTCGGGGACCTCGGGCATCTTCTGCAACACCAGATGCGGGTCCGGAATGTCAACCAGCTCGTGGTTGTTCTCGAGGTAGAAGTGGTGATGCGCCGACACGTTGGTGTCGAAATAGGTCTTGGTGCCGTCGACGCTGACCTGGCGCAACAGCCCTGCGTCCGTGAGCTGGTTGAGCGTGTTGTAGACGGTCGCAAGCGACACCGGAACCTTCGCCAGCGTCGCTTCCTCATAGAGCATTTCCGCGGTGAGATGGCGTGCGCCCTTGCCAAACAAGAGCCAGCCAAGCGCCATGCGTTGACGGGTTGGACGCAAGCCCGCAGCCTGCAGCATTTCGTTGACGTCGTGCCACGGACAACCGGTCAGGGCCGGTTGGCGCCCGCCGTGATGGGGCTCCGAACCGACGGTTTCTTCGCTAAAAACGGGACCGCTGTCTCTCATTTTCACTTCAGACGCTAAAGGTCACTGCACCACTATGGTCTCGTCATATAAGAAGGAATTCCGTTAGATGCAAGTTTTTCGCAACTAGGCTGGGCTGAGGGTTAAGCGCCGCCGCAAGGGGGAAGCGGCTATTTGCCCCTGGTGCTTTGCCACCCCGAAGGCCTGTGATAGAGAGCGCGCGAACCTTAAGCTAACGCAAATTCGGCGAGGGCGAGCGTCGGCTGGCGCAGGCGGTCCTGACCTGCGGTGCCACGCCAATCCGCGATATTGGCGGGCTTTCTGCCCAAAACGGGTCCTTTTCGCGCGAAAAACGCTTCATCAGGATTTAGAGAGAAGGCTGGAACCATGCTGGATCGGCGCGCCGGTTACGAATATGAGGACTTGCTGGCATGCGCCCGGGGCGAGTTGTTCGGCCCTGGGAACGCACAATTGCCGCTGCCTCCGATGCTGATGTTCGACCGCATCAGCGAGATTTCCGAAACCGGCGGGGAATATGGCAAGGGCTTGGTCCGAGCCGAACTCGACGTGAAGCCGGACCTCTGGTTTTTCGGCTGCCATTTCAAGAACGATCCGGTGATGCCTGGCTGCCTCGGCCTGGATGCGATGTGGCAGATGGTCGGCTTCTTCCTGGGCTGGACCGGTGGCGAGGGCCGCGGCCGGGCGCTCGGACTCGGCGAGCTAAAGCTGGCCGGGCAGGTGCTGCCGAACGTGCGCAAGGTTGTGTACAACGTCGACATCAAACGAGTGATGCGCATGAAGCTCTGGTTAGGTATCGCGGACGGCTGGCTTTCCATGGACGGCGAGATTATCTATCGCGCGAAGGACTTGAAGGTCGGGTTGTTCAAGCAGGAAGCCCAGCCGGGAACATGAGGATATGTGCCCCGCGGCTAGGGCGGCGTTGGGTCCGACCACGGGCATTATAAGAGAACACAACGACAAGGCGAGGCGGTCATGAGGCGGGTTGTCATCACGGGGATGGGCATCGTCTCGTCCATCGGAAACAACACCCAGGAAGTGCTTTCGAGCCTCCATGAGGCAAAGTCCGGAATCACGCGTGCTGATAAATATGCCGAGCTTGGTTTCCGCTCGCAGGTACAAGGCGCGCCCACCCTCGATCCGGCCGGCGTGATCGACCGGCGCGCGATGCGATTCCTTGGCGAGGGTGCTGCCTGGAACCACGTTGCCATGGAGCAGGCGATCCAGGACTCCGGTCTGGAGACCTCGGAAGTCTCCAATATTCGCACCGGCATCATCATGGGCTCGGGAGGCCCCTCGGCGCGGACCATCGTGGAAGCCGCCGATATCGCCCGAACTAAGGGACCGAAGCGGGTCGGTCCGTTTGCGGTGCCGAAGGCGATGTCGTCCACGGCGTCGGCGACGCTCGCGACCTGGTTCAAGATCAAGGGCGTGAACTATTCGATCTCATCGGCCTGTGCGACCTCGAACCATTGCATCGGTAACGCCTACGAGACCATCCAGATCGGCAAGCAGGATGTGATTTTCGCCGGCGGTTGCGAGGAGCTCGACTGGACCTTGTCGGTCTTGTTCGACGCGATGGGCGCGATGTCGTCGAAATATAACGATACGCCGGCCACTGCTTCCCGGCCCTACGACATCAGCCGCGACGGCTTTGTCATTGCCGGCGGCGCCGGTGTGGTGGTGCTGGAGGAGCTCGAGCACGCCAAGGCGCGCGGTGCCCGCATCTACGCCGAGGTCGTCGGTTACGGCGCTACGTCCGATGGCTACGACATGGTCGCGCCCTCCGGCGAAGGCGCCGAGCGCTGCATGCGGATGGCGCTCTCCACCGTCAACGGCAAGATCGACTATATCAATCCGCACGCCACCTCGACGCCGGCCGGCGATCCGCCGGAAATTGAGGCGATCCGCAAGGTTTTCGGGGCCGGCGAAAAGTGCCCGCCGATTTCAGCGACCAAGGCGCTGACCGGCCACTCGCTCGGCGCCACCGGCGTGCAGGAAGCGATCTATTCGCTTCTGATGATGAACAACGGCTTCATCTGCGAGAGCGCCCATATCAGCGAGCTCGATCCCGTCTTCGCCGACATGCCGATCGTGCGCAAACGCATTGACAACGCCAGGCTCGGAACCGTGCTTTCGAATTCTTTCGGTTTCGGCGGCACCAACGCGACGCTGGTCTTCAAGCGGCTCGATGCGTAGACTGCGCGGGAGCTAGATATTCAATTAATCGTCATGGCGGGGCATAGTAGTCTGCGCGGCGCAGACTTGTCTGCGCTCCCAGCCATCCGCGTCTTGGTCGCGAGGCTGGAAAGGTGTGGATGCCCGGCACAAGGCCGGGCATGACGCAGGAGAAGGCGTTGAAAGCATGAGCGATCTGATGAAAGGCAAACGTGGACTGGTCATGGGCGTGGCCAATGATCATTCGATTGCCTGGGGAATCGCCAGGACGCTGGCAGCGGAGGGCGCCGAGCTTGCATTCACCTATCAGGGCGATGCGCTCGGCCGGCGCGTCAAGCCGCTCGCCGAATCGCTTGGCGTCGATCTGGTGCTGCCCTGCGATGTCGAAGATATCGCCAGCGTCGATTCCGCGTTCGAGACGCTGCGCGCGAAACGGGGACATCTCGATTTCCTGGTTCACGCCATCGCGTTCTCCGACAAGAACGAGTTGAAGGGGCGCTATGCCGACACCACGCGCGAGAATTTTTCGCGCACCATGCTGATCTCGTGCTTCTCCTTCACCGAGCTTGCCAGGCGCGCCGCCGAGCTGATGCCTGAATCAGGCGGCGCGATGATCACGCTGACATTCGGCGGCTCGACGCGCGTGATGCCGAATTATAACGTCATGGGTGTTGCCAAGGCCGCGCTGGAGGCGTCGGTGCGATACCTCGCCGCCGATTTCGGTCCGCGCGGCATTCGCGTGAATGCGATTTCGGCAGGTCCGGTGCGCACGCTTGCCGGTTCGGGAATCGGCGATGCGCGCGCGATGTTTGCCTTTCAGCAGAAGCACTCGCCGTTGGGGCGCGGCGTCACGCTCGAGGAACTCGGCGGCTCTGCGCTCTACTTGCTGTCGTCTTTGTCCGGCGGCGTCACCGGCGAGACGCATTTCGTCGACTCCGGCTACAACGTCATCTCGATGCCTCGACCGGAAGATTTGAAAGATGCGGGCGAGTGACGCTAGTTAGCTCTAAGGCAGCGGTTTGACGCGCTCGAACGTCAGAATCCCCACTCCCTCGCGTCCGTCAACCGGGCTCTTGTTCGGTTCGGTCTTAATCATAAGCTTATCGCCCTCGATGGTGTAAAAGCGGATCTGATCGGTTCCAAGTCGGCGTCCGTCCCATTCGATGTCAACGTGGTGGACAACTTTTCCGGGCGACAGCGTGTACGTGCCGCCATACGCAAGCATCGCCTTGTGCAGTCTGATCCGCTCTTCATCGGTCGGCTCGGCGCGTGGACGTGGTTGCTCGTCCGAGACCAAAAACCCGAGCATTCGTCCGTCGGCAGCGTAGCTGATATATCCATCGGGATGCTCGCCCAGTTGGTTGTAACGCTCGCCGGTGCCCGCGACTTCGCGGACAAACGACTTCAATCTCCATGTTCCGAGCAGTGGATTGTCGTTAGCCGCTGCGACAGTCGGTCCCAGCGCCACCAGCAGGAACGAAGTCAGCAACATTCTGCAGGTCATGGGCGTCCTCTCTCCTCATTACGCAAAAAAGCTCGTAATTAGACTATAGCGGCAGCACGCCTCGGCGCAATCTCATCGCACTCTAGCTAGCTACCCCGCCGCCAGCGCGCTGGCGCGCTGGAAGGCCGGCCGCGCCATGCAAGCGTCGATGTAGCGGTCGAATGAAGGGCGCGCCGGGATCATTTTGAAAAGCCTGACCGCGAAATTGAGCCCCGATCCGATCACGATATCGGCGGCAGAGAAATTTTCGCCGAGAATCCACGGTCCCTTTGTCAGCGCAGCATCCAGCACGTCAAACACCCGTTGCTTGTCGCCCCAGCCCGCGGCCACCGGATTCATTTCGATCTTGGTGGCGGCCTGTACCATCGCCGGCTCGATGCAGCCGGGCCCAAAAAACAACCAGTAGAGATATTTCGCGCGTAGGGGATCGCCTGGTGGCGGGGCAAGTTTCGCTTGCGGATAGCGCTCGGCGACATAAGTGCAAATCGCGGCGGACTCGGCGAGAGTGACGTCACCATCCTGCAGCGCCGGCACCTTGCCCATCGGATTGACGGCGAGATATTCCGGCGTCTTCTGCGCGCCCTTGGCGATATCGATCAGCACGCGCTCATAGGGCTGCCCGGTCTCTTCCATCAGCCAAAGGGCGGAAAATGCTCGCGACCGCGGCGACCAATAGAGTTTCATGACGCCATTTCCTTCTTCCACCGATAATATCTCATGACAAAGCCGGTCACCGGCTCGACCTGTTCATCCTCAAACACGAAGCTCTCGCGCTCATACCAGCGCCATGCCTTTTCATTTTCGCGCACGCAGCGCAGTTGGATTTCAACCGGCAGAAGCTCGCGGGTGAAAGCGAGCAGCCTGCGGCCAAGGTCGCGCCCCTGATACTCCGGGGCGACAAACAGTTGGTCGAGATACATCTTCGGCAGGTGCAGCGCCAGCATTGCTGCGATCGCGCCGTCATCGTCGGCAACAAACAGGCTCCAGCCCTGTTCGATCTCGATCGGAACGCGCGCGCGCAATTTCGCCAGCAAGAAATTGCTTGCCTCCTCCAGCCCCGTGGAAGCCCAGCTGTTCATCCAGACGCGGGCGATTTCGTCATATTCCTCGGCCCGGGCCGGGCGGATCGCCAGTGGCGGCATTGCGACAATCCTTGCAGGTGCGACATGACTGCCATGTCGCCACACCCCCTCAACGTAGCGCATCCATCGCGCGCGGCGAAGGAGCACCTTGCCGAAAGGATATTTAGACGAATTCAACCTGACTGCAACGAAACATCGAACGCTATGTTGCGGGGCAGCGTCATGTGGAGAATCGGTGGGGCCAGCGTTGTCATTGGCGACGGCTTGATGTCATGATGACCCGCCCGAGGCGCGGGCGGGAGAAGCGGAGGATAATGAGATGACAAAGCAGTTGGGTGCAGAATTGATCGGGACGTTCATGCTGGTGTCGTCCGTTTGCGGGGCAGCGCTTTTTTCCGCGCCGAGCGTCGGATTGATCGCTGTGGCGCTCTCGATCGGCACCGCGGTGCTGGCGATGGCTTATGCGGTTGGTCCGATTTCGGGTGGTCATTTCAATCCGGCCGTGACTTGCGGGCTGGTGGCGGCAGGCCGCTTCGAGATCGGCAAGGCGGTCCCCTACATCATCGCGCAAGTGATCGGCGGCGTGGCGGCCGCGGCGGTATTCTACGCCATCCTGCAGGGCGCCCCGGCTTCCGGGAAATGGAACACGTTCATGGCGATATCCAATCTCTATGGCGGCGCCGGCTTTCCGCTCTTGAGCGTCGCGCTGATGGAGGTTGTCATGACCGCGCTGTTTCTGGTGGTGATCACGGGCGTGACCTCGGCGAAGGCATCGCCCGGCTTTGCGCCGATCGCCATCGGGCTCACCCTCGTCATGATTCACCTGGTTGCCATTCCTGTTTCGAATGCCTCGGTCAATCCGGCGCGCTCGACCGCAACCGCTTTGTTTGCCGGCGGCGATGCGATAAAGACGCTGTGGTTGTTTTGGGTTGCGCCCATTGTTGGCGGAGTCGTCGGTGGTCTGATCGGGAAGGCGCTTTACGAAAGGTAATGAAAACCGGCGTTTCCCGCGAAGGTGGGGTATCCAGTACGCCGTGGCTTCTCGATTTCATCGAAGCTTTTCTTCGGTACCGGATCATCTGCTTTTGCGGATGATGACATCCACTGGCGACCTCACAATAAAAAAGGGCGGCAAAAAGCCGCCCTTCGTCGTTTGTGCCTGCAAAACTTACTCGCCGGCGGCTTCGCGCGCCGGGGCCTCGGTCTTTGGCCTGGCTTCGAGGTCCTCGCCGGTGGTCTGGTCGACCGCCTTCATCGACAAACGAGTCTTGCCGCGATCGTCGAAGCCGAGCAGCTTGACCTTGACCTTGTCGCCTTCCTTGACGACGTCGGAGGTCTTCTGCACGCGGCTGGCGGCGAGCTGGCTGATATGAACCAGGCCGTCCTTGGCGCCGAAGAAGTTCACGAAGGCGCCGAACTCCATCACCTTGACCACGGTGCCGTCATAGATCTGGCCGACTTCCGGATCGGAAGCGATCGACTTGATCCATTTGATCGCGGCCTTGATCGATTCGCCGTCGCTGGAGGCCACCTTCACGGTGCCGTCGTCCTCGATGTTGACCTTGGCGCCGGTCTTTTCGACGATCTCGCGGATCACCTTGCCGCCGGTGCCGATGACTTCGCGAATCTTGTCGGTCGCGATCTTGAAGGTCTCGATGCGCGGCGCGTATTCGCCGAGCTCTGCGCGCGCAGCGGTCAATGCCTTCGACATTTCGCCGAGGATGTGGATGCGTCCTTCCTTGGCCTGGCCAAGCGCAACCCTCATGATCTCCTCGGTGATGCCGGCGATCTTGATGGCCATCTGCAGCGAGGTGATGCCGTGATCGGTGCCGGCTACCTTGAAGTCCATGTCGCCGAGATGATCCTCGTCGCCGAGAATGTCCGATAGCACGGCGTAGCGCGCGCCCTCCAGGATGAGGCCCATGGCGATGCCCGCGGTAGGCCGCTTGAGCGGAACGCCCGCATCCATCAGCGCCAGCGAGGCGCCGCAGACCGAAGCCATCGAAGATGATCCGTTCGATTC
>DATGGY010000131.1:0-6761 GCA_035308285.1 Bradyrhizobium sp. | reverse complement strand
GCGCGGATCTTCATCGCGCGCTCGCCAGCCAAAGACCTGATCAACCCGGCGTGGAGGGGCATTGCCGAGCCGATGTGGCAACCGATGCAGATCCGCCACCGCTCGGCCTATTACGACGCGTTCTATACCGAGGCGCTGTTGAGCTTCATCGAGACGGGTCTCGCCTCGCGCGAACAGACCGGCAAGGCCAAGCGCGCGATTGCCGAGATGGTTGATTTTAGCCTGGGCACGAGCCGCGAGCAGGTGCGAGCAGCCGATGGCCGCGCCTTCGACGTGGTCACCGCAATCGCGCCGGCGCCGCATCCGCGCTTTTCGCGCTTCTTCGCTGGAATCAAGCAGGACCTCGGTTTCGGCGTCTACGTGCCGGATTGCGACACCACCGCCTGCGCGTTCTCAGCCGCGACGCAGGCAGGCAGCGAAGATCCCATGCTCGATCAGCCGCTACTTGATTTCTACGCCGGCTATCAAGTCAGCGCCGGTGTCAACGAGCCGAGGGTGACGGTGCCGCTCAACGACAATATCGATTACGACGGCGGCGTCGTCACCTGGATCGACAGCCTTGCCGGCGAGCGGCCTTATGGCAACGACCTCGACCCGACGCTCAATCTCGACATTCTCGAAGTCTCCTTCCGCAAGCTGGCGCGCTGGCAGGTGCTGGAGACGCCGCAGCGGCTCGATACCTTGCGCGGCATCGTCGCGTTCCAACGCCGGCTTGCGGCATCCGGCGCCTTCGCCAACCCCCGCTCGCATATCTATTACCTGCCGGAGCTTTACTGCGCCTATTTCGGCCGCTGCTACGCGGCGTTCATGGCGCTGCCGTTGGCCGCGCGGCAGGCGATCGATCCCGATGGCGCGTTTGCGCTGATCCGCGAGCAGGTGCTGGCCTATGTCAGGGATGAATTGATCGCAAGCGAAATGAACGTGTTCGACGCGGCGCTGGCGCTGATCGCGCTTGGGCATCTCGGCGCGGAGGTTAATAGCTTCACCCCGGCGCTTCATTGCATCGTCAGCCAGCTCGGCGAAGGCGGCCGCCACGGGCCGTTTCGGGCCTATGAGTGGAACAAGATGAAGACGCCGACGCGCATTCTGGTCGGCGGCGCTGAAGCCACCTCCGCTTTCGTGCTGATGGGGCTAGCGCTGGTGCGCAAGGCGATGCTGGGGGTGGGAAGTGGCGGGTAGAGCCCGGCAGCGCAAGAAGCTTTCGTCGCCCCTGCGAACGCAGGGGCCCATAACCACAGAAGTCAGTTGGTACGAAGGACGTCTGCCCGCGGCGCACGAACCGAAGGGCCGCGGCGTATGGGCCCCTGGGTTCGCAGGGGCGACGGATGAATGACGATCCGTATCCCATAAAATTGAAAGCGCATTGGCGCATGAGATGCTGGCGTAGAGGCCCAATCCGCACCACAATTCGCCACCATTGTGCTGCAATTGCATTTTGAACGGGCCGACCTTCACATGCGCCGGATATTCCTTCTCGCGATATTTGCATTCCTGCTGCCGGCGATGGCCGAGGCCGCCGACGTTACCGGGACTGCCAAAGTCCGCGAGGGCGATCAGGTCAATATCGGCAACAGCCGGATTCGCTTGGGCGGTATCGACGCGCCGTCGGTGGATCAGCTTTGCCTCAACAACAATGGCGAGCGCTGGACCTGCGGCGTTGCCGCGCGCGACGAACTGATCAAGCACGCCGACAACAAAATCTGGAGCTGCCATGTGCGCCAGGCCGCCGATCGCCGCGGCAGGATGATTGCGCGGTGCGAGGTCGACGGCGAGGACATCCAGAAATGGCTGGTGCGCAACGGCTGGGCGCTGTCCTATGCGCGGTTCTCCCACGACTATGACGAAGACGAAAAAGCCGCGCGCGAGGCCAAGGCCGGGATGTGGCAGGGCGCGTTCATCGCGCCGTGGGACTGGCGCGTCCGCAACAAGAAGACGACCGTCCTCGGGGCCGCCAAGGCGCCCGAAAGCGCGCATGCGATCCTGTTGGCGTCGGCGTCCGGGTCGGTGGCGCCCTCGCCCGACTGCACCATCAAGGGCAACGTCAATCGCGCCGGCGAGTGCATCTACCACAAGCCGACCAGCCGCTGGTATGCCAAGATCGAGATGAAAATCTCAAAGGGCACGCGCTGGTTCTGCTCGGTGGAGGAGGCCGAAGCCGCCGGCTGTCGCGAGACAAGGCGATAGACTCGCAGGCCGCATGGTTCGAGACGCGCTCCTGACGAAGCGCTAAGATCAATCTGCAAGAGCACGGATTATTGGCCGACGATCCAGCAAACGTATTCCTGCCGCCGCACCACGCCCATGCGCGGCTGGAGCGATTCCTGCTCGCATCGCTCGGCGTCGTCTTGGCCTACACCATCCTCGCCTACCTCGCGCTGCCGGCGCTGTGGCGCCACCACGAGCACCAGCGCGGCCTCGCCGACCTTCCGATGGTGACGCGCACCGCGCAGGGCATTCCCGGCGACCCGATCAATGTCGGGCTGATCGGCGACAAGCTCGACGTGCTCTGCGCCATGCAGGCCGCCGGCTGGTATCCCGCCGACCCCGTGACGCTGCGCTCCTCGATCGAGATCGCCGGCAGCGTGCTGCTCGACCGTCCCTATCGCGAGGCGCCCGTCAGCCCCTTGTTCTATCTCGGCCGCCGCGAGGATCTGGCGTTCGAAAAGCCGGTCGGCACCAGCGCCGATCGCCGTCATCATGTGCGGTTCTGGAAAGTGCTGGACGAGGGCGAGGAGAAGCGCCCGGTTTGGCTCGGGGATGCGACCTTCGATCGCGGCGTCGGCGTCAGCCACTATACCGCGGCCATCACCCACCATATCGCCGCCGATGTCGACGCCGACCGCGATCTGCTCGCGGCCGATCTCGAAGCCGCCCGCATGGTCGATGCCAAGTATCAGGTGACGGGCATCGGCGTCACGCTGACCGGGCGCAATGGCGGCGGCGATCCCTATTACACCGATGGCGAGGTGGGGATTCTGCGCCTGGTGGTAGCGTGCCAAAAGCGAAGCGGGCCGGCCGACATCATTCCGAGCCCACCCGCGACCGAGATCAAGGATCAGATCTGGCACGCGATCGTCGATCCCTTGGCCAAATAGCGCGGCGCATGACTGCCTCACCCTAATATCAGCCTGATCTCACTTGAATTTCCTGCCAATCCCCGGCATTCCCTTGCCCTGAGGCAAACCCAAGAGGAATCGTGAAAATGGTCGTTCGTGCCGGCCGGGAATTCCTGGCAATCCCCGGGCCCACCACCATGCCCGACGAGGTGTTGCAAGCGATGCACCGCCCGGCGCTGGACATCTATTCCGTCGAGATGATGCGGTTGACGGAGAGCCTGCTGCACGATCTCTCCAAGCTGTTCGCCACCAAGGGCAGGTCCTACATCTACATCGCCAACGGTCATGGCGCCTGGGAGGCTGTGATCAGCAATGTGCTGTCGCGCGGCGACAGGGTGCTGGTCCTGGAAAGCGGCCGGTTCGCGGTCGGCTGGGGCAATGCGGCGGCGGCGATGGGCGCCGAGGTCGAGGTGCTGAAGGGCGACTGGCGCCGCGCGATTCGCCCCGCCGAGGTCGAGGCAAGGCTGCGGCAGGACAAGGAGCACAAGATCAAGGCCATCATGGCAGCGCAGGTCGATACTGCGTCTGGAGTCGTCAACGACATCGAAGCCATCGGCAAGGCGATCAAATCGGCCGGTCACCCCGCGCTGTTCCTGGTCGATACGGTCGCTTCCCTTGGCTGCATGCCGTTCGAGATGGACGCCTGGGGCATCGATGTTGCGATGTCCGGCTCGCAGAAGGGCCTGATGACACCGCCGGGCCTGAGCTTCTGCGCGGTCAACGACCGTGCCCACCAGATTCACCAGACGGCCAACATGCGAACGCCCTATTGGGACTGGACCGAGCGCGACATGGCCGAGAATTACCGGAAATACGGCGGCACCGCCCCGATCCATCTGTTGTTCGCGCTGCGGCAGGCGATCGACATGATTCACGCGGAAGGGCTGCCGAACGTGTTCCTGCGCCATCGGCTCTTGGGCGAGGCGGTGCGCCGCGCGGTGGCGACCTGGGCCGAGGGCCAGGTGCTCGGCTTCAACGTCGCGGAGCCCGCCGAGCGGTCGGACACGGTCACCACCGTGATGATGGCGCCAAGCCACGATCCGGTCCCGCTGCAGCGTTATTGCAAGGAAAAATGCGGCGTGGTGCTCGGGGTCGGGATCGGCGAACTCACCGGCCAGGCATTCCGAATTGCCCATATGGGCCATGTCAACGCGCCGATGATTCTGGGGACGCTCGGCGTCATCGAAGTCGGCCTCAAGGCGCTCGGTATTCCGCATGGCAGCGGCGGCGTCGAGGCCGCGATCGACTGGCTCGGCGAAAGTGTGCCGGCGTAAGGGGCCGCTGAAGGCTTTTCGGCCCCCCTGCATTCGTGCTTATAGTGATCTGGCGATAAATAAGCGCCCGGCAACGGGCGCGCGCAGATTCCGCAACAGATGTGGGCAGAGGTTCGTCCTACAGGGTTGACACGAAAAGCGTCGGCCTGGTCACCGCAGATGCGCGCGGCAGGAAACAGGGAGTGATGTGATTGGCGTCCGTTGAATTGCGTGGCCTGACCAAGCGCTTTGGATCGCTGGCGGTCGTGGACGATGTCTCCTTGCGGATCGACCATGGGCAGTTGATCTGCCTGCTAGGGCCCTCGGGCTGCGGCAAGACCACGACGCTGCGGCTGATCGCCGGTTTCCTCGAGCCGACGGAGGGTGAAATCCATGTCGGCGACCGGCTGGTGTCGTCGGCCGCGCGCACCTTGCCGCCCGAGCAGCGCAAGATGTCGATGATCTTCCAGAGCTACGCGCTGTGGCCACACATGACGGTCGCCGAAAACATCACCTACGGATTGCGCCTGCGCAAACTCGACCGCGACACCATCGCCAAGAAGCTCGCGGCGATCCTTGGAACGACGAAGCTCGAGGCCCTGGCGCAACGTTATCCCGGCGAATTGTCGGGCGGCCAGCAGCAGCGCGTCGCGCTGGCGCGCGCGCTGGTGGTCGAGCCGGAAACGCTGTTGCTCGACGAGCCGCTCTCCAACCTCGACGCCAATTTGCGCGAGGAGATGCGATTCGAAATCCGCCGGCTGCACGACCAGTACCGCTATACGACGGTCTACGTCACCCACGACCAGTCGGAAGCGATGACCACCGCCGACCTGATCGCGGTGATGAACGGCGGCAAGATCGACCAGCTCGGCACGCCCGAAGATATCTACGACCGGCCGCAATCCGAATTCGTCGCGCGCTTCATCGGCGCCAGCAATGTAATCAAGGGAACGGCCCGCGACGAGAACCACATCGCGTTTTCCGGCGCGACGCTGCGTGTGGTCGGCGCGAAGCTTTCGCCGAACCAGAATGCTGCGGTCGCCATCCGCCAGCACGACATCCAGCTCTCGACGAGCCCGCCGCAAACCCCCGACAACGCGGTCAAGGCGACCGTGACGCGGCAGGTGTTTCTCGGCGCCAACCGCGACTACATGCTGCAGACCGCCGACGGCACGACGTTGCGCGCCGTCACATCGACGCAAACCGCCGTTCCCGCCGGCGCCGAAGTTTGGCTGACGCTGCCGACCGAGCGTTGCCGCGCGCTCAGCCGATGACCGGAAGGCTTGCCATGAAGCGGCGGAAATGGTCGAGGCGCGATGCCATCAAGGGATCGGCGGCGCTCGGGCTTTCGCTTTTCGCCGCCCCGCTCAAGGCGGCCGCACCGGAGCCCGTTGAGATCACGCCGCAACTTATCGAAGCAGCCAAGAAGGACGGCAAGGTCGTGCTGTATTCAGCCATGGATTTGCCGGTGGCAGAAAAGCTCGGCAAAGCCTTCGAGGCGCAATATCCGGGAGTCCAGGTGCAGATCGAGCGCTCCGGCTCGGAGCGGCTGTTTCAGCGGATCGGGCAGGAATTTGCCTCCGGCATCCATGCCGCCGACATGGTCTCTACCGCCGATGCCTCTCATTTCATTTCCTGGAAGCGCAACGGCTGGCTGGCGCCATTCGTCTCCGAAGATATCGCGAAATATTTTCCGGAAACCTCTCGCGATTCCGACGGCATGTTCGCGACCTCGCGGATCTGGCTGTCGTCGATCGCCTACAACACCCGTCTCGTCAAATCCAGCGACGCGCCGGCAAGCTTTGCCGACCTGCTCGATCCGAAGTGGGCCGGCAAGATGGTGAAAGGCCATCCCGCCTATAGCGGCACCATCATGACGGCCACGTTCCAGCTCGTTCGCGAACTCGGCTGGGACTACCTGGAGAAGCTGTCGAAACAACGTGTCATGCAGGTGCAATCCTCGACCGACCCGCCGAAGAAATTGTCGCTGGGCGAGCGCGCCATCATGGCGGACGGCAACGATTACAATGTAGTGCTGTTGAAGGAGGCCGGCCAGCCGGTCGAGGCGATATATCCGGCTGAGGGCACGCCGACCATCTCGGGCCCCACCGGGATATTCGCCGCGGCACCGCATCCCAGCGCCGCAAGGCTGTTTCAGGCCTGGCTGCATACGCGCCAAACCCAGCAATTCTTCACCGATTTCACGGCGCAATATTCGGTTCACCCGCAGGTGCAGGCGAAACCGGGACGCCGCAAGATTTCCGACATCAAGCTGATGAAGGAAGATGCCGCCGGGGTCGAGAAGATGGCGGAAGAGATCAAGACCCGCTATGCGCGGCTGTTTCGGGTGTAACGGATAACATGACCATCACCGAAAGCGTCGACAATCCCA
>DATGGY010000130.1:0-4882 GCA_035308285.1 Bradyrhizobium sp. | reverse complement strand
TTGAGCACGCGCTTCCAATATTGCCTGATCTCGTTGACCAGCCAGTGCGCCTTGTTGGCTTCGAGGAAGGCGTCGCAGGCGAGCACATTGGCGCGTTCGCCGTGCGACTTGAACACGATCATGGCGGTCTGGAGTTCGTTGATGCGCAAATGCAGGATCGCGTCATCGAGTTCGCGCGCCACCTGCAACGGCCAGAACGAAGCGCCTTGCGCGATCATCCCATCGATAGCGGCGGGCGGCGGCGCCTCGGGCGCCTTGATCGAGATGGTGGCGATGCGCTGCCCGCGGTCGATATCGACGCTGACAAAGCCGTAGCGGACGGCGCTATCGTCGAATTTGCGCGAAAGCGGCGTCAACGCGATGCCCTTGCCCGAGCCATTGCGCTTCGAGGCGGCGGCGAATTCCTTTGCGCGCTCGGCGACCTTGGCTTCAAGTTTGCTGTTCGGCACGATCTCGTCGACCAGACGCCAAGCGACGGCGCGCTTGCCCTTGATGCCTTCCTCGATGGTGCAGAAATAATCGGCGTGGTCGCGGCGGACCTTGCGCTTGTCGACCACCCGCGTCAGCCCGCCGGTGCCCGGCAGCACCGCAAGCAACGGCACTTCCGGCAGAGCCACCGAGGCAGCGCCGTCGTCGGCGAGAATGATGTGATCGGTGGCAAGCGCCAGCTCGTAACCGCCGCCGGCCGCGGTGCCGTTGACGACGGTGATAAAGCGCTGCCCCGAATTCTCGGATGAATCCTCGAGACCATTGCGGGTCTCGTTGGTGAATTTGCAGAAATTGACCTTGTGGGCGTGGGTCGCGCCCGCCAGCATGCGGATGTTGGCGCCGGCGCAAAACACGCGGTTCTTGGCCGAGCGCAGGATCACCACCTTCACGCCGGGACACTCGAAGCGCAGCCGCTGCACCGCGTCGGCAAGCTCGATGTCGACGCCAAGATCGTAGGAATTCAGCTTGAGCTGATAGCCCTCGAACAGCCCGCCATTCTCGTCGACATCCATCGTCAGCGTCGCGACGTCGCCCTCGACATTCAGCTTCCAATGCCGGTAGCGCGACGGATCGGTCTGAAAATCGATGCGGCTTGCGCCGCCAGCGAGGGCACGATCTTCACCGGCCATGGGCATACCTGTGCGGTTTTTGGTTATCTACCAATATGCACAATAATGCATGTTTTGGCCGACGTCCAGAGGCTTTTGGAATACAAAAATGCATTTTGCTTCATATTCGGCCGATTTTCCCGATTTCGATCCAATCCGCCTTGGACAGCGCCGGCTGGGCCAGCTTGGCCTTCAGAAGCGCCGCGAGAGCCGCAGCCGGAAAGCGATCGGCAAATCCGTCACCGGCGGCGGTCACCTTGCGCGCCAACAGCGCGTTGATCTCGGTTAGCGCCTCGCCGAGAAGGCGCGAGGCGGCGCGGGACTTTTGCATCCGCAGTTTGAGATTGGCGTTGCCGATCTGGATACAGGCCCGCAGCAGCATCCGCTCGCGCCCGCCTTGCGGCGCCGCCGCCCACACCGCTTCCAGAACCTCCTGGGATTCCCAGAAATAGCCGGCGTCGTTGAGCGCGATCCCGTAGCGCAGCGCCGGGTGCCGCGCCGGAACGTAGCCGCGAAACCGCGACGGCACCAGGGCCTTGGCCTGCCACAGCGTATCATGATCGGCCTCGGCCTCCGCGGTTTCCCCCGGCACATAGGCCCAGCCCGGCAGCGGCAAATTGGCCGCGGTTGAAGATGCAATACTCATTGACCAATGCCACGATTAAAAATTTACGCGGCTCGGCCCTCCGAGCCTTCGTGCAAGAACAAAATGCGTTTAACAAATTCCGTAATCGTATTAAGCGTCGCCTCCGGGGCTTCGCGATGCGGCGAATGCCCGGCTCCCGGGACGATCGTCACATCGATCGGACAATAACACTCCTCTTGTGCGATCTCGATCTGGCGAATTGTCCCATATTGGTCATCCGCGCCCTGGACGATCGCGACCGGCACACGAATATAGCCGAGAAATTCGGAAATGTCCCAGTCGCGAAACTTGGGATCGAGCCAGGCGCGGTTCCAGCCGTAGAACGCGTTGTCGACGTCGCCATGCCAGCGCGCCAGTTTCGCCCTCAGATCGGTCGTCTCGTAAACCTTCTTGATCTCCGCGATCGACCTCACCGAGACATCTTCGACGACAAAATGCGGGGCGATCATCACAACGCCGCGGACACGGTGATCGCCGGTGCCGCCGGCATAGATCGCAACGATCGAGGCGCCGTCGGAGTGCCCGAGCAAGAGCCCGCGGCGGAAACCGATGGCATCAAGCAAGGCGGGCAAGACGTCGAGCGCCTCGATGCTCATATAGTCGAGCGGGCGCGGCAAGCTCACGGGGGTCGAGGCGCCACAACCGGCGCGCGAGTAGACGAACACGCCGGCGCCGGTCGCAGCCTGCAACCGGTCCGGAAAATCCCCCCACAGCTTCGCCGAGCCCAGACCTTCATGCAGCATGACGATGGTCGGCGCTTCTTCGGGCGCGGGCCCGATCATGCGGTATTCGAGATCGGCAGCGCCGATGCGCAAGGCGCCGGAGGGGTAGAGGGCGTTCATGTCTGCGGTCACACGCTTCGTCATTCCGGACAATTCGCGAAGCGAATTGATCCGGAATCTCGAGATGATTTTGCCGCTAGAGATTCCGGGTTCGCGCTAGTGCGCGCCCCGGAATGACGAGAGATCACTTTTGGTCCTCCCGCAACTTGAACCGCTGGATCTTTCCGGTTGCAGTTTTCGGCAAAGCGTCGACGGCCTCGATCCAGCGCGGATACTTCCAGACCCCGATCTTCTGCTTGACATGCTCCTTGAGCGCCTCCTGCAGGCCTTCGGTCCTTGTACCTGCGCGCAGCACCACGAACGCCTTCGGCTTGAGCAATCCTTCGGGGTCGGCTTCGGGCACGACGGCCGCTTCCAGCACCGACGGATGGGTGATCAACGCGCTCTCGACCTCGAATGGCGACACCCAGATGCCGGACACCTTGAACATGTCGTCGCTGCGGCCACAAAAGGTGTAGCGCCCGTCGGCGTCGCGCGTATATTTGTCGCCGGTGCGCGTCCAGTAGCCCTCGAAGGTCGAGCGGCTCTTGCTGCGCTGGTTCCAGTAGCCTTCGCCGGCCGAGGGCGCGTGCACCAGCATTTCGCCCACCTCGCCGTCGGCGACCTCATCTCCGGCCTCGTTGACCAGGCGCACTTTATAGCTTGGCACCGGACGGCCGGAGGAACCGTATTTGATGTCGCCCGGCGCGTTCGACAAAAAGATATGCAACAGCTCGGTCGAGCCGACGCCGTCGAGAATGTCGACGCCGAAGCGCGCCTTCCAGGCATTGCCGACCGATTCCGGCAAAGCTTCGCCCGCGGAGGTGCAGATCCGCAAGCGGTTGCCGCCGCGCTCAGTTTTAAGCGCCTCGTCATGAAGCATCGCGGAAAACAGCGTCGGCACACCGTAGAAGATGGAGGGGTTGTATTGGTTCATCAGCTTGAACATCAAAGCCGGCGTCGGGCGCTCGGAATTGAGAATCGTCGTCGCGCCGACCGACATCGGAAAGGTCAGCGCATTGCCGAGCCCGTAGGCGAAGAACAGTTTTGCCGCCGATAGGCACACATCGTCCTCGCGAATGCCGAGCACCTGCTTGGCATAGGTCTCGGCCGTGGCGGCAAGATTGGCGTGCAGGTGCCGCACGCCCTTCGGCATGCCGGTCGAGCCGGAGGAATACAGCCAGAACGCCGGCTCGTCAGGGTGGGTCGCGGCAGTTGTAAAAGCATCGCTTTCGCCGGCGAGTTCGTCGGCGAGTTTCTTGTAACCATGCGCATCGTTGCCGGACACGACGATACGGTCGAGATCGGGCATTCGCCCGACCATGTCCTTGACCACCGGCAACAGCGCCTCAGAGATTAACAAAACCCGCGCGCGGCAATCCGCCAGCACGTAAGCATATTGATCCGAGGTCAAAAGCGTGTTGAGCGGCACCGGCACGATGCCGGCGCGGATCGCGCCCAGAAACACCGCCGGAAAATCGACGGTGTCGAGCATGATCATGGCGACGCGCTCTTCGCGGCGGACGCCGAGCCGGCGCAGCATGTTGGCGACGCGGCAGCTCTGCTTTTGCAGATCGCCATAGGTCAGTTCGGAGACCGTGTCGGTATAGGCAAGCTTGCTGGCCCGGCCCTCATCGACGTTGCGGTCGAGTAGCCAGGTCACCGCGTTGTACGAACCGGATGTGTCGCTCATGGCAGGTCCCTCAAGCCGCTTTCCTCAAGCGAAAGCATGTCACGACGCCTCTTCCCGACTTTAAGAATTATAATTCATAGAAAGGCATCGGATACGCTTGCTGTCAATCCTCTTCGGCATTATGTTTCCTACTACCTTGGACGCGCACGAGGATCATGACCCAAGCTAGCGATCCCGAAACCGGCTTTCTCGAGCAGCTCGGCCAACATGTCCGCACCATGCGCGCGCTTCGCGGCATGTCGCGAAAGGTGCTCGCCAAGGTCTCCGGCATTTCCGAACGCTATATCGCCCAACTCGAAAGCGGCAAAGGCAACGTCTCGATTGTGCTGCTGCGCCGGGTGTCGAACGCGATGGGCGCGCATCTGGAAGACCTGATCCCCGTCACCGAGCCCTCGCCGGACTGGGCCGTGATCCGCGACCTCCTGCGCAAGGCTTCGCCAAACCAGATCGCGCAAGCCAAGGATATTCTCGCAGGCCAGAGCGCGTCACTGCACCGGCGGATGTCGTTTGCCGGCATCGC
This sequence comes from Bradyrhizobium sp., assembly GCA_035308285.1. Lineage (GTDB taxonomy): Bacteria > Pseudomonadota > Alphaproteobacteria > Rhizobiales > Xanthobacteraceae > Bradyrhizobium. The sequence continues at coordinate 105 of DATGGY010000130.1, read as the reverse complement.
CCTGATCGGCTTGCGCGGCGCCGGCAAATCCACGCTCGGCAAGATACTCGCCAGGAAGATCGGCTGGAATTTCGTCGAGCTCAACAAGGAGATCGAGGCGCAGAA
>DATGGY010000129.1:0-19779 GCA_035308285.1 Bradyrhizobium sp. | reverse complement strand
TCAAGCTCCCACAGTACCGGCGCCATCACCTTGTCGTACATCTGCTTGGACACCGTGACGCTGTAGGTCTCGACCTTGCGGTCGGTATGATCCGATCCAAGGCCGACGAAAGTGCGCCCCTGCCAGCCGATCAGCACGAACTCGACCTCGCCGCTGGAATTGCCGCCGCAGACTTCGATGCAGTCGGTGGTGGTCAGCCGCCGCGCCGAAACCCGGTAGTAGATCGGCGTCGTCGCCGGCCGCGCGATCCCGATCGCCTCCAGTTCGGCGATGTGCCTGTCGCGCGCTACCGGATCGCGGCCGGTCCACCCCGCAATCACCGCCCGGTCGATGGCGAGCGTCAGCGGGGTCGTGGTGTCCTGGGCGTCGACGGTGAATGTCAGGTCAAACACGGATCACAGCCTCCATTGCCGCCGCCAATTCGAACAGCCGCCGATCCGAATCCCCGGAGGCGGCCAGCATCAAGCCGACCGGCACCTCGCCCTCGCGATGACAGGGCAGCGAAATGGCGCAGCCGTCGATCATGTTGATCAGCGTACAATTGCGCAGCGACAGCAGGTTCGCTCTCGCAAAGGCCTTGTCGTCGGCGAGATCGGCGATCCGCGGTGGCGTATTTGCGGTGGTCGGCATCGCCACGGCGTCAAAGGGCGCAAGCCGAACCGCGGCGCGCGCGATCAACGACTTCCGCGCCTCCAGGAGATCGATGTAGTCGGCGGCGCTGATGGCCTCGCCGCGCAGGATCCGCATGGAGACGCGGGGGTCGTAGACATCGCCATGGCTGGCGATGAGATAACGGTGCCAGGCATAGCTTTCCGCCGCGGCAAAGCCGCCTCTGGCGTTCATCACCCCGACATCGAGGAATTCCGGCACCGCGATACGCTCCACCAGCGCGCCGTGACGCGACAGCGTTTCCAGCCCCCTCTCGAAGGCTCGTGCCACCTCATCGTCGAGCTCGTCGAGCGCAACCGTGGTCGGCACCGCCAGCCGCATGCCCTTGATCGGGCGCGGCTGCAAAGGTCGCACGGGTTCATGGGCCAGCACCGCATCGAGCACGGCGCAACAGCCAACCGTACGCGCAAGCGGCCCGAAACTGTCGAGCGTGAACGATAGCGGCACGCCGCCCTCGCGCGGCACGCGGTGCTGCGTCGGTTTGAAGCCGACAATGCCGTTATAGGCGGCCGGAATCCGGCACGATCCGCCGGTATCGGTGCCAAGCGCGCCGTGGGCCATGCCGTCGGCGACCGACACTGCCGCGCCCGAGGACGATCCGCCGGGCACGTGGCCGACGCCGCGCTGCCACACGCTTTTCGGCGTGCCGTAATGCGGGTTGATGCCGATGCCGGAATAGGCGAACTCGGTCATGTTGGTGCGGCCGATCACGATGAAGCCGGCACGGCGCAACCGCGCCACCACAGGCGCATCGGTTTCCGCCGGCGCCGAATCTTCCAGCGCGCGGGAGCCGGCGCGCGTCACCTGCCCCTTGATGTCAAACAGGTCCTTGATCGAGACCGGAATGCCGGCAAAGCGCGAGGGTGCTGCCTTGACCTGGCGCAGCCGATCCATCGCCTTGGCCGCCTCGATCGCAGCTTCGATATCGACATGAATGAAAGCCCGGGACCCCTCGCCCGACTTGTCGGCGATTCGCGAAAGGCACTCGTCTACGAGCTGTCGCGCGTTGGTACGGCCACTTTCGAGATCGTCGGCCAGCGCGGCCAGCGTCGGGGTATTCGGCATGGTTGTGTCGCCTCAGCGTTCGGCTATCTATCGTCCGGAACGGTTTCGATTTCCAGATCGAGCAACGCCGAGCTCAGCGATTTGCCATGCGCGTCGAGCGCAAGAGACCGCGTCACCCCACCGCCCAGCGCCTGGCTCATGACGAAATTCAGCGCCGAAATGTTGGGCAGCTCATAGCGGACCACTTCGCCTCCGACCACGCCGGCAAAGTGCGCCTTCACCCGCGTGGCTGTGACCTGCTCGAGCAACAGCGGATAATGTTTCTCGTCATAAGCAATCACGGAGATATTTGACGTGTTGCCCTTGTCGCCGGTGCGGGAATGGGCAATCTCGCGCAGCTTCATCGCTAGGCTCCCCCGACGAATTGAACTTTTGGCTTCGCCAGTTCGCGCGGAAGGAGGACGGAAGCAACCGCAACAACATCCCGCGCCGATTTGAAGGCCCCGCCGCCGGCGGCCGGACCATTGGTATAGAGCGTCTCTACCTCGTTGCCGATTCTGACCGCCTCGCGCAAGTTTTCGGTGCGGCCGGCAACGCGCACGCGCACCTCGTAGGGTTCGCTTGCTCGCGCGGAGACCAAGGGGCCGTGGAGGGAATCGACGCCGATCAGTTCGAACCGCAAATCGCTTGCCGCCACACCCGTCAACTTCAACCGCTCGCGAACGATTTCGAGCGCGAGCCGCCCGCGCGCCAAAGCGCTGGGGCCGGCATAGGAAATTTGGCCCTCCCCGATAAAACTATCGACATAGCCGACCGACACTTTCAACGTCGCGGGGCGCTTGCTGCCGCGTCCGCCGCTGACGCGGACGCGGTCCTTTCCGATCTCCTCGACTTTCACCCGTGAGAAATCCGCGGTCACGTCCGGCTGGATATATTGGGTGGGATCGTGCACCTCGTAGAGCAGTTGCTCCTTGCAGGTTTGCGCGGTTACCGCGCCGCCGGAACTAGCGACCTTGGTGATGACGAGACTACCGTCCTCGCCGACCTCGCCGATGGGAAAGCCGAGCCGCGCCAGATCCGGAATATCCTTGTAACCGGGATCGGCGAAGTAGCCGCCGGTGATCTGGCCCGCGCATTCGAGCAAATGGCCGGCGACGGTGCCCTGCCCCAGCAGATTCCAGTCATTCATCGCCCAACCGAAGGCATGGATCATCGGCGCCAAAAACAGCGCGGGATCGGACGCCCGCCCGGTGATGACGATATCGGCGCCCGCGGACAATGCCTCGGCCATCGGCTCGGCGCCGAGATAGGCATTGGCCGACAACAGCCGGTTGCCGAGCTTTTTGATCGAACCTTCGAACTCCATGATCGGAAGGTCGCCTTCCTTGCAGGCATCGAGCACGTCATCGCCGATGACGGCGGCGATCTTCAGCGAGGAAAGTCCGAGCGATTTGGCAATCTCGGCGGTCTTGCGGGCGGCGCCCAGCGGATTGGCCGCGCCCATGTTGGTGACGATCTTGATCGTCCTGGACGCGCAAACCGGCAACACCGCACGCATGCGCTCTTCCAGCAACGGATCGTAACCACTTTCCGGATTTTTCATCCGCGCCTGCTGGGCGAGCGCAACGGTCCGCTCGCCGAGGCATTCGAACACCAGATACTGGATGTCGCCCTTTTCGGCGAGTTCGACCGCAGGCTCGATGCGATCGCCCGAATAGCCCGCGCCTGACCCGATCCTGATCGTTCGCATCACTTCAGCCCGAAATACGCGCGCCGCAACGCCTCATTGTCGGTCATTTCGGCAACCGTTCCGGAGAAGCGGATACGCCCGCCCTCCAGTACGAACACCCGCGTTGCCACTTCAAGAAAGCCGATATTCTGCTCGGCAATCAGCAAAGCAAGCCCCCTTCCGCGTAGCTCGCTCAGGATCCGGATCACCTCCTTGACGAACAGCGGCGATAGCCCGGCCGACGGTTCATCCATCACCAAAAGACGAGGCTCCGCGGCCAACGCTTTGGCAATGCCGAGCATTTTGCGCTGGCCGCCGGAAAGGCTGGATGCGGGCGCACGGCGCTTTTCCCGCAGCGCCGGGAAGGCGCCGTAGAGTTCCTCGACGCGGGCGGAAGAATCGGGGTGTCCCAGAGCCTGCGCGCCGATGCGGATATTTTCCTCGATCGAGAGGTCCGGGAAGACCGCAACCTCCGACATATAGGTCATGCCGAGCCGCATCCGCGCGCTGGAACGCATCCGCGTCACGTCCTCGCCGCCGAGCTTTATGCTGCCATGCCGCGCCTCGACCAGGCCGACCAGCGATTTGAGAAAGGTCGTCTTGCCGGCGCCGTTCGCCCCCAACAGCAGCACGGTCTCGCCGGCACGCACGTCGAGATCGACGCCCCATAGCACCTGCATGGTGCCGTAACCGGCATCGATGCCATTCGCCTTCAGGAGGGGTGCTGCTTCAGGCGGCATGTTCGCCTCCCAGAAACACCTCGATCACCTGCGGGACTTGCACCGCAACCGCAAGCGTGCCTTCGAAAATCTCCTTGCCGGCGTTCATCACAATGACGCGATCGGTAATGTGCTCGATGAAGCCCATCAGATGCTCCACCACGATGATCGCCACTCCGCTTCGCGCCAGCGCCTTGATGCGCTCGGCGATCCAGTCGAGCTCCGCGGGATTGAGTCCGGCCGCAAGTTCGTCGAGCAACAATAGCCGCGGCCGCGTCGCGAGCGCACGCACCAGATCGAGCATTTTCTGCTGCGCATTATTGAGATCGGCCGCCGGACGGTCGGCAACTTCCCTCAGCCGATATTCGTCGAGCAGCTCGGCCATGGTCGGCGGCCTCACCGACGCCCGCCCGTAGGCCAGCGCAACCTCGATGTTCTGCCGCACCGTCAGCGACAGGAAGGGTTTTGGAATCTGGAAGGTGCGGTTGATGCCGCGATGAACCAATCTGTGCGATGCGACCCCGCCGATCGAGGAGCCATCGAACGCGACCTCGCCGCCGTCGGGCGCGTAGAGACCCGAGATCACATTGATCGCGGTGGTTTTGCCCGAACCGTTGGGACCGACCAAGCCAAGAATTTCGCCGGAGGCAACATGGAAACTCAAGCCATCGAGCGCGTAAAAGCCGCCGAAACGCTTCCCCAACTTCGAGACGGTGAGAATGGGCGCCTTGTCAGGGGACATGCCAGCCCCGGCGGGTTGCGAGCGACACCAGGCCCGCGGGAAGGAACAGCACAAGCCCCATGATCAGCAGGCCATAGATCAACTGGAAATACTGCGGCGTCGTGAATCCGATCAGATTGTAGATGCCATACAGGATGATAACGCCGACAATCGGCCCCGAAATCGTCGCCACTCCGCCGAACAAGGCAAAGACGATGGCGAAGATGCTGAACTCGCCGGAAAAGACGTTATCGGGATAGAATACCGAGACGTACCAGGCGTAGACGCCGCCGGCGAGACCCGCCACCAGCGCCGAAGCAAGCCACGCGATCATGCGCATGCGCACGACGTCGACCCCCGCCATCGACGCACTGACCGCATCCTCCCGAACCGCCTGCAGCGCCAGACCAAAGCGCGAGTTCTTCAGGAACACGACGGCCCCGAGCGTCAGCGCCAGCACGACGATCGCCGAGGCATAGGCAAGCGTCGGATTGAAAGTGCCCGTGAGCGAGACGCCGTAGGGGCCACGCGTGATGCTCTCGAGCGCCGGGTTGGCGACGAAGTGAAGAACCGCGAGCGAGGCCGCGAGATTGGCGATGGCGAAGTAAGCGCCGGAAAGCCGCAACAGCGGCGTCAGCAACAACCCGAGCGCGACCCCGACTAGTCCTGCGACAAGCACCGCGGCTATCGCCGGCGCCTGATAATGCATCACCAGGATCGCAAAGCCGTAGGCACCCGCGCCGAAGAAGCCGACATAACCGAACGGCAGATAGCCGGTGAAGCCATAGATGATGTTCACGCCCTGGGCGAGAATCAGAAAGATCACGAAGTTGAACAGCAACAGATGATTTTGATAGACGCCCGGCAGGATCGCAAAGATGGCTAGCAGCGGCACGACAATGAGCAGCGTATGCTTAAGGCTACTAGGCAACGCGCACCCGCCTTCCGAGCAGACCGCTCGGACGAAGCAGCAGGATGAAAATCAGGAGCACGTAGGGCAGCAAGTCCGCCCATGAGCTGAGATAGGTCTGCACCACCATATAGCAGACGCCATAAACCACGCCGCCGAGCGCGGTGCCGAGGGGATTGCCAAGCGATCCAAGGACCACGATCGCAAACGATGTCACGGTCGCGTCGGCACCGAATGCCGGCGTGACCGAGCCGAACATGAAGGGCGCGAAGATGCCGGCGACCGCAGCTAACCCCAAACCGATGCCGAAGGCGGCGGCGGAAACCCGATCGACGTCGATGCCGGTCGCCAGGGCTTCGTCGCGGTGCGACATCACCGCCCGCGTCAATGTCCCCAGGCGGGTGCGGTACAAATAGATGTAGACCAACCCGATTGCGATCAAGCTGGTAACGGCCGCGATCACCCAGGACGCGGGAAATCCCTGGCCGAAGATCTGCACCGGCCCGCCGCTATCCGGCTTGCCGCCGAACAATTTGACCTTGATGGTCGAAAACACCGTGCCAAGCGCGCGGCTCTGAATAGAGCGTTCGCTGGTGCCGAGGAAAATCGTCGTCACCGCCTCGATCACCTGCGACAATCCGAAGAACAGGATGATCGACAGCATTTCCGGATTGGTCGAACCTTGCAGCCGCGGCACCAATACCCAATACAACAACACACCGGCGATCAGGAAAATCACGAAGGCGAGCGGCACCGCAAACAACGGATCGATCCCTATAAGGGCCACAACGCCGACCGCAATGAGCGCGCCAAGCATCAGGCAGTCGCCATGCGCCAGATTGACGATGCGCATGACGCCAAACACGAGATTGAGGCCAATTCCTACCAGGCTGAAGTAGAGACCAAACAGCACGCCGGCGACGAGCGCATAAGTCAGCATCGGCGGGTTACTCCCGGCGTCCGCGCTTGGCTCATGGACGCGGATAGACCGGCTTGCCGGTGGCGGTTTCGTGCGGATAGATCGAGATGAACTTGATGTGGCCGTGATCGTCGAGCGCGAGTTGCCCGAGCGGGGTCAATTCGCCGATCTGGCCGCCCGTTTCGTCGAGCGCAAAGGTCCCGTCAAGCGTCTTGAGCTCATTCGAAAGGCTGAACACGGCGCGTCGCAGCTCGAGCTGATCGAGGCTCGCTGCGACCGAGAGCGTCTTCTCGATGATCAGGCCCGTGGCGTAGCCGGCAACCGCATTGAAGCCGAATTCGATCTTGCCGTCGGGATACTTCTTTTCCCAGGCCGCCTTATAGTCCCTCATGTTCATGCCGAAATTGACCGGATATTCCAGCTCCGAGGGCGGGACATAGGTGAAAACGTGCTCAAGCCCCTTTTCGCCGACGTTCTTCTCAAGAAGTTCGGTCTCAAGCCCCGCATAGATCGAGAACAGCATTTTGAACTTGATGCCGACATCGGCAACATTGCGCAAGAACGCAATGTCGTTCGGCGCATAGCCGAAATGAATCACCGCGTCCGGTTGGGTGTTGTTGATGTTGTTGATGATGACGGTGTAGTTGGTGGTCTCGGTTGGAATACCCTGATCGTAGACGATTTCGATCGGCGCGCCGGAATCCTTCACAAACTTCCGGAACGCGTTGGCCTGGGTGCCGGTGAATTCGTTGGTCGAGTAGAGAATGGCGATTTTCTTGATCCCCAAACCGGGCCCGTCGTGGCTGATGAAATCCGCCACGGGCTTGGGCCAGACGGTCGACACCGGGTCCGCCATCAGCGCGATATAGGGGTTGTCTCTGGAGAAGAAGCTGGCGCCCGTTCCGGTCTGGTCGAACAGGAACATCTTGTGGTCGCGCGCAATCGCAACGGCGGGTGCCGTCAGCACCGAGCCGGAATCCGCGACCAGAAGGTCGACTTTGTCCTGGGTCACGAGCTGGTTGTAAAGCGTGGAGGCGGTCGCGGTGTTGCTCTGGTCGTCATAGGCGACAAGCTTGACCGGCACCTTCTTGTCGAAGGCCTTCACATAGACGCCGCCGTCGGCATTTTTCAAGTCGGCCCAGAGCTTGAGCGCGCTGTAGACCGGCATCGAAATCGAGGCAAAGCGCCCAGCCGAGGCATAGAGCGTGCCGATCTTGATTTCGGCCGGCGCATCCACGGCAAATGCCGGCACGGCAAAGCTCAAACCCGCAACCAGCACCGCGCCCGTCACCCTCAGCATAAAAACCTCCCGGCATTCTTTATTCCGGCCGACCATAGCGCGGGCGGTCGCTTGGATACAAGCGCTCCGGGCCAGGCGACGGCGCGCGCGGCAGAATAGGCCGCATGCAGGAGGCCGGCTGGACCGTTGACGCGAGGGCGTCCATTATCGCATCAAGATCAAGACAAGCGGGTGGGACGACCCGCTCAGGGAGGGAAATTACCGCTATGGCCGAGCCTGCGCGTGCACGACCAAGACCGACGCCGGAAACCCAGCATTTCTGGGACGGCACGAGGGCAAACGAACTTCGGCTGCAGCGCTGCGATGCCTGCACTCATGTTTATTTTCCGCCCCGCCCGTTTTGCCCAACCTGCGCCTCGCGCAAGGTCAGCGTGTTTAAGGCCAGCGGCAAGGCAAGGCTTTACAGCTACGTGATCCATCACCGTCCGGTCCCCGGCTTCACGCCGCCCTATTCCATCGCAGTGGTGGAGTTGGAAGAGGGTCCGCGCATGATGACCAATATCGTCGGTTGTGCGCAGACGCCGGAAGCGCTCGAACTCGACATGAAACTGGATGTCACCTTCGAGAAGCTCGACGACAACATCACCCTGCCTTTGTTCCGTCCGGCGAAGGACTAGGTATCATGCGCAGAAACCAGGTCGCCGTCGTCGGCGCCGCCGAGACCACCGAACTCGGCGTGATCCCCAACATGTCGCAAATCCAGCTTCACGCCGATGCCGCGCTGAACGCCATCGCCGATGCCGGCTTGAAACTATCCGACATCGATGGTTTTGCGACCGCCGTCGAAACCCCGCAGCAGATTGCGCATTATCTCGGCATCACGCCGACATGGGTCGACGGCACTTCGGTGGGCGGCTGTTCATTCATGCTGCATGTTCGCCACGCCGCCGCCGCGATCGAAGCCGGACTGTGCAAGACCGTGCTGATTACCCATGCCGAAAGCGGCAAATCGAATATCGGCCGTACCCCCCGCATGATCGGGCCGGATAGTTTGAACGGACAGTTCGAGCTTCCTTACGGCGTCTCGACGCCGGCCAGCATGTTTCCGATTCCGGTGCTACGCTACATGAGGACCCACGGCATCACCCATGAGCAGATCGCCATGGTCGCGGTCGTGCAGCGCCAATGGGCGGCGAAGAATCCGCGCGCCAGCATGAAGGCGCCGATCACGGTCGAAGACGTGCTGAATTCGCGAATGATCGCCTATCCCTTCCGCATCCTGCAATGCTGCCTCGTCACCGATGGCGGCGGCGCGCTGATCCTGACCTCGGCCGACCGCGCCAGGGATTTTCCGAAAAAGCCGGTCTATATCCTCGGCACCGGCGAGAGCGTCGAGACGCCGATGGTCAGCCAGATGCAGACTTTCGACAGTTCGCGCGCCTTCAAGGTGGCGGGACCCCTCGCCTTCGGGGAAGCCGGCATCTCGCACAAGGACGTCGATCATTTGATGATCTACGACGCCTTCGCGCATCTACCGCTTTACGGTCTGGGCGATCTCGGTTTCATGCCGCACGAGGAGACCGGAAAATTCATCGCCGATGGCAATACAAGGCCCGGCGGCAAGCTGCCGCTCAACACCAATGGCGGCGGGCTCAGCTATATGCATTCGGGCATGTACGGCATGTATGCGTTGCAGGAGAGCGTGCGGCAAATGCGCGGCATTGCGCCGGCGCAAGTGCCGGGCGCAAAGATTTCGGTCTGTCACGGCGTCGGCGGCATGTTTGCCGCCAGTGGCACGATCATTTTTACGAACGAGAGATAATCACCTTCGTCATTCCGGGATGGTCCGAGGGACCAGACCCGGAATCTCGAGGTTCCGGGTTCGCAGCTCACGCTGCGCCGCGGATTGACAAAGCGGGAGACAATTGTGACCAAATCGCTCCAGGACAAATCCATCGTCGTCACCGGCGCCGGGCGCGGCATCGGGCGCGAGATCGCGCTACTGTGCGCCGCTGAAGGCGCCAAGGTCGTGGTCAACGATCCCGGCGTCGCCGCCGATGGCTCGGGCTCGAGCGTCTCGCCTGCCGAAGAAGTGGTGCAGGAAATCAGGAACCGCGGCGGCACGGCGGTGGCCAGTTTCGACACCGTCGCGGAAGCGGTTCCAGCAAGCCGGATCGTCAAGGCGGCGGTCGACAGTTTCGGCAAGCTCGACGGCGTGGTCAACAATGCCGGCATCCTGCGCGACGCGATCTTCCATCGCATGAGCATCGATGCCTTCGAGTCCGTGATCAAGGTACATTTGATGGGCTCGTTCTACGTCTCGCACGCCGCGGCGCGGCTGTTTCGCGAACAGGAGAGCGGATCGTTCGTACACTTCACCTCGACCTCGGGCCTTGTCGGCAATTTCGGTCAGGCCAATTACGCCGCGGCCAAACTCGGCATCGTAGGTTTGTCGAAATCGATCGCGCTCGATATGAACCGCTTCAACGTGCGATCGAATTGCGTGTCGCCGTTCGCATGGAGCCGCCTGATCGGCACCATTCCGACCGAAACCGAAGCGGAAAAGGCACGCGTTGCCAAAATCCAGCAAATGGGCCCGGAGAGGATCGCGCCGGTCGTGGCCTTTCTGCTCAGCGACGCCGCAAACGACGTCACAGGACAGATCTTTGCCGTGCGGATGAACGAGATCTTCCTGATGAGCCAATCACGCCCGTTGCGGTCGATCCATCGGGGCGAAGGCTGGACGGTGCAAACCCTTGCCGACCACGGCATGCCGGCGCTGAAGTCTTCGTTTTACAAGCTCGACCGCTCGGCGGATATTTTCAATTGGGACGCGGTCTGAAGCCGGTAGTTTCGTCGCTATCTCAGGTTGTTTTCGGAACGCCCGTTTTATGCCCGAATGCGGGCGGATAGTGTCCGTCCTAACAAAAAACTCCGGGAGGAAACAATGACAACTCTACTGACCTTTCTCGACGGCCGGTCGCTCCACCGCCGCAATCTGATCAAAGGCGCCGCGGCACTGGCCGCAACGGCCGTGGCCGCGAACGCGGCATCTGCGGATACTGTCACGCCCTTCGGCCAAACCGGCGCTCCAACGAGGTCAACCGATAAGCTGCCGTTGGGACCGCTGTCCGGCAGCCGCTATCCGGATTCCCATCTTGAGTCCGCCAAGAAGTCGACCAAACCTTCGTTCGGGCCTCCGGGTTTCCCGGCCTTCGCCGGCACCATGGCGGTTGAGCGCGTCGCGACCGGATTCCGCTGGGCGGAGGGACCGGTTTACTTCCCGGCTGGCCGCTACGTGTTATTCAGCGACATTCCCAACAACCGCATCATGCGCTTTTCGGAGGATGACGGTCACGTCAGCGTATTCCGCCAGCCGTCGATGAACTCGAACGGCAACACCATCGACCGTGAGGGGCGGCTGATCACCTGCGAACACAGCGGCCGGCGGATCACCCGGACCGAACACGACGGCTCGATCACCATCATCGCCGACAAGTACAACGGCAAGAAGCTGAACTCGCCGAACGACGCGGTCGTCGCTTCCGACGGTTCGATCTGGTTCACCGATCCGGTCTACGGCATCGGCGGTTATTACGAGGGCATCAAGGCCGCACCCGAGCAGGACAAGCACAACGTGTACCGGGTGGATGCGAAAACCGGTGACGTCAAGGTTGTCGTCGATGACTTTGTGGAGCCCAACGGCATCGCCTTCTCGCCCGACGAGAAGAAACTCTACGTGATCGACACGGGCTTCACGGACAATCCGGACAACCCGTCGCATATCCGCGTGTTCAACGTGGATGTCGGCGCCGGAAAGGTTTCGAACGGCAAAGTCTTTGCGGAAATGCCCAAGCCAAGCATCACCGACGGGATGCGCTGCGACACCGACGGGCGCCTTTGGTGCTCCGTGGGTTGGGGCGACCCGAACGAGGACGGCGTGCGCTGCTACGCGCCTGACGGCGATCTGCTCGGCAAGATCCACATACCCGAAACCGTCGCCAATCTTTGCTTCGGCGGCCAGCAACGAAATAGACTTTACATCTGCGGCTCGACCTCGCTCTACGCCGTCTACACGAGTGTGCAAGGCGCCATGAAGCCATGACTGGTTCCAAGGCATCTAGGCTCGCGTAATTGTCAAAGCGCGAATAGGGAGTGGCGAATAGCGAATAGGGAGTTTTTAATTCGCTACTCGCTACTCGCCGTTCGCTATTCGCGTCTCGGCTCACCCACTGTTTCGCAAGCCTGCGGAAATCCCGTTGATCGTGATCTGGATGCCGCGCAACACCTGCTCGTCCGGATTTTGCGCGCGGTGCTCCTTGAGGAGCTCGACCTGTACGTGGTTGAGCGGGTCGAGATAAGGAAAACGGTTACGGATCGAACGCTCGAGCAGCGTGCTGTTCTGCAGCAAGCGCTCTTGCCCCGTGATCTTCAGCAGCATGTCGATCGAGACCTGCCATTCGCGGCGGATACGCCCAAAGATGCTGTCGCGCAAGGCTGTGTCCGGCACCAGTTCAGCATAACGCGAGGCAATCGCGATCGAGCTCTTCGCAAGCACCATGTCCATATTCGACAAGAGCGTGCGGAAGAACGGCCATTCGCGGTAGAGCTCTTTGAGGAAGGGCATGCCCTTGTCGGGGTGCTCCTTGATCCAAATCTCCACCGCGCTGCCAAAGCCGTACCAGCCGGGCAGCATCAGCCGGCATTGTGCCCAACTGAACACCCAGGGAATGGCGCGCAGATCCTCGATCTCGCGGGTTTTCTTGCGCGACGCCGGACGACTCCCGATATTGAGAGTCGCAATCTCCGTGATCACGGTTGAGGCCCAGAAGTAATCGGCGAAGCCCTTAGTTTCATAGACCAGCCCGCGATAAGCCTTGAAGGCAAGCGCCGACAATTGGTCCATCGCCTTCAGATATTCGGCGCTCGGCGCGCTGTGCTTGGGCTGTAACAGGCTCGCCTCAAGCGTCGCCGCGGCGAGAACTTCGAGATTGTTGAGGCCGACTTCGCTGTTGGAATATTTGCTGGAGATGATTTCGCCCTGCTCGGTGATCCGGATCTGGCCGTTCACGGCACCCCCGGGCTGCGCGATGATCGCGTCGTAGCTCGGGCCGCCGCCGCGCCCGACCGAGCCGCCGCGACCGTGAAACAGCCGCAAGCGAACATGATGACGCTCGAACACTTCGACCAGGCCGATCTCGGCCTTGTAGAGCTCCCAGCCCGAGGTGACAAAGCCGCCATCCTTGTTGCTGTCGGAGTAGCCCAGCATCACCTCCTGCACAGAGCCGCGGCTGTCCACCAGCTTGCGGTAATCGTGCATCGACAACAGGCGGTCCATGATGCGGCTCGAGGCCTGCAGATCCTCGATGGTCTCGAACAGCGGCACGATATTGAGCGCGCTGCGGCCGGATGGAACCACAAGGCCGGCCTCCTTCAGGAGCAGCGCGACCTCGAGCATGTCGGACACGCCCTTGCACATGGAGATGATGCATTGGGGAATCACGTCTACGCCGAATTTGGCGTGGGCTTCGGCGACCGCGTGGAACACCGCAAGTTCGCTCAGCGTCTCCTCGCTGTATTTGACGAATGCCGACGTCAGCGGCCGGGCGTTGCGCAATTCGCTCAACAGGAGCGCGATCCGCGCCTCCTCGTTCAACGCCAGATAGGAAATGCCGGGCATCGCCGCATCGATCAGCTCGGCGACCGTGCGCTCATGCACCGCGGAATTCTGCCTTATATCGAGACTCGCCAGATGAAAGCCGAAACAATCCACCGCCCGCCGCAGATGGCGCAGCCGCCCACGCGCGATCACGCGCGAATTGTTTGATATCAGCGAGCGGTAGAGAATATCGAGATCGGCCTTGAACTGCCCGACATTGGCGTAAGGCGCGGCTTCACCGACCGGCGCTCTCGTGGTCTCCACATCGAGCCGCGCAGCGGTCGCGGCGAGCCGCGCATAGATGCCTGACACCGCCAACCGATAAGGCTCGCCGCTTCGATGCGGCGAGGTATCGGGCGATCGCTCGGCGAGCGCGCGCAGATCCTTCGAGACATCGGCAAGGTGCGCGGCGAGCGACAGTTCGGAGCCCAGCACATGGAGTTCATCGAGATAGAAGCGCAGCGCGCGGCTCGACTGCATTCTCAGCGTGCCGCGCATCACCTCGGGGGTGACAAACGGGTTGCCGTCGCGATCGCCGCCGATCCAGCTTCCCATTCGCAGGAACGAGGCGAGTTCGCCCTGGACGGTACCCTCGCCCTCGTTTAGCCGGTCCTCGAGCCTGCAATGCAGCCGCGGCACTTCCTGCAGGAAAGTGTAGTCATAAAACGAAAGGCCGTTGGCGACCTCGTCGAGCACCGTGAGCTTGGTGCGGCGCAGGAGGTTGGTCTGCCACAATGTCAGCACCGCCCGGCGCAATTGCTCGTCGCTCGCCTCGAGTTCTTCCGGGGTCAGCTGCACGCGTTCGCGTCGGTCCAGCAGGGCGGCGATCTCCATTTCGCGGTCGATGGTGGACTTGCGGCGCACCTCGGTCGGATGCGCTGTCAGTACCGGACTGACCAGAGCGGTTGCAAAGAACTTGCGCAGCTCGACCGCACTGATACCGGCCGCGCGGGCATGTGACAGCGTCAGCGCCAGCGTTCCCGGGCGCGGCGTTTCCCCGGCCTTGGAGCGCGCCCGCATCTGGCGGATGTTGTTCTGGTCCTCGGCGATGTTGGCAAGGTGCGAAAAATAGCTGAAGGCGCGGATGATGCGTACGGTCTGGCTGGTCGACATGCTGTCGAGGATGAGTTCGAGCTCGCGGCGGGCCGGCTTGTCGTCATCGCGATGAAACCGGATCGAGGTCTGCCGGATGCGCTCGACCAGATCGAACACGTCAGCGCCTTCCTGGTCGCGCACGGTGTCGCCGAGGATGCGCCCGAGCAGCCGGATGTCATTCCGCAGCCGGGCATCTTCTTCCAGCGCCGCGGCTTCCTCGGCGCGGCTGGGCGTCAGCTCAGTGTCGGAAGGCATGATCTGGGGTGCCATCGCCAAAAATGCTCCAGAAACTGCCCGGCACCCTTGAGTCGCAATTTTTTGGACCCGGCGCAAGACCAAGAAACGGGCGAATGCAACGAAGAACGCCACCGCAACTTATTCCGGGGATGGCAGCTTCCGGCGATGGCAGTCTTTGAGATCAGACGAAGCGCGGGCTGCGCTTTTCGATATTGGCGCGCACGGCCTCAAGCTGATTGGCGCTCCCCATCAGCTTCTTCTGCTCGACGGATTCGGCCAACAGCGCCGGAGCTGGATCGACAGAGAGCTTGTTCAGAAGCCGCTTGGCGGCGCGGATCGCATCGGGACTCTTGCCCGCGATTTCACGTGCGACCTCGAAGGCGGCCGCGCGCGGGTCATCGCATATGCGGGTCGCCAGGCCATAACTCAGAGCTTCCTGCGCCGAGAAGACCCTGCCGGTATAGGTGAGTTCACGCAGGATATCGTCACGCACGAGGCTCGCGAGGATCGGCGTTCCCGCCATGTCAGGAACGAGTCCCCATTTGATCTCCATGATCGACATCCGCGCATCGGAGCTCAGAAAACGCATGTCGGCGCCGAGCGCGAGTTGAAAGCCGCCGCCGAAGGCGACGCCGTGGATCGCGGCGATCACGGGCACCGGGAGCTGCCGCCATCCCCAGACCGCGGCTTGCGGAAAGTTGGCAATGCCATGGGTGCGGGTGGTCAAGTCGCGCTTCTCGCCACCAGCTATCCCGTTACCGCCGCTTTCCTGCATCGCGGCGAAGCGCGCCATGTCGAGGCCGGCGCAAAACGCGCGGCCCTCGCCGGACAATACGACCGCGCGCAGCCCGTTCGCCGTGGCAAGCCGCTCAGTGGCCGCGACCAGCGCCTCGAACATCGCGGTATCGAGCGCATTCATCTTGTCCGCCCGAACCAGGCGAACATCGGCGACACCTTCCGAGATCGTGACCTGCACGCGATCATCCATGCGAATTCTCCCCTGTGACTCCCTTACGGAGGCCGCCGTGGATCATCGATAACGATGGCGCGCGCAATATAGACTATTCGACCGACGCGTCCAAACGCGCCGGTCCGAAAACCGCCGGATCAAGCCCCCCCGTTCTTGGCCGAAGCCTCCAGCGAGGTTGCCGTCCTTTCCGCTTTGGTGTCGAACAATGGCGGCTTCGGGCCCGCAGCGGTAGCTCTTGCCCTGCCGTTATCGACACCGGACCTTTGATCGGTCGCGCCCGAGGTGGCGTTGGAAGTCGACACCACGTGCGGCGGCAACGGCAGGTTGGTCTGGACCTTGGGAATCGGCGTGGCTCGGAAGCCTTCGCTCCCCTTGGTCGTCGCGACTTCGCCGGAAAGAACGCCGCCCTTTTCGATTTCGATTTCACCGTAAATGGTCGAACCTTCGATGCGGCCCGTCTTCCGCAACGAGAGACAAACCTTGGCTTCAATGCGGTCGAAAATCTTGCCCTGAATATCGGCTTGGTCGACGCTCACCTTGCCGGTAATCGTGCCCGTCGGTCCGACCAGCAAGTCGCGCGCAGCGACTTCTCCCTCGATAGACCCGTGCACGACTATCTTTTCAGGCGCCGTTATCGAACCCTTGAACACCACGCCTTCTCCGAAATACGCGCAGCTCGCCTCGCCCTTGCTGCCGTCATTTCGTTCAAATTCGCTCATGACAAACCCCCTCTAGCGTCCCCACTCAACTTGTTATGCTACCATAAATTGAGCCCAACCTAGATTAGAGTTAAAGAAAGGTTAATTTTGCAAGGGAAATCTGGCGGCCGACAGCAAAACGTGTGGATTTCTTGTTGATTTCCTGTTGGCATGACCACCAACATTTGTTCATTGCAGCGAAGGCGGTCGGTTGGCGGCAGTGCCTATTGTACATGCCTCTCCCGGGTGCCTCGCCGCCCGCACGCTGGCCGGTCGCCCGGTGGTCGCAGCCTGCGCTTCGAACAGCCTGACGCGATCGCCCAAAGGAATCTTGGCTGCGGCGCTCCGCCGCAATCGCCTTACACTGAACGCTTTTGCCCGGTCTTAGTCCAAAGACCAACCAAGAACACTTCAGAACGGAAACCCTGCCATGTTCAGCGAAAAGCTCCTTACAGGCCGGCGCATTCTTGTCACCGGCGGCGGCACCGGACTCGGCAAATCGATGGCGGGACGCTTTCTCGAACTTGGTGCCGAGGTCCATATCTGCGGCCGGCGCAAGATCGTCTGCGACGAAACCGCGACCGAATTGATGGACCTGTATGGCGGCCGCGTGGTCAGCCACGGGGTCGATATCCGCAACGCGCTTGCGGTCGATGAGATGATCGACACGATCTTCAAGGGCGGACCGCTTACCGATCTCATCAATAACGCCGCCGGCAATTTCATCTCGCGCACCGAAGACCTTTCGCCGCGCGGCTTCGGCGCCGTCGCCAACATCGTCATGCACGGCACTTTCTATGTGACCCATGCGGTCGGCCGGCGCTGGATCGCGGGCAAGCATCCCGGCAATGTGGTGTCGATCACCGTCACCTGGGTCCGCAACGGCAGCCCTTACGTGGTGCCGTCGGCGATGGGCAAATCCGCGATTCACGCCATGACGATGTCGCTTGCAACGGAATGGGGACGCCATGGCATCCGGCTCAACACCATCGCGCCCGGCGAAATTCCGACCGAAGGCATGAGCAAGCGCATCAAGCCCGGCGACGAAGCCGGCGCCCGCACCAAGGCGATGAACCCGATGGGCCGCGTCGGCAGGATGGAGGAACTGCAGAATCTCGCGGTGTTCCTGATTTCCGGCGGCTGCGACTGGATCAACGGCGAGACCATCGCGATGGACGGCGGCCAGGCGCTGGCGATGGGCGGCAATTTCTACCAATTGCGCGACTGGTCCGACGCCGACTGGGACAAGGCCCGCGAGACGATAAAAGCGCAAAACGAAAAAGACCGCGGCGCGAGGGGATGACTCGTGTCCCGGACGCGGTGCGGCACCATAAGCGCGTTCACGCGCGTCTTCGACGCACTACGGTGCTGCACCGCAGAGCCGGAATCCACCCGTCGCCGCGCAAAAAAAAATGGACCCCGGATCAGCAGCGCACCACGCCGCAGGTGCGGCGCGTCGCGCCGCATCCGGGGAACGCAGGCGGCGCCCTCCGTATTGTTTTTGGCGCAGGAAGACGCCAAACTCCCTGCAACAAGAAATAATACCTAGGGGGAAACATGTCCGTTTTGCAGGAACCGGCCAACCTTGCCGACATGATCCGGTCGCAGGCGAAGGCCCGCGGCAGCTCCATCGCCTATGAATTCGAAGGACGGCAAACCAGCTTCGCCGAATTCGACAGACTGACGAACCGCGTGGCCAACGGGCTCAAGGCGCTCGGCGTCAAGCCGCGCGATCGTATCGCCTATCTCGGCAAGAACAGCGATATCTTTTTCGAACTCCTGCTCGGCGCGATGAAGGCCAATGTGGTGATGGCGCCAGTGAACTGGCGGCTCGCCGCGCCCGAGATCGCTTTCATCGTTGCGGATTGCAAGGCCCCCGTCCTATTCGTCGGACCGGAATTGGTGGCGCAGGCGCGCGCCATCCAGTCGCAATTGCCTGACCTTCGCACCATCATCACAACCGAAGGCGGCGCACCGGAATGGCCGGACTACGCCGCCTGGCGCGAGGCGCAAAGCGCCGACGACCCCAGGGTCGAGATCAGCCGGCAGGACGTCGCGATCCAGCTTTATACCTCCGGCACCACTGGAAAGCCCAAGGGCGCGATGCTGTCGCACGCCAATCTTCTCAACCTGGTGGAGACCGGCGAAGGCGAAAAGCCGGACTGGAACAAGTGGACCGAGAACGACGTTTCGCTGGTGGCGATGCCGGTCTTCCACATCGGCGGCTCCGGCTGGGGCCTGGTCAGCCTCTATCATGGCGCCAAGGGCGTCATCGCCAGGGAATTCGATCCCACCAAGGTGCTGGATTTCATCGAGCACTCCAAGATCACCAAATTGTTCATGGTGCCGGCCGCGATGCAGTTTGTGGTGCGGCAGCCGCGCGCGCGGCAAGTCGATTTTTCGCGCCTGAAATACATGCTCTAATGGCGCCTCGCCGATCCCCGCCGCGCTGTTGAAGGAGTGCATCGAGGTGTTCGGCTGCGGCTTCGTGCAGCTCTATGGCATGACAGAGACCACCGGCACCATTGTGGCCCTTCCGCCCGAAGACCACATCGAGGGATCGGAGCGGATGCGCTCGGCCGGCAAGGCGCTGGCGGGCGTCGAGCTTGCGATCCTCGATCCCGATGGAAAACGGTTGCCGCCGGGCCAGGTCGGCGAGATCGCCACCCGCTCCGGCTCCAACATGGTCGGCTATTGGAATTTGCCGGAGGCGACCGCCAGGACGCTCAGCCGCGACGGTTGGCTGCGTACCGGAGACGCCGGCTACATGGACGAGGACGGCTATCTCTACATCCACGACCGCATCAAGGACATGATCATCTCCGGCGGCGAGAACATTTATCCGGCCGAGGTCGAAAGCGCGGTCTGCGACCATCCCGATGTGGCCGAAGCCGCCGTGGTCGGCGTTCCCGACGACACCTGGGGTGAAGCGGTCAAGGCGATCGTGGTACTGAAGCAAGGCAAGCAGGCGGCTGCGTCCGACATTATCAATTTCACCCGCACACGTATCGCCGGTTACAAGACGCCGAAGACGGTCGACTTCATCGACGCCCTGCCGCGTAACGCCTCGGGCAAAATTCTGCGCCGCCATTTGCGCGATCCCTATTGGGCGGGGAAGGACCGGCAGGTGAATTGAAGCGTTGCCGCCCGGCCCACACAAATAGCGGTGTCGTCCTCGCGAACGTGAGGACCCATACGCCGCGGCTTC
>DATGGY010000128.1:0-3026 GCA_035308285.1 Bradyrhizobium sp. | reverse complement strand
TGTGAAGGTTTGCGGATGTCGGCTCCATGGTGGTGGGGCGGCAGACACGAGGGGCCGGCGTACGCAAACCTCCAAGGGAGGAAACCGCGGGAGATGTGGTGAGGCTGCGCGTCAGTCGCTATGGGGATTTCGGCGCTGGCGGTCCGTTGCCGAGGTGAGTTGGGGGCTTGTGCGACAGGCGACCGAGGGTGTGAGGAGGCGGGCCGGCCGATTGCGATGGGCAGAGCCGGCGTCGCGCTGCGGAAATCGAACGGCAGGGCGGCTATCGCGGGCCGCGCGACGGCGAGCATGGTCGTCGCCGGTCGAGAGCCGGCGCAGCAGAAGTGTAGCACTGGGATGTCGCATCGAACCTGATCTGATCATGATGTGTCGATCCTGATCACGATTGGAGGTGTCGCCGGCTGGGTGCGTGGCGCGCAGTCGCGCTGGAACCTCTCGATGATGACCATGCGGCCGCCACAGTAAGGGCACGGGTGCGAGAGTTCGACGTCGCGACTGTCACCGCCGGCCTCGTGCTGTTCCGCAGGTACGTCGAGCCAGCGGCGCGCCCGGGTGATGTTGTCGGCGCGCGTGCCGCTGGCGAGCAGGCCGTAGTGACGGATGCGGTGGAAGCCTTGCGGCAGGACGTGAATCAGGAAGCGGCGGATGAACTCGCCGGTTGAGAGGGTCATGACCTTCTGGCGGTCGCGGCCCTCGGCACGATAGTCCTTCCATCGGAAGGTCACGCTGGAGCGGTCGCAGGCGATTAGCCGGCTGTTGGCGATGGCGACACGGTGGGTATAGCGCGACAGATAGGCCAGCACGGCCTGTGGGCCGCCGAACGGGCGCTTGGCATAGACGACCCATTCGGTTCGGCGCAGCGGTGCCAGATACGCCGCGAACGCCTTCGTGTCGGCGAGAGCGACATGACCGCCGAAGAACTTCAGGCGGTTGGCTTTGTGGGTCGCGATCAGCCTCTCCAGGAACAGCCGACGAAACAGACGCGAGAGCACACGCACTGGCAGGAAGAAGCCAGGTCGGCACGCCACCCAACGCTCGCCGTCGAGCGAGATGCCGCCGCCCGGTACGATCATGTGGACGTGCGGATGATGGGTCATGGCCGAACCCCAGGTGTGTAGCACGGAGGTGATGCCGATCCTGGCGCCCAAATGATTCGGATCGGCGGCGATCGTCAACATCGTCTCAGCTGAGACTTTGAACAGGAGATCGTAGATCACGGCCTTGTTCTGGTAGGCGATGTCGGCGATGGCCGCCGGCAGCGTGAACACGACGTGATAGTACGGCACCGGCAGCAGATCGGCTTCGCGCGCGGCCAGCCAGTCCTTTGCCGCCGCGCCCTGGCACTTCGGGCAATGTCGGTTGCGGCAAGAGTTGTACGAGATCTGGCTGTGCGCGCACTTCTCGCAGCGCGCGACATGGCCGCCGAGCGCCGCCGTGCGGCAGCTCTCGATCGCCGACATCACCTTCAATTGGCCGAGGCTGACATGGCCGGCATTGGCCCGGCGCCATGCCGGGCCGTGGCCGCGGAAGATGTCCGCGACCTCCAGCGATGGACGCGACACGATAAGCCGCGCGTCAGGCGGGCGCTTCGGCGCCCTCCCTGAGCTTGGCTGTAATGCGATCGAGCGGGCTCACGATCTCCCGGATGGTCTTGGTGGCGACCCGCGTATAGAGCGCGGTAGTGTCGAGCTTGGCATGTCCCAACAAGACCTGGATGACCCTGATATCGGTGTTCTGCTCCAGAAGATGCGTCGCAAAGCTGTGTCGCAGGGTGTGCGGGGACACCTGCTTGCCGATCTCGGCCATCTGGGCTGCGGTATCGCAGGCGCGCCTGAGCTGGCGCGCCGACATCGGGTTGACCGGGTTCATTCCGGGAAACAGCCACCCCTGTGGACGTGCCGCGTTGTACCAGGCGCGCAACAGCTCGAGCAGATGCGGTGAAAGCATAACGTAGCGGTCTTTGTGGCCCTTGCCCTGTTCGATCCGGATCACCATGCGCTTGCTGTCGATGTCGGATACCTTCAGCGCGACCACCTCGGACACGCGCAATCCGGCTCCATACGCTACACTCAATGCCGCCTTGTATTTGAGCCCCGGTGCCGCATCGAGAAAACGGACGACTTCTTCCGGGCTCAGGACCACCGGCAGCTTGCGGGGCACGTGGATAAACTGGGTGTGGTTCACGATATCGGCGCGCCCGAGCGTGATCTTGAAAAAGAACCGCAGTGTCGAGACGCTTTGGTTGAGGGTCGGAACGCCAGCGCCGCTCGTCGCCAGATGGAGCTGATAGCGGCGTACGTCTTCGAAGCTCGCCGTGTCGGGCGAGCGGCCGAGGAAGGCAGCGAAGTTCTTGACCCTCTGCACGTAGTCATGCTGAGTCTTCGGCGTTAACTTGCGGATCGTCATGTCTTCGATCATGCGCTGCCGCAGCGGGCTTATGGCCTTATCGGTCATGAGGGATGCTCCTGTCTTGATGGAGGTTGCGAACCCCTCATCTCAAGACAGGACGCCCCGTCGCGCTATCCCATTGGCCCCAGCGCCCGCCGCAGTGCCCTACCGCGCGAGCGGTTTAGTCCTTTGGCGCAGAGCGGCCATTCGATGAAGAGCTGATGTCGGCTAATGCCAGAAACGGATTCATGCGCCACCGCATGGACGACCCTCCCTTGGTAGTGAGTGTTGACGCAAAGAAGAATACCGCCGCTGTCAACGTCGGACGACCAGCGGCGACGTTTCGCATAAGCGGAGGTTCTGCACCAGAAGCAGCGCAACAAGGTCAGTGAGTCATGGTCTCCCACGGTAGGCGGTTCGTGTGCAGAATTTATGGTATATTGAGACCAAGCGATGTTCGACAATTGCCGCACCGCCGCGCCGATCGAGGCTTATTTTATCGGCTTGACCATCGAAACGACAAGCTCGGCATAATATTCGCCGATCTGCTCGGGTGAAAGGCGACCGCGCGGGGAATACCACCGCAGCACCGACCGGCACAGCGCGACGATGGCCGTCTTCATCATGTCGATATCGTG
>DATGGY010000127.1:0-6766 GCA_035308285.1 Bradyrhizobium sp. | reverse complement strand
GACCAACGGTCATCGAATTTACGTCACCAGCCTGGCCCAGGCGGGCCGAATTGATGATGCCCGCGTGGCTCTCGCGCGACTGCAAGAATTGCATCCGGATAATTCGATTGCTTGGATGAGCGCAACGTGCCTTACACGCCGGGACCGATGGCAAAGTTCCTCGAAGGTTTCCGCAAAGCGGGACTGCGATAGGCCCAGCGCGATCGGCCTTGCGAATGACTGCATGTTGGCGCCCTTCGAGACATGCCGGCGAGCACTGAGAATGTCTGGTTTCTGGGATATCTCGAAGGTCCCGTTTCACGGTCGTCAGCGCGCAGGATAGTGAAGCGAAGCGGTACTGATCATGACGGCGACCCGACGGGCAAATCACTCCCGCGCTTTGATGCACTTCCGACAGAGTCCAGTCCCTTTTGCAAAAATATTCTGATTTTCAGAAGACCCAAATCAGGTGTATGTCTTGCGCCGTCCCGCCTCGATCAGAGGGGCGTTGCGCAACGTCATCAACGCGGGGCGGGATGCGATGGACGCAGCGATGTCGCGAGACGAGCGACGTTGCGGCGGACGGCGAAGTCGTGTGGTCCTGACGCCCCGACGCTGGCGTCAAGTTTGCGGAGGCGATTCCGCGTAACGACGGGGGCAAGAAAGCCCGGTCCCCGGGGAGAGCGCGAAGGAAACCGTTAAAACCATTGCGTGCGGAACGCCGGGCGAACCGGTGTATCTGTGGTGAATTTGCTCGTGTGTTTGTTTTATTTCACACACGAGGCTGCGGGTGCGGCGGGCACCCGGCGTTCCGTACGCCCTCTGGTTTTTTCGAGGCGCGTGGTTCGTGTACAACTCGGGCGCATATCGCGCCGCGGGATCGCGGAGTTGTGGCCCGATGCTGTTTGAAAATCGAATCGACGCGCTCGGCAAGGACTGGTTCTGGAGGGCAAGAAGGCCCGGGCCTTCCGCTGCGCTTTGTTGGGCCTGCTGACGTGGGGCAGGTGTCGGCGTTGTATTGAGTTATGCGTGTCCGGGACGCGGTGCAGCGTACTTCACGCTGCTCCGCGAAAGCCGGGACCTCACGTGGCTATGGACCCCGGATCAGCAGCGCACCGCTATGCGCTGCGCAGCATCCGGGACACGCTCAATCCGCCTTCTTCCCAAGCTGGGCGTGCGGGCGGCCGAAATCGGGCGCGGCCGAATCCTGGCCGATCTCGACAATGCCGCGGCGGATCGCGCGGGTGCGTGTGAAATGCGCAAACAGCGCCTCGCCGTCGCCGCGCCGGATCGCGCGGGTGAGTTTGGAAAGGTCTTCGTTGAAGGTGCCGAGCATCTCCAGCACCGCGTCCTTGTTGTTCAAGAACACGTCGCGCCACATGGTCGGGTCGGATGCGGCGATGCGCGTGAAGTCGCGAAAGCCGCCGGCGGAGAACTTCAGCACCTCGGATTGCGTGACACCTTCAAGCTCATCCGCCGTGCCTACGATTGTATAGGCGATCAGATGCGGCAAATGGCTGGTGATCGCCAGCACCATGTCATGATGGTCCGCCGTCATGATCTCGACCTTGGCGCCGAGCGCCGCCCAGAATGCGCGCAATTTCTCCACCGCGCCTGCCTCGGTGCCTCCGGGCGGCGTCAGGATGCACCAGCGGTCGATGAAGAGTTCGGCAAAGCCGGAATCAGGGCCCGAATGCTCGGTGCCGGCGACCGGGTGTGCCGGTACGAAGTGCACGCCGGCGGGCAAATACGGCGCCATGTCGCGCACCACGGCGCCCTTGACCGAACCGACATCGGACACGATCGCGCCAGGCTTGAGATGGCCGGCGATTTCCTGCGCGACTTCGCCGCAGGCGCCGACCGGGATACAGAGGATGACGAGGTCGGCACCCTCCACGGCTTGCGCATTGGTTTCAACAACGCAATCGACAATGCCGAGCTCCGTCACGCGGGCGCGGGTCTCGGCCGAGCGCGCGGTAGTGACGATTTCGCCGGCCAAGCCCTGTTCGCGGGCCGCGCGCGCGATCGAGCCGCCGATCAGCCCAAAGCCGATCAGCGCGATGCGATCAAAGTGCGGTGCGGCGCTCACTTGTGCGGTGGATTGGATATTCGCTTCAGTGTCTCGGCTAGCTGTCATAGCGAATATCCAATCCAAAACCGCACAAGAGTCATATTTGTTTGGCTAGTGTCCTTTCGGTTCTAACATTCGCCAAGAGTTCGCCGCAACGGGATGCGAATGTTAGAACCGGGACACTAGCGCCCCATGAAGTCGCGCAAGCCATCGACCACGAGACGATTGGCTTCTTCGGTGCCGATCGTCATGCGCAGTGCGTGCGGCAGGCGGTAATTGTTCAGCGCCCGCAGCACGAGGCCGCGCCTGGTGAGAAAGGCGTCGGCGTCGGCCGCGGTCTTGCCCTTGTCGAGCGGGAAATGGATCAGCACGAAATTGGCGACGGTCGGCGTCACCTTGAGGCCGAGCCTGATAATCTCTTCGGTCAGCCAGTTGCGCCATTTCTCATTGTGCATCTTCGATATCTGCTGATGCGCGGTATCCTCAAGCGCCGCCACCGCCGCCAGCATCGCCGGCGTCGAGACGTTGAACGGCCCACGGATTCGATTCACCGCATCGACGATGTGGGTGGACGCAAACATCCAACCCACTCGTAACGCCGCAAGCCCGTGAATCTTGGAAAACGTGTGGGTCATCACGGTATTCTCGGTGGTCGCCACCAGCTCTATGCCCATCTCGTAGTCGTTGCGGGACACGTAATCCGCATAGGCGGCATCCAGCACCAGCAGCGTATGCGGCGGCAGCCCGGCGCGCAGGCGCTTGACCTCGTCGAACGGCAAATAGGTTCCGGTCGGATTGTTCGGATTGGCAAGCCATACGAGTTTGGTCCGCGGCGTGACCAGGCCAAGGATCGCATCGACGTCGGCGGTGAAGTCGGTCTCGGGCGCAATCACATTGATGGCGCCGTTGGCCTTGGTCGCGATCGGATAAACCAGGAAACCGTGGGTCGTGGAGATCGCCTCGTCGCCATGCCGGAGATAAGCGTGCGCCATCAGATTGAGGACTTCGTCGGAGCCGGCGCCGCAGATGATGCGGTCGGGGTCGAGCCCGAAGGCGCGGCCGATCGCTTCGCGCAAGATCCGCGAGGTGCCTTCCGGATAGTCCTCCAGATGCGCCGCTGCCTTGGTGTAGGCATCGATCGCCTTCGGCGAGGGCCCGAAGGGCGTCTCGTTGGCCGAAAGCTTGAACACCTTGCGGCCCGGTTCAGCCTTCGGGCTTTTGCCGGGCGTATAGGGCGCAATATCGAGAATGCCGGGGTTCGGCACGGGTCGGGACATCTTCAACTCCGAAATCAGCGAACCGGCTATTTGGCCGCGCCGTTTGCGACCGTATAGCGCGTTGCGTGGCTGCCGACGAGGGCTGATGAGCGCACCGAGGCGCCGGCTTCGATCAGCGCCGCCTTGATTTTCTCAAGGCCGCCCGAGCCCGAAACCGAAACCAGCAGCGCCGCGCCGTCGAATGCGGTATCGGACACCGCGACGATTTCGGCGAGCGGCGACAAAGCGCGGGCAGTTTCGGCATTCCAGCCGGACACACGCACGCTCCAGGTTTCGACCTCGGTCACCATGGCGCTGTCGGCGACGCGGGAAACCACAAAAACCGGCAGCGCCGCAGGATGATCGGCGCGCTCGACAAAGGGCAGCCGCGCGGTGATCTTTGGTGCGCCCTTGGCTTCAAGGGCGACCCACCATGGGGTCCGGCTCGAAGTGGCCGAGACCAGTGCCAGATCGCCTTTCGACTTGGCCACCGCTTCGACCGCGGCGGGCGCGCTGAAATGCGAGACATAGGGCACGGTGAAGCCGAAATGAAACCGCGCCGAATCCCGCATCGCGGATTCGCCGAGCGAAATATCGGCGTGCACCGAAAATGGCGCCTGCACGTAAGTGAAGGTCGAAATGATGACGCGCCAGATGCTCTCCACGGTGTCGAGCGGAAGAATGCCGCGGTGGCGCTGCACCAGGCGGCGCATCATGTCGGCCTCGCGCGCCGGGCGGAAGGCCGAGCCGACCTCCTGGGTCTGCTTCACCTGGATCAGGCGGTCGATGATATCGCCGCGCTGCATCAGAAGGCCATGCATCTGCGCGTCGATGGCGTCGATCTCTTTGCGCAGCACCTCGAGCGAGGGCGGAGCGGGGGGTGGCTTGGACATCTGAGAAACCCGATGAAATTCCTCATCCTGAGGAGCGGCGTCTTCGCCGCGTCTCGAAGGATGGGTGGCCCGTTCTCCCTCATGGTTCGAGACGGCGCAAGCGCCTCCTCACCATGAGGGGCCCCGACCTGAGGTATTAACCATCGCCCTTGCCTTGACGATTGGCTCTCTTGCGACTACATTTTGCCTGTTCCGTGGTCATTTGAGCCGGCCGGCTTGCAGCCACGTTAAACAACTCGCTAAACAGGCCGGGGACAGAAGTGATCCCGGCCGAACCTTTGTTCAGGCCGGATTTTTTATGGCCTGATTTCCTAAGGTTTTTTGAAAGCCTCCTGAGGGGTTAGGTATCAAGATGGTGAAAGTACAGTCGGTGCCAAGTCCCGCGATCCATGCCGACGAACGGTCGCAGGAGGCGGACCATCCGAGTTCGAAGCTGGCGTTGTTCGGTGCCGACCAGCCGTTGGCGCTTGATTGCGGCATCGATCTCGCCCCGTTCCAGATCGCCTACCAGACCTATGGCGAACTCAACGCCGATCGCTCCAACGCGATTCTGGTCTGCCATGCGCTGACCGGCGATCAGCATGTCGCCAATGTGCATCCGATGACCGGCAAGCCGGGCTGGTGGGAGACCATGGTTGGTCCCGGCCGTCCGCTCGATACCGAAACTTATTTCATCATATGCCCAAACGTGATCGGCGGCTGCATGGGTTCGACCGGGCCGGCGTCGACCAACCCCGCCACCGGCAAGGTGTGGGGACTGGATTTTCCGATCATCACGATTCCCGACATGGTGCGGGCGCAAGCGATGCTGCTCGACCGCTTGGGCGTTGAGACGCTGCTGTGCGTCACCGGCGGCTCGATGGGCGGCATGCAGGCGTTGCAGTGGACCGCGGCGTTTCCGAAGCGCGTGTTCTCGACCTTGGCGATCGCCTGCAGCACGCGCCACTCCGCGCAGAACATCGCCTTCCACGAACTCGGCCGTCAGGCCATCATGGCCGATCCGGATTGGCACGGCGGCCGTTACTTCGAGGAGGGCACTCAGCCGCATCGCGGCCTCGGCGTCGCGCGGATGGCGGGGCATATCACCTATCTCTCCGACGCTGCCCTGCACCGCAAGTTCGGGCGGCGGATGCAGGATCGCGACCTTCCGACATTTTCCTTCGATGCGGATTTCCAGGTCGAAAGCTATCTGCGTTACCAGGGCTCGTCCTTTGTCGAGCGGTTCGACGCCAACAGCTATCTCTATCTGACACGGGCGATGGATTATTTCGACATCGCCGCCGATCATGACGGCGTGCTGGCGCGGGCGTTTCGCGGCATAAAGACCCGCTTCTGCGTGGTGTCGTTTACCAGCGACTGGCTGTTTCCGACCGCGGAGTCGCGCGCGCTGGTGCATGCGCTCAATGCCTCCGGCGCCAGGGTATCGTTCGCCGAGATCGAGACCGACCGCGGGCATGACGCGTTCCTGCTGGATGTGCCGGAATTCTTCGACATTTCCCGCGCCTTCCTGCAATCGGCCGGCACCGCGCGCGGCCTCTCCGGAAACCGATAGCGCATGACCTTGCAGCAACAGACCCTGCGGCTCGGCCCCGTGGTCGATCGCGACACCGGGCATTATCGCGGCGATCATCTCCTGGTGGCCGAAATGGTCGAGCGCGGCTCGAAGGTGCTCGACGTCGGCTGCGGCGATGGCGATTTGTTGCAACTGCTCGAAAGCCGCGGGATCGACGGCCGCGGTATCGAGCTGTCGCGCGAGGGCGTCAACCGCTGCGTCGCCAAGGGGCTTGCGGTGGTGCAGGGCGACGCCGACACGGATCTGGTCAATTATCCCGACGACGCCTTCGATTACGTGATCCTGTCGCAGACCTTGCAGGCCACGCGGCGACCGAAGGCGGTTTTGGAAAACCTGCTGCGGATCGGGCGGCGCGCGATCGTGTCGTTTCCGAATTTCGGCTTCTGGCGGATGCGGCTGCAACTCTTGATCGGCGGGCACATGCCGCGCACGGAAAATCTCCCCGCCACCTGGTACGACACGCCGAACATCCATTTCTGCACGATCAAGGATTTCGTGCAGCTCTGCGACGAGATCAACGTCAAGATGGAGCGCGCGGTCGCGCTCGATCTCTATGGCCGGCCGCTGCGCGTCAATCTGCCCTGGTGGTTCTGGAACATGTTCGGCGAGCAAGGCGTGTTCCTGCTGAGCCGCGCCGGGAAGGCGCGGTGAGGCCGCACGATTGGTGCGCTCCCTCTCCCGCCCTTCGCGGGGGAAGGTTGGGGTGGGGGTGCTTCCGCAAAACGTGCTGGTCGAGCGGATAGATCTTCCCCCACCCGCCGCGCTCTTTCGAGCGCGTCGACCTCCCCCGCAAGCGGGAGAGGTGAAGCGCATTGCGCCTGCTCTGATTCGATTGTCAAACAGCCACTTCACGGTCGTCCCTGCGAACGCAGGGACCCATATGTGGACGGCCCCCGTGGCACAAGAGTTTTTTGACGGTCTGATCGGATCGCTTGCATCCATATGTCCGGCCTGTTGATGCGGTCGGTCTGGACCGCTGGCCAAGATGGTTTCC
>DATGGY010000126.1:0-2390 GCA_035308285.1 Bradyrhizobium sp. | reverse complement strand
GGGCCCGCGGTCAAAGGCCGCATCTCGAGGCCGTATACATGACCGCTCCCCGATTCATTCGCCGAAACATCAAAAAAGTCCTTGCCGAGAGGGGGCCGTCCATACATGACGGGTCCTTGTCATTGCGAGCCTCCCTCTGCGTCATTGCGAGCAACGCGAAGCAATCCATTTCTCCGCGGAAAGAAAGAATGGATTGCTTCGTCGCTTCGCTTCGCTACGCTCGCAAAGACGGGAGCGGCTATGGCTTTACTTCCCGAACGGATCGGAAATCACGCCGCGCGCCACCAGCCTGTTCCAGATGAACAGCACCGCCAATGCGCCGATCGTCGCGGTGATGAAGCCCGCGCCCTGATCCGGGCCGTAATGGCCGATGGCTTGGCCGACAAAGGTGGCGAGGAACGCGCCGGCGATGCCGAGCACGGTGGTCAGGATGAAGCCGCTGGGATTGTTGGGTCCGGGCGAGAGCAGCCGCGCGATGATGCCGGCGACGAAACCGACGATGATGATCCAGA
The DNA here is from genome assembly GCA_035308285.1 of Bradyrhizobium sp. GTDB lineage: Bacteria > Pseudomonadota > Alphaproteobacteria > Rhizobiales > Xanthobacteraceae > Bradyrhizobium. The sequence continues at coordinate 1,878 of DATGGY010000126.1, read as the reverse complement.
TGATGCCGCTCATGACTGTCGTTCTCCCTCAAAACGCATGATTAAAATTCCGGTGCCGGCTGGTTTTTTTAAAGTCGGCCCGCCAATTCGCTTGCCGTCGGCAGCCGTCCATCCGGCGTCAAATGATTGATTACTTCGGGCAGATGCTGGCTGAGCCCTTCGAGCAGTTCCTGGCGCGACAGGCCGCTTTGCGACATCAGGCTGTCGATCTGGTCGGCGCCGAGTGCGCCAGCGAGATCGCCCGGCGAAATCTGCTTGTTGGGACCTTGGCTCACCCATGAATTGGCGGCCTCGCTTTGGCCGCTCTGCTGGAATTGCTTGAGCAGATCGCCTAACCCGCCGCTGATAACGCTTCCCGCCGCGCCGCCCGCAAGCAGGCCGCCTAGCCCACCTTTGAGAACATCGCCAAGACCGCCGAGACTCCCGCCGCCGCCGCTCGATGGCGCCGGCGCCGGAGTTGCGCCCGATGGACCGCCGCTCAAATGCTTGACCGCCTTGTAGGCGAGCAGTGCGAGGATCGCCATGGTCATCGGCGACATCCCGCCGCCGGACTGCGCGCTTGGCCCAGAGGGACCGCGCGGTCCCTGCTGCATGCCATTGAGTACGTCGAGTAAGCCCATCGTCATCTCCTGCCGAGTGCCGCCCCGCCTTGCGAACCATAAAAGCGCGTTATGACGGTTACAAGGCGAGGGCAATCCCGCGTGCGGGCCCCTGTTTCCTCGTCGCCCCCACACGAAAGCAGGGGCCCATACGCCGCGGCCCTTCGGTTTGCGCGCTGCCGGCAGACGGCCTTTCTAACAACGGACATCGTCGTGCTGGGCGCAACCATGAAGATCGATCCGCAGGCACGCTCGTCGATGTCCGAAGATCTGCAGCGCGGCCGCCGCACCGAGATCGACTATCTGCAAGGCGCCATCACTGAAATCGAAACGCCGCATGCTCATGCACATCTTGCGACACGCCACACGCCACGCGAATGATGATGAACATTTCTCGCAGCTCAGTGATGGTGCGCCACCTTGATCGATCGCGTTCGTGCGAGAAGATCTGGCTCAATTTGAGACGCCTGCCTCCGCTTTCGCCACTCGATGCTTGTCGCGTTGGCGGAGCGTAGAGTCCGCGGACTGGTATACATTATCCCTACTGTCATACATAAATCCCAAATGTTGCGGAAATGATACAGTAAATTTCGCAGCGCAGCATCCGTTTCGCCAGGTCGGATGTAATTGAAGAAAAAGGATTTTATAGCCTGCTCTGAAAATACGCTTCGCGCTTGCAGCAACTTCCGTGAAGAAACTGACACATTGACGCTATCCCCCGACGCAGTCAGGCTCAATTTGGTTCCTTTCGGGGAGTCGTCACTAGGGGGAAGACGATGAAGAAGTATGCATTGGGCGTGGCCCTGGCGGCTGCCGCACTCGTTACTCACGCAGTCCCAGCTTCCGCCGACAAGCTCGACGATGTGCTGACGCGGCTCGACGAGCTCGAGAAGCGCGATGCGAAACTCGCCAAGGAAAATGCTGACCTCAAGGCGCGCTTGAACAAGGTCGAGTCATCGAAGTCGGCGGCGCCAATTGTCATGTCGGCCCCTCCGACCCGCGCAGCGGTGTCAACTCCGCCGCCGTCATTGACGGCACCGGAAATCGACGCCAACGGGCACGGATATCTTGAACACAAGAAGGGCAACCCCCTTACGTTCTACACGCCGGGCGGCGAGATCACAGCCTACGGCAACATGGACATCTCGATCGACAATACGACCAAGAGCATGACGAATTTCGATCTCAACGGTGCATCGGCTCCTGTCGGAAGATTCGGCTGGCTGCCGGCGATCGCGACGAACTCCTCCTATATGGGTGTGCGCGGCTTCCAGCGGGT
>DATGGY010000125.1:0-14699 GCA_035308285.1 Bradyrhizobium sp. | reverse complement strand
TTTCCGGATCAGAGCCCGGCCACGCAATACACCGCCGGCGGCTTCGCCCAGCCGATCCGCCGCGTCTTCAGCCCGCTGTTTGACGCGCGCGAGGATGTTGCGATGCCGGCGCCTGGCGAAACCACGGCGGCGCGGCTCACCGTCAGGCTGCGCGACCTCACCTGGGAGATGCTCTATGCTCCAATCGGCGGCGCCATCTGGTTCGCGGCCGACCGGCTCAGCTATCTGCAGTTCCTGACCATTCGCAAATACCTCAGCCTGGTGTTTGCGCTACTCGTCTTCCTCCTGTTCTTTCTCATGCTGGTGATGCTGGTATGGTCCTGATCCTCGATCTTATTGCTCAAGGCGCGCAGATGATGCTTGTGCTCATTCTGGCGCCGCTGCTGCTGGGCTATACGCGCAAACTTAAGGCGCGCCTGTTGCGGCGCCAGGGACCGCCAGTCCTGCAGCCCTACCGCGATTTGTTGCGTCTGATCCGCAAGGAGGCTGTACTTGCAGAGAACGCATCCTGGCTGTTCCGCAGCGCCCCATATCTGATCTTTGCCGCAACGTGGGTGGCCGCCGCGCTGGTCCCGACTTTCGCGGTGCAACTGCAGTTTAGCTGGACCGCCGACTTGATTGCGCTCACGGCGCTGATCGGCTCGTCGCGGTTCTTTCTGGCGCTTGTCGGAATGGATGTCGGCACCAGCTTCGGCGGCATCGGTTCAAGCCGCGAGATGATGTTTGCCTCGCTCGCCGAGCCGGCGATGATCATGATAGTGTTCACTCTCGCCCTCCTTGCCGGTTCAACTCAGCTCTCGGTGATCGCCGAATTCATGCAAACTCATGCCAGCCTGCGCGTTTCGCTTGGGCTGGCGCTCATTGCGCTCGTGATCGTCGCGCTCGCCGAGAACGCCCGCATCCCCATTGACAACCCGGCCACCCATCTCGAGCTCACCATGGTGCACGAGGCCATGGTGCTGGAATATTCTGCAAGGCATCTTGCGGTCCTGGAGTTTGCCGCCGCCCTCAAGCTGTTGCTCTATCTCTCGCTGATCGCCTGCATCTTCATGCCATGGGGGCTGGCGCTCGCAGGCGGCGGCCTGGAAGCCTATGCGATCGGATTCGTCAGTTACCTCGGAAAGCTCGCGGTGGGCGGCTTTCTGCTGGCCCTGTTCGAAACCTCGATCGCAAAGATGCGCGTCTTCCGTGTTCCGGATTTCTTGGGCATCGCCCTGATGCTGGGATTGCTGGGCATGCTTCTGCTGTTCGTGTCACGGAGCTTCTGATGAATACTTTTCCCCTCGACGTCGCGCATATGCTGGCCGGCACCATGGTGCTGGTGAGTTTCATGCTGCTCTACCAGGACCGTATGTTTGCACTGCTCAACGTCTTTGCGATGCATGCGGTGGTGCTCTCCGCCTCGGTGGCCTGGCAGGCTCACATTCAGAGCGCACCGCATCTCTACGTTCCGGCCGCGATCGCACTCGTGCTCAAGGGCATCATCATTCCAGTCGCGTTGCACCGCGTCGTGATCAAACTCGGCATCCACCGGGGGATCGAGACTGTCGTCGGCATTGGGCCGACCTTGCTCTTTGGCGTCGGGCTTACTGCGCTCTCCATGGTCGTCATGCTCAAGGCGGCCGAAACGGCCGATCCGTTGGCGCGCGAGGATCTCGCATTTGCCTTGTCGATCCTGCTGCTCGGCCTGCTCATGATGGTGACGCGGCGCAACGCGGTCAGCCAGATCATCGGTTTCATGTCGATCGAGAACGGCCTGATCCTGGCCGCCACGGCGGCCAGAGGCATGCCGCTCGTCGTCGAGATCAGCGTGGCATTCTCGGTTCTGGTCGCCTTCATCGTGATCGGCGTGTTCCTGTTCCGCATCCGCGAGAGGTTCGATTCCGTCGAACTTGAGGCGCTCGATGAGTTTCGGGGAGAGCGGCGGTGAACAATTTGCTCGCCCAATATCCGATCGAGCCGCTGACGGCGGTGTTGGTCATTCCCGCGGTGACTGCCGCAGTGCTGGCCCTGCTGCCCAGCTATTGGATGGCGGCTCGCCTCAACGTGCTCGCCACCTTCGTCACTCTGATCGCGGCGATTTTGCTCCTGTTTGATCGGCCTCCGGCAGGCGGCTACCTTTTCATTGACGATCTGAACAACGCCTTTATCGTACTGACGACCTTCGTCGCCTTCACGACCAGCGTATTCAGCGCCAGCTATATCGCTCACGAGTTGGAGATCGGCCGACTAACGCCCAATCATTTGCGCTTTTACCACGCCATGTATCAGACCCTGATGTTCGCCATGAACCTCGGGCTGGTCGCAAACAATATCGGCCTGATGTGGGTGGCCGTCGAGCTCGCGACCCTCACCACCGTGTTGATGGTCGGCATCTACCGTACCCATGAAGCGCTGGAGGCTGCGTGGAAATATTTCATCCTTGGCAGCGTCGGCATCGCCCTTGCGCTGTTCGGAACGATCCTCGTTTACATGGCGGCGCGACCGGTGATCGGGGAAGGTGCCGACGCCATGGTGTGGACGACGCTTATCGAGCATGCCAGCAGATTCAGCCCCGAACTCCTGAACGTCGCGTTCGTCTTTCTGCTGCTCGGCTACGGCACCAAGGTGGGGTTGGCGCCGCTGCACGCCTGGCTGCCCGATGCGCATGCCGAAGGTCCGACGCCGATTTCGGCGGTGCTGTCGGGGCTCCTGCTCAACGTCGCACTCTACGCGCTGCTTCGCTTCAAGATGCTGCTGGCGGTGAACCCGTCCGCTCTCGCATCTGGCCCGCTGATGGTGACACTGGGCCTCATCTCGGTGGTTTTCGCGGCGTTCATGCTTTACCGGCGTCGCGACATCAAGCGCATGTTCGCCTATTCGTCGATCGAGCACATGGGCATCATCGTGTTCGCCTTCGGCATGGGCGGGCCGATCGCCAACTTCGCCGGGCTGTTGCACATGGCGATGCACAGCCTGACAAAGTCGGCGATCTTCTTTGCGGTCGGTCACATCTCGCAGACCAAAGGCACGCAGAAGATCGCCGAGATGGGTGGGCTCACTGAAACCAACCCCGTGCTTGGTTGGGGTCTCGTGCTTGGCGTCGTCGCGATCGCCGGCCTTCCCCCGCTCGGTATCTTCATGAGCGAGTTTCTCGTCGTCAGTTCCACCTTCGCCCGCCAGCCGCTGCTCGCTATCGTGCTGGTTGCCGGCTTGCTCATTGGCTTCGGTGCCTTGTTTCTACGGTTGAACAGTATCGCTTTCGGCGAGCCGCGCGGCGCGAGCGCCAAAGCAGAGGCATCCTATGTGCCGATGTTCATCCATCTGGCACTGGTGTTCATGGCTGGAGTCTACCTGCCTCCGCAATTGGTCTTGTGGTTCCAGAACGTCGCAAAGCTTTTAGGATAGGCCCATGCTGATCGACAGAATTCCGGGTCAAAGGATCGAAGGGCACAAGCCCGCGCCGCGCGTCGCCGTGAGCGCAGAGACATGGCGTATGCTCAGCGCGGAGCTTGCGGCAGGCCGCATGACGCTGTTCGGACTTTGGGGCGATGCCGACAAGGTGCACATGGCGCTGCTGCAGGACGCCGAGATCGTCGTCGTGACGATCGAATGCGAGGACGGCAAGTTCCCCTCGGTCGGACAGGTGCATCCGCCCGCGATCCGCCTCGAACGGGCAATCCAGGACCTCTGCGGATCAGAATCGATCGGCCTTCGAGACCAGCGGCCCTGGCTCGATCATGGTCGCTGGGGCGTTAAGCATCCACTTGCAACTCGGGTCGACGCGAATTCGACTTCGACGAGATACCAATTTTTGCCGTCAGAGGGCGAAAGCCTGCATCAGATCGCGGTTGGTCCGGTGCACGCCGGCATCATCGAGCCCGGTCATTTCCGCTTTACCGTCAACGGCGAAACCGTGGTCCGTCTCGAGCAGCGTCTCGGCTACGTTCATAAGGGTATCGAATCGCTCATGGCCGGGGCCTCGATCGAGAAGGCCTCACGCCTCGCGGGGCGCGTCTCCGGTGACAGCACGGTCGCCTACGCACTTGCGTTTGCGAATGCGGTCGAAGCTGCGGCCGAGGCGCAGGTTCCACCGCGCGCCGCCTTTCTGCGCGCCTTGATGGCCGAGCTCGAACGGCTCGCCAATCATTTCGGCGATATCGGCGCGATCTGCAACGACGCCTCTTTCGTCCTGATGCACGCGCAGACCGGCATCCTGCGCGAGCGCTGCCTGCGGGCGGCGGAGGTTTGTTTCGGTCATCGCCTGATGATGGATCGCATTATTCCCGGTGGCCTTGCGCGCGACATCGCGCCGGAGGGACCAGCGCAACTGCGCGCGTTGATCGCTGAAATCCGAAGAGTGTTTCCAAAGCTGGTCGAGCTCTACGACAACACCGCCTCGCTCCAGGATCGGACCGTCAGTACCGGTTTCGCGCAGCCGTCGCTGGTGCGTCAATACGGCGCAGGCGGCTATGTGGGCCGTGCAAGCGGCCGTGCCTTCGATGCACGACATGACTTGAAGTACCCGCCGTATGACCAGCTAAGCTTCGAGATTCCGGTGCTTGATGCCGGTGACGTCGATGCCCGCGTCTGGATTCGCATTCGCGAAGTCGACCAGAGTATGTCGCTGATCGAGCAAATCCTCGACCGGCTGCCGGGTGGACAGGTTGGCATCAGTCTCAATCCGGCCGGCGAGCGCGAGGGTTTCGGGGTCACTGAAGCATTCCGGGGCGACGTATTGGTCTGGGTGAGGTTACAAGGCGGCCGGATCGAGCGATGCCATCTGCGCGACCCCTCGTGGTTTCAATGGCCGCTGCTGGAGGCGGCAATCGAGAACAACATCGTGGCGGATTTTCCACTCTGCAACAAATCATTCAACTGCTCGTATTCGGGCCACGACCTCTAAGGACGGCAAGAGATGCGCAAGCTGCTTTTTCAAAGCCTGTTTTATCGACCGCTGACCGAAGCGGCACCGCCGCCGGATGATGCCGGCTTGAGCGAACTCGCCACCGCCGTCGGAGGCGCCGCACGGCGACGTCTTGGCCGCAGCCTCTCGATACGCGAGGTTGACGCGGGGTCCTGCAACGCTTGCGAACTGGAAATCCACGCGCTCAATAACGCCTATTACGATGTCGAACGCTTTGGTCTGCGCTTCGTCGCCTCGCCGCGCCATGCCGATGTCTTGATGGTGACGGGTCCGGTCACCAAGAACATGCGCGAGGCGCTGCAGAGGACCTACAACGCGACCCCCGATCCCAAATGGGTGGTCGCGATCGGGGATTGCGCGAAGGATGGCGGCTGCTTCGCCGGCAGCTATGCGGTGGTCGGTGGCGTCGGCGACGTCGTGCCAGTCGACCTCCACATTCCCGGCTGTCCGCCTTCGCCAACGGCGATGCTGAAGGGCCTGCTTGCGCTGCTCGAACAGGCGGATAAGGGAGCCGTCACACCTTGAGATAATCGCGGGCGAAGACGATCGCGGTCTTTGCTGACCTTTATCGCGCCCGCTCCATGGCGCGCGAAGATGACTGCCTGGGCTGGCGCACGTTCCTGGCCTTCTGGCTTGCAACATGCTCCCGCAGCCGGACGCCGCGGCCCCCTGACGTACTCGCAGCCCCCGGATTGATCAACTCGATCCCGGCGTTCTCCAAAGCCGTCACCAGCTTCATGAGAGAATCGACATTGGCACGGATGACGCCTTCGCTGGCTTCCATGCGCTGAATGGTTGGAACCGATAGGTCCGCCAGCTCCGCAATTTCCCGCTGATCGAGATTCAACAGAGCGCGCGCAGCCCTGAGCTGATTGGCGGTGATCATGGAGCAGGCTCTCTCAATCCTAGCTGGAATACAGATATATCGTATGAATACCGGCTTCAAGCATCAATTATCAATCATGAAATATCAATCGAGCTGCCATTTCTGAACGGAAAACTAAGCGCGCCGCGCTTGCAGAGGCAAGAACGGCGCGCTGAAGAGGCCAATAATTGGCGTAGCTAGGCCGCCACGCGATGGGCGGCGATGATCTGGTCGGCGGCGCGTCCCGTCACTTCGGCCATGCGGTCGAACTGGCGGGTGAAACTGCCGGCGCCGGCGGTCGCCGATCGCAATTCCACGATCAGTTCGCCGATCTCGGCTTCCGGCATCATCGCGCGCACGCGATCCCAGCCCTGCCAGCCGTCGCGGGTGTCGAAGCCGAGGATCTGTCCGCGCCGTCCCGACAGGATGGCGTTGATCTTCGCCGTGGCTTCGGTGGGACAGACGATGTCCACGATATGAATCGGCTCCAGCAGCACCGGCTGGCACTGCGGCAGCGCCTCGCTCATCCCGATCCGCGCCGCGGTCCGGAAGGCAAGGTCCGAGGAATCCACGCTGTGGTAGGAACCGTCGGTCAGCGTCACCTGCACGTCAATGACGGGAAAACCGAGCGGCCCGCGCACGAGCCCATCGACGACGCCTTCTTCAACTGCGCCGATATAATTCCGCGGCACCGCGCCGCCGACGACCTTTTCCTGGAATTCGAAACCTGTGCCACGCGGCATCGGCTTGATCTCCAGCACCACGTCGCCGAACTGGCCGTGGCCGCCGGATTGCTTCTTGTGGCGTCCGCGCTGGGTGATCGATTTGCGGATGGTTTCCTGATAGCCGATCGCCGGCGAGTGCGACTTGACGTTGACGCCGAAGCGATCGTGCAGCCGTTCCAGCGCGACACGCAAATGCATCTCGCCCTGCCCCCACAGCACGGTGTCGTGGGTCTGCGGGTTCTGGACCATGGTCAGCGACGGGTCTTCCTCGTTCAGCCGCAGCAAGGCCTGGCCGAGCTTGACGTCGTCCTTGCGGTCGGCGGCAGCGACCGCCATCGCCAGCACCGGCGGCGACGGCGTGACGCTCGCGAGCGCCTTTGGCGCGGTCTTGCCGCTCGACAGCGTGTCGCCGGTCTTGATGGTTTCGAGCTTGCCGAGCGAAAACGTCTCGCCGGCCTCCGCGCCAGGGCGCTTGTTCTCGTTGCCGCAGTTCAGCACCGAGACGCCGGACACGCGGCCGCTTTCGCCCGATGACGATTGCAGCGTGGCGCCGTCATCGAGATGGCCGGCCAGAAGCCGCGCCAGCGACAGCTTGCCGCCGTGCTGTAAATGCACGGTCTTGAACACATAGGCCAGCGCATCCTTGCCCGAGGCCGCGCCCAGACGCTTGGCGGTTTCAGCGACGCCCGGCGATTCGTGGCGCAACGCCTTCATCAGGCGCAGCACGCCGTTCTCGCGGATCGCCGAGCCGAGCAGCACCGGACAGATCAACCCTTCGCGCAGTTCGCGCGCAAGATCGTCGAACACGGCGTCGCGCGGCGGCGGGATGTCCTCGAGCAATTGCTCCATCAACTCGTCGTCGTGATCGGCGAGTTTCTCCAGCATCGAGAAGCGGGCTTCCTTCTCGCGGTCGAGATCGCCGCCCTGAAGCTCGATGACTTCGGAGGCCTTGTGCTCGCGGTAGACAAAGGCGCGTTCCAGCGCCAGATCGACGAAACCCGCGATCAGATCGCCGTTCCAGATCGGAATCTGGCGCAGCACCAGAGGAATCCGCGACGCCGGCTGCAATGTCGCGAGCGTCTCGCGGATGCGCTTGTTGGCGCGATCGATCTTGTTGAGAAACAGAAAGCGCGGAATGCCGAGATCCTCAAGCTCGCGCAGGATGATCTGAAGCTGCGGCAGCTTGCGTTCGTCGGCCTCGCAGACCACGACCGCGGCATCGACGGCGGGAAGTGCGGCGCGCATGTCATGCGCGAATTCGATCGAGCCGGGACAGTCGATAAAAGTGTAATTGTCGCCCATGAAACTTGTGGTGGCGGCGGAAAGCCCGACGCTCATCTTGTGACGGCGCGCTTCGGGGGTGGAATCGCCTATGGAATTTCCGGCATCGACGCTGCCGGCACGCGGGATGGCGCCTGTGCGCGCCAATATCGCTTCTAACAGTGTGGTTTTACCGCTTTGGAAAGGGCCCACCAGTGCGATGCACCGTGGACCGCGGGGACTTCTGACATCTTGTCCCATTGCCGCCTCCTCATGTGGAGCTCGGCCCTTGATTGGGTCGGCAAATCAGATGCTCCCCCTACACCGAGGTTTTGGCAAGAAGGAAAAAGAAGGAATTATGTCGCTGAAGGAGACTGGGGCGTGTCCCGGACGCGGTGCAGCGTGCTTCACGATGCACCGCAGAGCCGGGACCCGTGACGGACCCCGGATCAGCAGCGCAGCACCATTGCGTGCCGAAGACGCGCGTGAACGCGCTTTGACGTGCTGCGCAGCATCCGGGGAACGCGTGTCCTACCGTCCCGGACGAAGTTCCAGGCTCTCGAGCCCGGCGGCAACGCTGAGACCGACCTGGCCCTGCAGGCTGAGCGGCTGCAATGCGATCGAATTGTTCGAGCCGCCGACCAGCACATTGCCGCCGGCGCCGACACCGATAGCGGCGCTGCCATCGACGCCAGCGTAATTGCCGGCGAGATTGCCGGGGCCGAGGTATCTCGTCGGCGCAAACACCCCCCAGGCGAGCGCCGTTTCCTGGGTGATGCCGATATCGACACCCACCTTGCGAATGGTCGCGACATAACGGTCCTCCGGATAACCGTCGACGCGGAGCACGCAACCAAGATTGGTGACCGAGCCGACGATGAAGCCGATGCTGGCGCCGCCGCGGCATTCGAGCACGCCGACCTGAACGAGCCCCGGCTGCTGCGCGAGCGCGCCGGCCATGGGTGTAATCAGCATGGTGAGGGCAATACCGGCAAGGACAACCAAACGACGCATGAAGAATCTCCGGTTGGAAAGATGTGATGCGAGCAGAGAACCAGGAAGGCGCCCGAAGCGGGGCGCTTTCCCTCTCTATGACACAAGTTTCGGAGCTGTTCCAGATTGGGTGCGTACTGAGAACGTTATTCCGGGGCGATGCAAAGCATCGAACTACGATGTGCACCGCACATCGGAGAATCTCGAGATTCCGGGTCTGGTGCTACGCACCATCCCGGAATGACGGCATTGGTTTGTTTGACGGCCCCTGCGCGCGCGATACGCCTTAGCTATCGCAAATTGCCGCAAAAGCGCTGGATGCGTTTGCAGGCATCTTCGAGATCGGAGGTCTTGGTCGCGTAGGAGATCCGGAACGCCGGCCCAAGCCCGAACGCCGAGCCCTGCACCACCGCGACGCCCTCGTTCTCCAGGAGCTCGGTGACGAAGTCCTGGTCGTTGGCGATCGTCTTGCCGGACGGCGAGGCCTTGCCGATGGTGCCGGCGCAAGACGGGTAGACGTAGAAGGCGCCCTCGGGCCGCGGGCAATCGATGCCCTTGGCCTGATTGAGCATGGACACCACGAGGTCGCGCCGTTCCTTGAAGGCCTTGTTGTTGACGGGAATGAAGTCCTGCGGACCGTTGAGCGCCTCGACCGAGGCCCATTGCGCAATCGAGCATGGGTTGGAAGTCGATTGCGACTGGATCGTCGCCATCGCCTTGATCAGCGGCGCCGGGCCGCCGGCATAGCCGATGCGCCAGCCGGTCATGCAATAGGCCTTCGAGACGCCATTCACGGTCAGCGTACGGTCGTACAGTTTCGGCTCGACCTGCGCCGGCGTCGTGAATACGAAGTCGTCATAGACCAGATGTTCGTACATATCGTCGGTCATGATCCAGACGTGCGGATGCTTCACCAGCACGTCGGTGATCGCCTTCAATTCGGCGCGCGTATAGGCGGCGCCGGTCGGGTTCGACGGCGAATTCAGGATGATCCACTTGGTTTTCGGCGTGATCGCCTTTTCCAGCGCATCGGGCTGCAGCTTGAAGCCGTGCTTCGCCGTGCAGACGACCGCGACCGGCTCGCCGCCGGCCAGCGCCACCATTTCCGGGTAAGAAACCCAGTAGGGCGCGGGGATAATCACCTCGTCGCCCGGATTGATCGTGGCCATCAGCGCGTTGTAGAGCACCTGCTTGCCGCCGGTACCGACGATGATCTGGTTCGGCTTGTAGGCGAGGCCGTTCTCGCGCTCGAACTTGGCAATGATCGCCTCTTTCAGCTCGGGAATGCCCTCCACCGCGGTGTACTTGGTCTTGCCCGCCTCGATGGCGCGGATCGCCGCCAGCTTGACATTGGCGGGGGTGTCGAAATCGGGCTCGCCGGCGCCAAGGCCGATGACGTTGCGGCCGGCCGCTTTCAGCTCACGCGCTTTATCCGTGACCGCGATCGTCGCGGACGGCTTCACGCGGTCGAGAGCGGCGGACAGGAACGGCATCACGGTCTCCTTGCAGGCGTCGTGAATTCGAAAAGGCTCCACGACTCTTGATTGATGGAATGAACTCACACTAAGGCGAGCGTCGCGCCATCGCAAGAAGCTTGGCCGCGAACGGTGAAAACTTTAGGGATCGTTAAAAGCCGGCCGCTAGATTCGCGCAACATTCATAAATTTAAGCGGCGAAATGGCTCATTTCTGGCAAGGCCTGCGATCCGGCGATTGGCTGACGCGAGCGCGTGCGCGCGCCTACAGCCTGATCCTGCTTGGCCTCTGCGCTGCGGCCATCGCCGGCTGGATCGCTTTGTCGGACGGGCTCATCGACCGCAACGGCAAACCCCTCGGCACCGATTTCTCCAACGTCTACGCCGCGGGCCGACTGACCTGGCAGGGCCGGCCCGCCGAGGCCTACGATCCGCCGCTTCAGCACGCCGCCGAAAAAGCCGTGTTCGCTGGCCGCGAGGTTCCGTTTTACGGCTGGCACTATCCGCCGTTCTTCCTCGCCATCGCCTTTCTCGTCGCCGCCGTTCCCTATGCATGGGGACTGTCGGTCTGGCTTGCCACCAGTCTTGCTGCCTATCTGGTGACGATGCGCGCGATCCTGCCGCGCGGGGAAACGCTGTTGATCGCGGCCGCCTTCCCGGCCGTCTTCGTCAATGTCGGACACGGCCAAAACGGCTTTCTCACCACGGCGCTGCTCGGCGGCGCGTTGCACCTTCTCGATCGAAGGCCTTGGCTTGCCGGCGTGCTGATCGGCCTTCTCGCCTACAAACCGCAATTCGGCGCGCTGATTCCGATCGCGCTCCTGGCCGGAGCGCGATGGCGCACGATCGGCGCCGCCATCGTCACCATCGCTGGCCTGCTTGCGCTGAGCGTCGCGACGCTGGGAGGCGGCGTCTGGCACGCCTTCGCCGACTCCATGACCTTCACCCAGACCGTGGTGCTTGAGCAGGGCAACACCGGCTGGGAGAAAATCCAGTCGATGTTCTCGGCGGTGCGGATGTGGGGCGGCAGCGTTCAGCTCGCCTATGCGTTCCAGTTCGCGCTGGCCTCGGTGCTTGCCGCGACCCTCGCCTGGCTGTGGCACGGCGACGCCGCATTCGAACTCAAGGCCGCGGCGCTTTCGGTGGCTAGCCTCCTGGCGACGCCTTACGTGCTCGACTACGACCTCGTCGTGCTGGCAATCGCAGTCGCGTATTTTGCGCGGCTCGGACTAGCGCAAGGTTTTCGCGCTTATGAGATCAGCGTTCTCGCCGCCGCGTGGACCGTGCCGCTGCTGTCGCGCGGCGTCGCCCAGGTCACCGCGATTCCCCTGGGCTTGCTGGTGCTGCTGGCCCTTTACATCTTCATCCTGCGGCGTGCGGCGATGGATCGCGCCGGCGTTACGATCGGCGCACCCATCGCGCAGGCGTGAACTGAATTTGGCGCCGCGCAGCGAGATGATCTTCTCTGAGGTTGCAGTGCGGTAGAGGTTTTACGCCTTTTCCAACTTCGGCACTTGCGAGCAATCCGCATCGGCATCATTGTTTGGCCAAGTTGCCGGGGGACAAGGCAAGCCCTCGGCGCACGACGCCCGTCCAACCGCTCGAACCATTTCGAAATGTACAAGCTCTATTCCATGCAACGTTCCGGCAACAGCTACAAGGTCCGCCTTGCGCTGGCGCTGCTCAATGCACCTTACCGTGCAATCGAGATCGACATCCTGCACGGCGAAAGCCGCACGCCGGATTTTCTCGCCAAGAATCCAAGCGGGCAGGTTCCGCTGCTGGAAGTCGCCGAGGGACGCTACCTCGCCGAGTCTAACGCGATTCTCTGGTACGTCGCCGGCGGCACGCCGCTCGCGCCGGAATCGCGCGTCGAGCGCGCCGAAGCTCTGCAATGGATGTTCTTCGAACAGCACGCTCTGGAACCCAATATCGGCGCCGCCTACTTCTGGCTCGCGCTGGTCAGGGGCGGCCGCGACCTGCAAACGCATGCGCTCGAGGACTGGATGGAGCGCGGCTACGCCGCGCTGCAGGTGATGGAAAACCACCTCAAGACCCACGAGTATTTTGCCGCCGGCCAGTTCACGGTCGCGGATATCGCACTCTATGGCTACACCCATGTCGCCGAGCAATGCGACTTCGACCTTTCGACCTTTCCCGCGATCCGCGCCTGGTTGAAACGTGTCGAGCAAGTCCCGGGCTTCATTCCCATGGACTGGCGGCCTGATATCGATTCGGGCGACCCGGCCCGGCTGGTCGCGCGCGCCTAAATGGCTGAATAGCGGGGATAACGGGTATAATAGGAAGGATAGCGGGCATAACCGCCCGCTTTGCCCTTGTTTTGCCGTTTTTGGCCGGGCGCTGCCCCAATATTGCCGGCGATGGCTGCCACCAAAATCCCTGGTGCGCGGCTGATTCGCCCGCGCCCTGAAGGATTTACGCCATGACCCGGTGTACAGGCGCGACCGGTTTTAGCGGTCGCTCGGCGCCCGTTGCCTCGACCCGATTGATTGACGCCGTCGCTGCCTCGCTCGCGTTCGGCTCGCTATCGCTTTGCGTGATCGTCACCCTCGCGGTGCTTTCGATCCGGGTCGGCATGGCAATGCCGGTTCCGGCATAACCGGAAAATTCATTTGCTCAAACGCCACTCGCGGTTTTTTTCGCGGCAACGCGCGATGATCGGAAATCGCGATGGGATACGGATGAAGGCACCTACTGTACTTGTCACCGCGGCACTGACGGCAGCCATTCTGCTCGCGGTGTTTTTCCTGATCGCCACCGAAACGCGCGGCGAAAGCGCATTATCGCGTGCCAGCAATTCCGCGCCGACATTGCTGGCGGCCTCGAGGTAAGGGCAGCTCCGGCGCAATGCGTTGGCGCGGCACCGATTTCAGATGGCCGTACCAGGCGAAGGTCATGAAAACGTTGGAGACAAGCAGCATCGCGACAGGCAAGACCGAGGACGGAATGGTTGGCATGGATATCCTTTTTTAGATTTCAGCATCGGACCATGACCCGACCGGATTGAACCGGATCAAAATCCCCTCTTCTTGTTTGAGCATGATCTTCGCGCAGACGCTCTCGCCTTGTGGCACGCAAAGAGTGCGAATTTCGGATTCGGGACCCTAGATCGATATCATTCGACCTAAAGGAAACGGAAAGCCGGCCCTCCCCAATCAACGATTTTTTAGGGTTAGCGCAAGAAACCGCGCCGCTGACTCACCAATACGTGAAACTAACCGCCTTATTCTCGTCGTCGAAATGAGCACAGGCATGCAGTTCGACTGGCGCGCAATCTCCGGTCCGGCTCTCACGGCAGCGACAGCACTGACCGCGCTGACCATCGACCGCACCCTCGCCGCGGTGCCAAATCCTGCGCCGCTGCTCGTTTGCATCGTGGCCTTCGCAGGTTCCCTCTCCGGCCTGGCATCGGGCATGATTTGCGCCGCCATCGCGGTTGGTTCATCGGCACTGCTCTTCCTTAACCATCGCGCCGCGCCCGGCTATGACCTGTCGGATCTGATTCGTCTGTCGATGCTCGCGGTCACCGTGGCCGGCACGGCGGCCATCACCGGACTATTGCGAAAGCGGCTGACGGATACGCTGGCCTGGGAGCGCAAGCATCACGCCACCGCCGAGCGGCTCTCGGCGGCGCTCGATCAGGTCGACATCGGCATCGTGCTCCTGGATTCCGACACCCGCGCCGAATTCATCAACCGCGCCTTCCGTCATTATTTCTCGCTGCCCGACGAGAAGGCCGACAGCAAACCGCCGTTCATCGCGCTGATGTATCACGGCCGCGATACCGGAGCTTATGAATTGCCCGAGGAAGAGTTGAGCGCTTTCATCGCGGAGCGCACCGAAATGATGCGGGTGGGCGATTCCACGCCGATGAACATCAACCTCAGGGACGGGCAGGTATTGCGTTTCAGTTGCACGGCGTTGCCTGATGGCGGACGGATGCTGGCCTATACGCCGATCACCGACCTCATCCGTCACACCGACGATCCCGATAATGCCGACTATTTCCGCTCGCTCCGCGGCGGTCAGGCTCACGGTGTCGGACCGGCCTTGAGCGCGGCGGAGTAGCTGCGACACCCACTCCAATTCTTGATCCATCCCGGCGCTCCGTCTAAAAAGGCGGCGGACCCGTCTCTTGCCGTCCGACTACTCCTCTCCTCCAAGCAAAGAAATGTCTGACGATCTCACCATCCGATTCGTGACCCGGCAGGACTACGACCAATGGCTTCCCCTGTGGGACGGATACAACGCTTTCTACGGCCGATCGGGCGCGACTGCGCTTGCGCCGGAAATCACTGGCATGACATGGGCGCGGTTCTTCGATGCCTATGAACCCGTCCATGCTCTGGTCGCGGAGAGTGGCGGAAGGCTGCTCGGCCTGACGCATTATTTGTTCCACCGCTCCACCACGGCCATCGCGCCGGTTTGCTATTTGCAGGATTTGTTCACCGACAA
>DATGGY010000124.1:0-14916 GCA_035308285.1 Bradyrhizobium sp. | reverse complement strand
TCGCGTCGTCCGCGCGCAGATGAGCGGCGCGATCGAGGATGTGGGAGACGAAGCCCGGCTGGCCCAGCGGAAACGAATCGAATGCGCTCATGTGTTCAACCAGGTCTTGCGTCGGAGTGCGCTGATAAACCGTTGCAGTTCTTCCGCGTCATGCGCGAGCGGCGGCATGACGCCCCAGACCGGGCGCGGCCACGCCGCGTCGCTGGAGCGTCGCGCGATGATGTGCACGTGCAGTTGCGGAACCATGTTGCCGAGCGCTGCGATGTTCAGCTTCTCGCATTTGGTGATTTCTTTCAATGCGCGCGCGACGCGGGAAACCTCCGTCATCAACTGCGCCTGTTCGACCTCGTTGAGGTCGATGATTTCCACGATTTCCGGCCTGCGCGGCACCAGCAGCAGCCAGGGATAATGCGCGTCCTTGATCACGAGCACGCGGCTGAGCGGCAGGTCGCCGATGTCGATGGTGTCTTCCTTCAGCCGCGCATGCAGCGACCAGGCGGATTCGTCAGGGACCATGGATACTTTCTCAGGCTGCCAACACCCTGCAACTAATGCCTTATCCACGATTCTGCACAAGTGTCGCAAACCCGTCTGAGCCGCTTGCTTTCCCGGCCATTTGGCCCCAAATAGGGACCGGGAGATTGGCGGTGGACGAGCCACTCGCCAACCGGGTCAGGTCCGGAAGGAAGCAGCCCTAACGAGGTCCGGATCGGGTCGCTCGTCAGTCTCCTACCTGTTTTCTCGAGCGAATCGCGCGTCAAGCGGTAGCCTGTCGAGCGCCTGATTTCAAATCAGTGCGTATTTTCGCAAAGGTGGGCAGCGGTTTTGCTTAGCAAGCAAGTTTACGCAGATTGCGTGTACTTATCTGCGGATACGCAAACGTTAAGTTCCGCAAAGCCAGCTTCGAGAGATAATCAATTGCGGATCGATCGATGAACGACGCTGGCGCTCCCTTGACCCCTGGCTATTCGGAAGGCGTCCGTCAGAGCGGCTTCGACCTTGGCGCCACGCCTGGGGCCAGCCAACCGTATCGCGTGCTGGCGCGGAAATACCGGCCCTCCAGTTTCGACGATCTGATTGGCCAGGACGCCATGGTGCGTACCGTCTCGAATGCGTTCGAGACCGGGCGCATCCCGCAAGCCTGGATCTTGACCGGCGTCCGCGGCGTCGGAAAGACTACCACGGCGCGAATCCTGGCGCGCGCACTGAACTACGAATTGCCCGACGGTTCGGTGAAGGGTCCGACCATCCACATGCCCGTGCTCGGCGTGCATTGCCAGGCCATTATGGAAAGCCGGCACATGGACGTGCTGGAAATGGATGCCGCCTCCCATACCGGCGTCGACGACGTGCGCCAGATCAACGACAGCGTGCGCTACGCGCCGGCGAGCGCGCGCTACAAGGTCTACATCATCGACGAAGTCCACATGCTGTCGACGGCGGCGTTCAACGCCTTCCTGAAGACGCTGGAAGAGCCGCCGGAACATGCCAAGTTCGTTTTTGCCACCACCGAAATCCGCAAAGTGCCGGTCACGGTGCTTTCGCGTTGCCAGCGCTTCGACTTGCGACGGGTCGAGGCCGACGTGCTGATGGCGCATCTTGGCAATATTGCAGCGAAGGAGGGCGTTGAAGTCGAAGCGGAGGCGCTCGGCGTCATCGCGCGCGCCGCCGAGGGTTCGGTGCGCGATTCGCTGTCGCTGTTCGACCAGGCGATCGCCCATGCCGCAGGTCCGGTGCGCGCGGACGCCGTGCGGCAGATGCTGGGATTGGCCGATCGCACCCGCGTGATCGATCTGTTCGAGCATCTGGTTCGCGGCGATATCGCCGGTGCATTCAAGGAATTTCGCGAACAATACGACACCGGCGCCGATCCGGTCGTGGTGCTGTCCGATCTCGCCGAATTCGTCAATTTCGTCACCCGCGTCAAGATCGTGCCGGCGACCGCCGACAACGTCGCATTCGGGGAGACCGAGCGGCTCCGTGCGCGGGATTTTGCCGCAAAAATCTCGATGCGCGTGCTGTCGCGGATGTGGCAGATGCTGCTCAAGGGCATTGCCGAGGTGCAAGCCGCCACCCGCCCGGCGGCGGCGGCCGAAATGGTGCTGGTGCGTATCGCCTATGTCGCCGATTTGCCGACGCCGGACGAAGCGATCCGCTTGATCGAGCAGAATGGCGGCGCCTCGCCGGCGGTTGCCAGCGGTGCCGCGCCGCGCAACGCGCCGGCCGCGCCGATGCCGTCGATGCCGTCATCGCCGCCGCGAGCCGCTCCCGCGCCCCGCTCCAATGCGGAAGCCTCCGCGCGGCCGCAGATGATCGCGCCGTCGTCCGAAGTTCAGGCCGCGCCGGCGCGCCGGATCGCAAGCTTTCCGGAACTGGTGGCGCTTGCCGGCGAGAAGCGCGATCTCTTGACCAAGGCCGCGCTTGAGGCGGACGTCCGGCTGGTTCGCATCGAGGACGGGCGGCTGGAGGTGGGGCTGGAGCGCAGTGCGGCGCGGACGCTCGTCAACGAGCTCTCGCGCAAACTCGAGCAATGGACCGGGCGGCGCTGGACCGTGATCGTTTCCAACGAGGCCGGGCAGCCGACGCTGCGGGCGCAGAACGACGTCGCGAGGTCCCAACGCGAACGCGCGGCCGAAACCGATCCGCGGGTGCAGGAGGTGCTGGCGCGGTTTCCCGGCGCCAAGGTGGTCGAAGTCCGCAAGCTTGCCCCCGAGCCGCCGGAATCCCATGCTAGCGATGACGATATCGCCGAGGGCCCCGAGGGCGACGATTTTTAGCAATTTCAGGTGACGCGATGGCTGATTTTCTCGGTATGATGAAGCAGGCGGCGCAACTGCAATCGAAGATGCAGGCGATGCAGGATGAACTCGGAAACCTCGAAGTGGAGGGTAGTTCGGGCGGCGGTCTCATCAGCGTGCGCATGACCGCGAAGATGGAAGTCAAGGCCGTCAAGATCGATCCGTCGCTGATGAAGGCCGACGAGCGCGAAATTCTCGAGGATCTGCTGGTGACCGCGCATAACGATGCACGGCGCAAGGCGGAGCTTGCCGTGACCGAAAAAATGCAGGCGCTGACCGGCGGACTTGGCCTGCCGCCCGGCCTCGGTCTCGGCTGACCCATGGCCATTGCGGTTGCCGGCCCCGAGATCGAACGCCTGATCCAGCTGCTGGCGCGGCTGCCCGGACTTGGCCCCCGCTCGGCACGCCGCGCGGCGCTGCATCTGATCAAGAAGCGCGAAGCACTGATGACGCCACTGTCGGCCGCGTTGCAGGTCGCGATCGACAAGATCCAGGTCTGCAAGACCTGCGGCAATATCGACACCCAAAATCCCTGCACGGTGTGTACCGACCCGCGGCGCGATCAATCGATCATCGTGGTGGTCGCCGATGTCGCCGATCTCTGGGCGCTGGAGCGGGCGCACGCGACCAACGGCTTCTACCACGTGTTGGGGGCGACGCTGTCGCCGCTCGACGGCGTCGGCCCGCAGGATTTGACCATCGACGCGCTGGTCAAGCGCGCCCACGAGGCGCAGGTGACCGAAATCATCCTGGCGCTGAACGCCACCGTCGACGGCCAGACCACCGCACATTACATCACCGACCTCTTGCAGGACGCCGGCGTCAAGGTCACGCGGCTTGCCCATGGGGTGCCGGTCGGCGGCGAACTCGATTATCTCGACGAGGGCACGCTGTCGGCGGCGATGCGGCAGCGAACCCTGTTCTAGCCATCACACACGGAAACGATCGAAATGACGAAACGAAGATTCGGCAGTCACTTGGCCTTGGGCGCGCTGATGGCGGTGGTGTTGGCGATGCCTGCGGCGCGGGCGCAGCAGGCCGAGGGCGAGCCGAAGGCCGGCAAACCGATCAATGCCGGCGACGTTTTGTCGGGAGAACTCAATGCGGTGAAAGTCCGCGGAGGCAAGAAGGGCAAGCATGTCGCGACCTATCAGGTGACGAGCGAGCCGCGCCGTCTGCCGCCGCCGAGCGGACTGTGCAATCTGGAGACCGGTCCGGAGACGTTCCAGCTGATCACCTCAAGCGACACACAAGCCGCGCAGTTGAAAAACTTCGTCGGCAAGGAAATCTCGGTGAAAGTCGAGGAAGTCGCCTGCGCGCAGGACGCGGACCAGATGAGCGAAGCGGTAGTCACCAAATGGAGCGTGGTGACCAAGCATTGAACTGCCACGCGTCCGCCTTCCAGGCTAATCCTTCGCCGCCTCCAGCGCCGCGAAATGCCCGCGCCGCTGCAAATAGGCGAGCAGGATGAAACTCGGGATCGCCGAGACAGTGCAGAACAGGAAATAGCCGACCCAGCCGGTCGCTTCGGCGAGATAGCCACTGGGAAGCGCAAACACCGTGCGTCCGAGGGCCGTCAGCGCCGTCAGCAGCGCATATTGTGTCGCGGTATGCAGCGGATTGCCGCAGAGCGCGGACAGATAGGCGACAAGAGTTACCGTACCGAGCCCGGCGGTGAATTGCTCTGCGATGATGGCAAAGGTCAGCCAGGCCGGATCATGACCGACCACGGCTTGCCACGAAAAAGGCAGGATCGCGATCGTTTGCAGAATACCGCCAATCCACAAGCTTTGGCTGAGCGAACAGGATCGGGCGACAAAACCGCCGACAAAGCCGCCGATCAAGGCGGCGGCAAAGCCCACTCCTTTGAGGATGGCGGCGAGTTCCACGCGCGAGAATCCGATCTTCAGCGCGAATGTGGTGTTCATGGCGGTGGCCAACGCGTCGGCAAGCTTGAACAGGACGACGAGCAGGAGAATCGCGACTGCCGCATCGCGCAAGAGAAAATCCTTCAAGCTCGCGATGGCAACCTCGAGAACACGCCGGCCCGCTGCCTTGTGGCCCGGGCCTGCGTGATCAATGCTGGCAAGGGTCGAGGATTCCGGCTCGACGGCCAGGAACGTCGCCAGGACCCCGACCAGGATCAGGAGACCCATCGCCAGATAGGCCGCGCTATAGGCGTGCTGCTGATCAAAACCCCGCCCGGCGAAACCGCTGACCATGAGCAAAGCGCCGGCGCCCGAGACCAAGGCGGCGATCCGATAGGCCGCAACATAGGAGGCCATGCCGGCCGCCTGCTCGTTCTCCTTCAAGCTCTCGACGCGGAAGGCGTCGATGACGATGTCCTGGGTAGCAGAGGCGGTCGTGACCAATAACGCCGCCGCGGCCACGCCGAGCGCAGTCGTGCGCGGATCGCAAAGCGCCAGCACTACGATGGCTGCGATCAGCATGGCCTGCGTGACCAACAGCCAGGCCCGACGGCGACCAAGCCAACGACCCAGGACCGGAATATCGAGCGCATCGACCGCGGGCGACCAAAACACCTTGCTCCAGTAGGGGGTGCCGACGATCGCGAACAGACCGATGGTCTTGATGTCGACGCCGCTCTCGGTCATCCAGGCCTGCAACGTCTGTCCTGCGAGCGAGAAAGGCAGGCCGGCGGAAAATCCAAGCATCAGCACCACCAACACCCGCCGCTGCAAATACACCGCCAGGCTGTCGCGAAAGGTCGCGCGAGCGGTGGCGGGAGTTGCGGGCAGTGCAGGCGCGGCTTCGGGGGCGGACATGAAGCGGTGTTAGCAGATTCGGGTGCGATAGATGACGCCGTCATCGTCCGCGAAGGCGGACGATCCAGTATTCCTTGCCGTTTCGGCTCGACCTCGATGCCGCGGCGTACCGATATCCCGCCTTCGCGGGGTATGACGGAGGAGGGGCGCCGCCTTACGTACCGCGTCAATATCGTGCCGCTTCGACCGCTTCCTCGGTCGTCATCGTCCGCGAAGGCGGACGATCCAGTACTCCGTGCCGTCTCGGCTTGATTTCACAGGCTGCGGCGTACTGGATACCCGCTTTCGCGGGGTATGACGCAAGAGGCAGGTGTAGGGACCTAAGTACCAGCGATACCCGGATACAGGTCATCCCAATTGGGATTGAGCTCCTCGATCAACCGAATTTTCCAGGCGCGGTTCCACTTCTTCAATCGTTTCTCGCGGCGGATCGCGTTTTCGATATCGTCGAATTGCTCGAAATAGACGAGCCGGCTGACTAGCCGATGCTCGGCCACTCGGCGAACGAGGTCGTTCGTTACACCGATGTAGAGCGTTCCACCGATACCACTGGCGAGTATGTAAACGTAGAAGCTACGCGGTCCCATAGGCCTCTGGAATACTGGGTCGCCCGGTCAAGCCGGGCGATGACAGTTGTTCATGGGGCTGCGCCAAAAACCTACTCCCCCGCCTGCAGCTTGCGCGGCAGCGGGAACAGTTCGGGCGTTGCGGCCTTGACAAGGCGCGGCGCTTCGACGGGCGCTTCGGCCTTGCTGAAATCGAGTTCCTCGATCCGCCCCGCCCGCTTTTCGATCTTGTCGGCGGAAATCAGGATTTGGCGGACGTCCTCGTTGGCGTCGGCGAAGTGCTTTTGCAGCTTGAGCACGCGCTCGCGCAAGCGTGCAAGATCGTCGCCAAGGTTGAGCACTTCGGTGCGGATCTGGTCAGCGGCGTCGCGCATCCGCGCGTCTTTGAGGATCTGCTGCATCACCTGGATGGCGAGCATCAAAAGCGACGGCGACACCAGCACAACGCGGGCGCGATAGGCCCGCTGGATCACATCGTCAAAGCGGTCGTGAATCTCGGCATAGACCGATTCCGACGGCACGAACATCAGCGCGGTATCCTGGGTCTCGCCCGCGATCAGATATTTTTCCGCGATATCGCTGACATGCTTCATCACGTCGGCGCGCAGCCGTTGCGTGGCGATTTTCGTTTCCTCGTCGGTACGCGCATCGTGCAGCGCGGTGATCGCCTCAAGCGGGAATTTTGCGTCGATGCAGAGCGGCCGCTGATCGGGCAGGAACACGACGCAGTCCGGCCGCTTGCCGGTGGAAAGCGTGTGCTGGAATTCGTATGTCCCCTTCGGCATGCCGTCCTGAACGATTGCTTCCATCCGCGCCTGGCCGAACGCGCCGCGCGACTGCTTATTGGCAAGCACGTCGCGCAGCGTTGTCACCTGCGAGGTGAGGTCGGTGAGATTCTTGTGGGCGTTGTCGATGATGCCGAGCCGTTCATGCAGCACGCGCAGCGAATCCATGGTGTGGCGCGTGGTCTGCTCCATCGACTGGCCGACGCGGTGGGTCACCGAGTCGAGCCGCTCGGTGACGGCGCGCGCCATTTCGGCCTGCCGTCCGGCCAAGGCCTGCCCCATCGCGTCGACGCGGCCGGTGGCCTCGCTTTGCGCGCGCGCCATTTCGCTGAGGCGCTCTTCAAGATCGTCGGCGCGCGCGGCTTGCGCCATCGCCAGTTCAAACCCCCGCCGGCCGGAGCGTGCGACCACGATGGCGATCGCCAGAAGCAGGATCAGCGCGAGCACGCCGAAACCGATCAGCGCCTCGCCGGTGCGGACCGGCAACTCGCCGATCGTGAAAACAATCTCGTTCATGCAAGCCCTTGTAGCCGATTCGGCCTTGAACACGAACGAAGAGGGAACATTTATGGTGAATGCGGCGTAAATTTTTTGGTTAACGCTTCCTCAAGAATCATGGTTAAGCACCGGTAAACCGACCGCGCGAGCGCATTGACCCCCGCAAATCAACAGCTTAAATCGCCCGCCGGGGCACCTAGAGCAATCATGGCCATCCGAGAAATCATCATCCTCCCCGACAAAAAGTTGCGGCTGGTCTCCAAGCCTGTCGAAAAGATCACGGCCGAGATACGCAAGCTCGCCGACGACATGTTCGAGACCATGTACGACGCGCCGGGAATTGGGCTCGCCGCGATCCAGGTGGCCCAGCCGGTGCGCCTGATCACCATGGATCTCGCCAAGAAGAACGAAGAGGGCGAGGTCACGCCGAAGCCGCGGGTCTTCATCAATCCGGAGATATTGTCGTCGTCGGAGGAAACCTCGGTCTACGAGGAAGGCTGCCTGTCGATCCCGGAATATTACGAGGAGGTCGAGCGGCCGGCGAGGGTGCGCCTGCGCTTTACCGATCTTGACGGCAAGGTTCATGAGGAAGACGCCGAGGGTCTGTTCGCCACCTGTATCCAGCATGAGATCGACCATCTCAACGGCGTGCTGTTTGTCGATTATCTGTCGAAGCTCAAGCGCGACCGGGTGATAAAGAAGTTTGCCAAGGCCGCCAAGCGCGCGGGGGAGTAGATGAAAACTATGGACGTTGCCCCTCGCGCGCTCTGCTCTCTCCCCCCTTGTGGGGGAGAGGTGGAGAGGGGGGTAAGCCACAAGCTCCGGCGGGTGTGGCTCACCCCTCTCCCTAACCCTCCCCCACAAGGGGGGAGAGAACGCACCAAGTCATCGTCATGCCGCTTCGTCTGATCTTCATGGGCACGCCGGAATTCGCGGTGCCGACGCTGCGCTTACTTGATAAGCGCGGCCACCAAATAGTCGCAGTTTACACCCGTCCGCCGAAGCCGCGTGACAGATTGAAGCTGCAACCTACGCCGATAGAGACTGAGGGTAGAAGGCTAGGGGTGCCCGTGCGTACACCATCAACTCTGAGGGCATGGGAGACGCTTCAGGAATTCCGTAGCTATCACGCAGATGCAGCGGTGGTTGTGGCCTACGGTCTCATTTTGCCAAGGGAAATTCTCGATGCACCGAAGTTCGGTTGCTTCAATCTGCACGCGTCGCTACTTCCACGTTGGCGCGGAGCCGCTCCGATCGAGCGTGCCATTATGGCGGGCGACAACGAAACCGGCGTGATGGTAATGAAAATGGATGCAGGCCTCGACACTGGCGATATCGCCCTAGCTGAGCCTGTTCAAATTACGGACGGGATGACCGATGGCGAGTTGCGGCACGACTTAGCGGAACTCGGTGCCAAGCTTATGGTGCGCGTATTGGACGACCTAGAGTATGGTAAGGTGCGGTTGATAAGACAGAGCGCGGTTGGAGAAAGTTACGCAAAGAAGATCGATAAGACTGAAACGCACATCGACTGGGATAGGCCTGCTCGATTGGTGCTTCGCCACGTCCATGCGTTATCACCCTCTCCAGCGGCATGGTGTGAAATGCCGATCGGCGGTCAGCTCATCAGGGTGAAGATCTTGCGCTGTGAGTTAGCAAACGGAGCGGGTCTACCCGGCGAATTACTAGATGATCGTCTGACGGTTGCTTGTGGCCAGGGTGCAATTCGCATTCTCGAACTACAGAAGGCTGGCGGATCGCCCATTAAGGCTAAGGCTTTTCAAGCCGGGGCCAGGCTTCGACCTCCAGCGCATTTGCTCTGATGCCCCGCTACAAACTCACCATCGAATATGACGGCGCGCCGTTCTCGGGCTGGCAGATTCAGGACAACGGCCCTTCGGTACAGGGCGCGCTGGAAGACGCGATCAAAGCGATCTGCGGCGAACAGGTTCGCGTTCATGGCGCCGGCCGCACCGATGCCGGCGTGCATGCGCTAGGCCAGGTCGCGCATTGCGATATTGCCAGGCATTTCGTGCCGGGCCGGTTTCGCGACGGTCTGAACGCGCATTTGCGCCCGCTTCCGATCGGCGTGCTTTCTGCCGAAATCGTACCCGACAGTTTCGAGGCGCGCTTTTCTGCGAAGAAGCGGCACTATCTTTACCGGATCGCCAATCGCCGCGCCAATCTCGCGCTCGACATCGGCCGCGCCTGGCGCCTGCCGCGGCCGCTTGATTCGGATGCGATGCACGCGGCTGCGCAAAAACTCGTCGGCAAGCACGACTTCACCACGTTCCGCGACACCGAGTGTCAGGCGAAATCGCCGGAGCGGACGCTCGATCAGCTCGACGTCGTGCGAGAGGGCGATGCCGTCGACATCCTGACCTCGGCGCGCTCGTTCCTGCACAGCCAGGTGCGCTCGATGGTGGGTTCGCTAGTCTGGGTGGGTGAGGGCCGCTGGAGCGCGGACGATCTGGCCGCTGCGCTCGCCGCCAAGAGCCGCGCCGCCTGCGGCCCGGTCGCGCCGCCTGAGGGGCTCTATCTTGTGCGGGTGGAGTATTAAGCGAAATACCGCTCCAATATCCCGCGATAGACCCTGGTCAGTTTCTCAAGATCGGCAACTGGCGTGCGCTCGTCGATCTGGTGCATGGTCTGGCCGACCAGGCCGAACTCGATCACCGGGCAGTAGTTCGAAATGAAACGCGCATCCGAGGTGCCGCCGGAGGTCGACAATTCCGGCCGGCGGCCGGTGACCTCCTCGATCGCGGCGACCGCGAGGTCGGTGAAGGCGCCGGGCTTAGTGACAAACACATTGGCGTTGGATGGCTCCCAGGCGATGCGCGCGCGAATGCGATTTCCCGCCGCTTTCGCCAGCCGCTGCTCGATCAGGTCGCGCAACGTCTCCTGGGTGTGGAGATCGTTGAAGCGGATGTTGAACTTGGCCCGCGCCTGTCCGGGGATCACGTTGCTCGTGGGATTGCCGACATCGACGGACGTAAATTCGAGGTGTGAGGCCTGGAATTGCGCGCTGCCGTGATCGAGCGGTTCGTCGCTGAGCGCCACGATCAATCGCGAAATATCCGGCACCGGGTTGGCCGCGCGATGCGGATAGGCGACGTGACCCTGAATGCCCTCGACATAAAGCGTGCCCGATAGCGAGCCGCGGCGGCCGACCTTGATGCAATCGCCGAGCGCCTCGACATTGGAGGGCTCGCCCAGCACGCAATGATCGAATTTCTCAGCCCGCGCGGCTGCCCATTGTAACAGCTTCACCGTGCCGTTGACGGATATGTCTTCCTCGTCGCCGGTGATGAGGAACGAGATCGAGCCTTTCGGTTTGCCGCCATGCTCGGCGAGATAATGCAACACCGCGGCGACGCTGCAGGCGATGCCGCCCTTCATGTCGACGGCGCCGCGGCCATAGAGAAAGCCGTCCTTGACGTCGCCCGCGAACGCGCCATGGGTCCACGCGCTCTCGTCGCCCGGCGGCACCACGTCGGTATGGCCGGCGAAAGTGATGTGCGGGGCAGAAGTGCCTATCCGCGCATAGAGGTTGTCGATATCGGCGGTGCCGGGTTCGCCGAAGGTGACGCGATGCACGTCGAAGCCTGTGTCTTTCAAGATTTTTTCGAGCACGCCAAGGGCGCCGGCATCGGCCGGGGTTACCGAGGGGCAGCGGACGAGATCGCGGGCGATCGAAAGGGCGTCAGTCATGTCCCGCACATAACATGCGTGGCCTCCGGGAGGCCAGCGCTGTGGGCGAGAAATTCTCCGGGCCTAATCCCGCAAGAGTTCGTTGATGCTGGTTTTGGCGCGGGTGCGCTCGTCGACCCGCTTGACGATCACCGCGCAGGCGGTGGAAGGGCCGGGTTCGCCATTCTTCAGCGGCTTGCCCGGCAAAGCCCCCGGCACCACCACGGCATATTCCGGCACCTCGCCAATGAAAGTCTCGCCGGTGTCGCGGTCGACGATCTTGGTGGAGGCGCCGAGGAAGACGCCCATCGCCAGCACCGCGCCCTTGCGCACGATCACGCCTTCGGCGACTTCCGACCGCGCGCCGATGAAGCAATCGTCCTCGACGATCACGGGCTCCGCCTGTAACGGCTCCAGCACGCCGCCGATGCCGACGCCGCCGGAGATGTGCACGCGCTTGCCGATCTGGGCGCAGGAGCCGACCGTAGACCAGGTGTCGATCATGGTCGATTCATCGACATAGGCGCCGAGATTGACGAAGGACGGCATCAACACGACGTTCCTGGCGATGAACGCCGAGCGGCGCACGATGGCGCCGGGGACGGCGCGAAAGCCCGCATCGCGAAAACGGTTCTCGCCCCAGCCGTCGAATTTCGAAGGCACCTTGTCCCACCACGACGCTTTTCCCGGCCCGCCGGGGATCGCCGCCATGTCGTTCAGCCGAAACGACAGCAGCACCGCCTTCTTCAGCCATTGATGCACCTTCCACTTGCCGCTCGCCTCGCGCTCGGCGACGCGCGCCTCGCCCTTGTCGAGCAGCTCGAGGGCAAGATCCACGGCGTCGCGGACTTCGCCCTTGGTGGCAACCGAGATGCCGTCACGGGCCTCAAACGCGCTGTTGATAATGGATTCCAGGGCAGGGAGAGACATCGGGTTTCCTTGGAAGGATTTGGTCGGGCGGTCGGGGCTTTGTCGGGATTCGGATGGAGAGAGTCAAGGCTTGCCGCCGCACCTTCGGTCGTCATCACCGGCGAAAGCGGGTGATCCAGTATTCCGAGACGGTGGAGGTTTGCTTCGGGCGCCGCGGCGTACTGGATGCCCCGCTTTCGCGGGGCACGACGGCTGGGGGATAACGACAGCGACGATTCCGTAACGGTGAAGCCGAATTACACTTTCACACTCAACGCCTGCAAAAATCCCGTCAAATCATCGGTGACGTAATCGACGTAAGATTCACCCCGGCCTTCGAGCTCCCAGTCCTCGCGCACTACTTCCCGCGTGCCGTCCGGCACCACCAGCACCGTGGTCATGCCAAGCTGATGCGGAATCACGAGGTTGCGCGCCAGATCCTCGAACATCGCCGATTTCCCCGGATTGACGTTGTGGTCGCGGAGGAATTTCTGATAGGTCTGCGGCGCGGGCTTCGGCTCCAGATCGGCGGCGATGATGTCGAACACCGCCTCGAAATGCGCATCGATGCCGAGCCGCTGCAAGACCTTTTCGGCGTGATCGGTCGAGCCGTTGGTCAGCACCAGCTTGCGGCCCGGAAGCCTTGCAATCGCAGCCCCCATCGCCGGGTTGGGCTCGAGCGGCGAATGATCGATCCGGTGCACATAGGCGAGAAAGTCATCGGCGCGCACGCCATGTTCGGTCATCATGCCGCGCATGCTGGTACCGTAGCGGCGGTAATAATCCTTCTGGATCCGGCGCGCTTCGTCGGCGCCCAGTTTGAGATAAGCGCCGATGAACTCGCCGATCCTTGCATCGACCTGTTGCCACAGGTTGACGTGATGCGGATACAGCGTGTTGTCGAGATCGAACACCCAAGTGTCGATGTGGGTGAAGGGGCGGGGTGATTTCATCACGGCAGCGCAAAGCGCAGCGTCCTGCCGCCGCCCGACAAGTCGACGGCGGCAAAACCGGCCGCGGCGAGGCCGCGGGAGCCGCAGTCGCCCTGCTCGCTGATTTCGAATTTGTTCTCGCGCGTACAGAGCGCCGTCGCCCCGCCCCAGTTCAGCGGCCGGTCCTTGTATTTGACGGCCCGGTTATCGGCATCGACCGCCTCAGCGAAGCTGAAGATCCGTTTTGGCTGGCCGATCACGTCGGGATGCAGGCACTTGCCGGGATCGATGCGATACCAGCCGCGGCTGGTCACGGTCTTGCCGTCGTCGATGCCGACCGCGGCCATCACTTTGTGCGGCGTGTCGTTGCACCAGGTGAGCCCGGCGGAGGAGGGCGACTGCACCGCCTCGATCATGGCCGCGAAGAAATTCGGCGACTGCACGAAATCCGGCGCGAGGGCCCGGCTCTTCAGGAACGCCGCCAGCGCTCCTTGCGTCTTCGGGCCGTCGACGCCGTCGATCGGAGCCGCGTCGAAACCGGCGATCACCAGCAGCCGCTGGATGCCGGCAAGCCTCGCCTGCTCGTCGTCATATTCGCTGTCCTCGGCCAGATACGCCACCAGATTGCCGTCATCGGCCCGCGTCGGAATGATCTGGGTGAAGGGCGCGGGCGTTTGCCCCGGGCGGCACTGGCGGGCGGCGGCGATCACGAAATTTTCCGGCGCGACGCAGAGCGTATCGCTGCCGTTCTTCGGGATCGGCGATGACCCGTAGACGCCGAGCGCGCGGGCGTTGAGCAGGATGCGGTCGGTTGCAAGCGTGCCCTGGACGACTACGCGGCAGGCGGCCGGATCGATGCGAAACCATCCGCGCGTGGCGGTGGCCGACTTGTCGTCGATGCCGATCGCGGCCTCGATCACATAGCTCATGCGGTTGCAGAGCTTGAGGTCGGCATGAGCGGGCGCGGCGTTCGCGAGCAGGGCGATGGCCGGAATAAATCCGGCCATGACGGCTCTAAGGTGCGTGGCCGCGTACGTCATCACTTGTGGATCAGCGTGCCGGTGCCCTGGTTGGTGAACAGTTCGAGCAAGACCGCGTGCGGCAATTGGCCGTCGATGATGACGACGCCCTGCACGCCCTGTTCGAGCGCGTAGATGCAGGTTTCGACCTTCGGGATCATGCCGCCGGAAATGGTGCCGTCGGCGATCAGCCGGTGCGCATCTTTTATCGATAGTTCGGGAATCAGCTTCTTCGACTTGTCGAGAACGCCGGGCACGTCGGTCAGCAGCATGAGCCGCTTCGCCTTCAAGGCGCCTGCGACCGCGCCGGCAAAGGTATCGGCGTTGACGTTGAAAGTCTGTCCGGTCTTCGACGTCGCCAGCGGCGCCAGCACCGGGATCAGCTCATAGCCGATCAGTTGATTGAGCAAGGTGAGATCGACTTTCTCGGGTTCGCCGACGAAGCCGAGATCGACCACCTTTTCGATATTCGAGCCCGGATCGACCATGGTGCGCGTCGCTTTCGTCGCCGTCACCATGTTGCCGTCCTTGCCGCAAAGGCCGACCGCCTTGCCGCCGGCCTCGTTGATATAGCCGACCAGTTGCTTGTTGATCGAGCCCGCGAGCACCATCTCGACGATCTCGATGGTCGCCGCATCGGTGATGCGCAGGCCGGCGGCGAATTCGGATTGGATTCCGAGTCGCTGCAGCATGGTCGCAATTTGCGGGCCGCCGCCATGCACCACCACCGGGTTGATAGCGGTCTGTTCCAGAAGCACGATGTCGCGGGCGAACGCCTTGGCGAGGTTCTCGGCGCCCATGGCATGGCCGCCATATTTGATGACGATGGTTTCTTCGTCATACTCCTGCATGTGAGGCAGCGCCTCGGAGAGGATGCGGGCCTGATCGAGCGGACTGATATGGGGCGCGTCGGTCATGAAACGGGTCTCACGG
>DATGGY010000123.1:0-24534 GCA_035308285.1 Bradyrhizobium sp. | reverse complement strand
GTGGTTGAAGGGCTTGCCAGCGGCACCCAGAAGATCGGCGAGGTCGTCACGCTGATCCAGAACATCGCCAGCCAGACCAATCTTCTGGCCTTGAACGCCACCATCGAAGCGGCGCGCGCCGGCGAACACGGCAAGGGATTTGCCGTGGTAGCAAGCGAGGTCAAGGCGCTGGCCAACCAGACCGCAAAGGCGACGGAAGAGATCTCCGCGCAGGTTCAGAGCATCCAGACCGCCACCGGCGAAGCCGTCGATGCCATCAAGGCGATCGGTGGGACGATTGCCGAGATCGACGAAATATCCAGCCAGATCGCCGTGGCGGTCGATCAGCAAGGCGCGGCGACGCGCGAAATCGCCGGAAACGTCCAACAGGCAGCGGACGGCACCCGCGACGTGAGCGACAATATCCTCAGCGTCACGCGCGCTTCCGACGAAGCTGGCGCCGCGACTTCCCGGCTGCTCGATGCGGCTAACGGCTTGACGGCACAATCAGGCCGGCTGAAATCCGAGGTCGACAGTTTCCTCGGATCGCTGAAGGTGGCGTAGGGCTACAATCGTGTCCCGGACGCGGCGCAGCACCATCAGCGCGTTTACGCGCGTCTGCGACGCGCTATGGTGTTGCGACGCTGAGCCGGGACCCACGGGCCGCGAACTGGTTGCGCATGGATCCCGGGTCAGCAGCGCAATATTTCGCTTCGCTCATATTGCGCAGCACCCGGGACACGAAACCTCAAATCTTCTGATTATATTCGCCCACTTCAGGATGGGTGCGCAGCACCTTATCCATCGCCTCGAACATGTCGCGCATCCGCTGTTCCGAGAGCGGGCTTTCGACCACCACCACCAGCTCCGGCTTGTTGGAGGAGGCCCGAACCAGGCCCCAGCTACCGTCCTCGACCGTGACGCGTACGCCATTGACGGTGACGAGATCGCGGATCTTTTGCCCCGCAACCTTCTCGCCCCGCTTCTGCAGCGCCTCGAAATGCTTCACCACTTGCTCGACGACGCCGTATTTGGCCTCGTCGGCGCAGTGCGGCGACATGGTCGGGGACGACCAGGTTTTCGGCAGCGCGTTTTTCAGATCCGCCATCGACTTGCCAGCCGCGCGATCGAGCATCTCGCAGACCGCGATTGCCGAGATCAGGCCGTCGTCATAGCCGCGACCGAACGGCTTGTTGAAGAAGAAATGGCCGGACTTCTCGAAGCCAGCGAGCGCGCCGAGTTCATGGGTGCGGCGCTTCATGTAGGAATGGCCGGTCTTCCAGTAGACGACTTTTGCGCCCTGCTTTTGCAGCACCGGGTCGGTGACAAAGAGCCCGGTCGATTTCACATCGACCACGAACTGCGCATTTTTGTGGATCGCCGACATGTCGCGCGCCAGCATCACACCGACCTTGTCGGCGAAAATCTCCTCACCCGTATTGTCGACCACGCCGCAGCGGTCGCCGTCGCCGTCAAAGCCCAGCCCGATATCGGCCTTGTGCGCGAGCACCGCGTCGCGGATCGCATGCAGCATTGCCATATCTTCGGGATTGGGGTTGTATTTCGGAAAGGTGTAATCGAGCTCGGTATCGAGCGGCACCACGTCGC
This sequence comes from Bradyrhizobium sp., assembly GCA_035308285.1. Classification (GTDB taxonomy): domain Bacteria; phylum Pseudomonadota; class Alphaproteobacteria; order Rhizobiales; family Xanthobacteraceae; genus Bradyrhizobium. The sequence continues at coordinate 22,947 of DATGGY010000123.1, read as the reverse complement.
AACCGATCGCCTCTATCACCTGCGGCGCAAAGGCGCCCGCGGTGCCGTTGCCGCAGGCCACCACGACCTTCAGTCTGCGTCTGAGTTTCGGCCGCTTGGTCAGATCGGCGATGTAGCGCGCCGGAAAATTCTCGTGGAACTGATATGAGCCGCCTTCTCTGTTCTTGAAGTCGGCGTTGAGCACGATTTCCTTCAACCGGCCCATCTCATCGGGGCCGAAGGTGAGCGGCCGGTTAGCGCCCATTTTGACGCCGGTCCAGCCATTGTCGTTATGCGAGGCGGTCACCATCGCCACACAGGGCACGTCGAGGTCGAATTGCGCGAAATACGCCATCGGCGTCATGGCAAGGCCGATGTCATGTACCTTGCAGCCGGCGGCCTGCAACCCGGAAATCAGCGCGTATTTGATCGAGGCCGAATAGCCGCGAAAATCATGCCCGGTGACGATCTCCTGCTTGACGCCGAGTTCGGCGATCAGCGCGCCCAAGCCCATGCCGAGCGCCTGGATGCCCATCAGGTTGATTTCCTTGCCGAACAGCCAGCGGGCATCGTATTCGCGAAAGCCGGTCGCCTTCACCATCGGCTCGGATTCGAAGGCGTAGGTATTGGGAACCAGCACTGATTTTGGCTTTGGAAACATTCAATCGGCCTTGTTGCAAATGGGAACGCCAGCCGCAGCCATAGCGAATGCGCAGGCCCAGCGGAAGGCGGAAGAGCCGCTTTCTGGAGGTTAATTACGAAGAATCGGGGAGGCGGCCGGCACTCGTCCGCAAAGCAGCCAATTACTGTTCCAGCACCAACTTGCCGTTGGCGTATTCGAAGCGCTTGAGCTTCGACAAGAACGATAGTCCGAGCAGGTTCTCCGACAGCGCTTCGTCCGGCAGCACCATCGCATCGACGTCGCGCACCACCAGCCCGCCGATATCGACCATGGCAAGCCGGGTCGGCGCGGCCTTGACGGTGCCGTTGGCGGTGGCGACGGTGGCTCTGTACTCGTTGCGCGCCGGACGCAGTCCGAACCGCGCCGCGGAGCTTTCGTTCAACGCGACCACGGAAGCGCCGGTGTCGACCATGAACGCGATCCGCTGGCCGTCGATCCGTCCCTCGGTCTCGAAATGACCGCGGGCGTCGCGCGGGATGCTGAGGCTGCGGAATCCGGCTTGAGCCACCGTCTCGGCGGGAACGGACATTCGCGCGGTCGCGGATGCCGGCGCCGGGGCGATTTTGTCGGCCATCTGCGCCATGTAGGTGCCGAGGCCAATCATGATCGCAGCAAAAATCATTATGTTACGCATGACGCCATACCCGATCGGAGGACCCGCCGATTTCACCACGTCGGTGCAGAAACTTCGACCGGGACACGGTGCGAAGCATGCGATTTCGCCGAAAAGGATGAGCGAAGTGTTAACGGGGCACTTTCTCGCTCATGTCCCCCTGGGCTTGACCCGCCGCGTCGGTGCGGCGTTGGCCGGGTCCTCCGGCCAGGGATGTCGCGGGTAGCGCCCGCGCAGATCGGAGCGGACGGATGCGTAGCTGCCGCGCCAAAAACCCGGCAGGTCGCGCGTCACCTGCACCGGCCGGTGCGCCGGCGACAGCAATTCCAGCACCAGCGGGATCGCGCCCTTGACGATCGAGGGGTGGGTGTTGAGCCCGAACAATTCCTGCAGGCGGACCGCAATCGTCGGCCCCTGCTCCGCCTCGTAGTCGATCGCAAGCTGCGTGCCGGTGGGCACCTCGAAATGCGTCGGCGCTTCCCGATCCAGCCGTTCGCGCAATTCCCAAGGCAGAAGTGTCATCAAGGCATCGGCCAGATCGCCGGCCGAAAATTCCTTCAGCGAAGTCTTGTTGTAGAGCGCGGGCACCAGCCATGCCTCGCGTTGGGCGGCCAGCGCATCGTCGGACAGATCGGGCCAAACGCGCGGCGATACCTCGCTCTCGGCCGCGCGCAAAAACATCACGCGGTCGCGCCATTGTTTGGCGGATTTGGACCACGGCAATTGATCTAGCCCGGCCGCGATCAAGCCATCGGCCAAGACCCGCGCGGTTTCCACCGAGGGCGATAGTGTCAGCGGAGCCTCCGACAGCGTGATCGCGTGCAGCGTCTTCTTGCGTCGCGCCCGCAACGCCATCGCGCCGCGATCGAACGATATTTCATCGGTCGTTTCGATCTGGTCGGCGAAATGCGCCTCGATCTCGGCTTGCGTGATGGGCGCCGCCAGCAGAATGCGCCCCTGCGCCGCTGTGCCCGTGAGTTCGGCGACCGCGATATAAGGCGAACGCGACAGCGCAGACGTCTGATCGAGCGCGGCGCCGCGCCCATTGGCGAGAACAAAGCTGCCAGTGCCGCGATTGCGTGCGACGCGGTCGGGAAAGGCCAGCGCCAGCATGACGCCGGTCGCTAGTTCCCCTCCCCCTTGTGGGGTCCGAGGCGAGCGAAGCTCGCTCTCGAGGTTAGGGGTGGGGGTGGCCACATGCGACACCGCCCGTGTGGACCCCCCTCCCCGACCCTCCCCCACAAGGGGGGAGGGAGCAGACGAGGCCACCTGCGATGCCCAGCGCTGCGCGAGGCTGCGCGCGCTTGCCGCGCGTTGCGCGCGGTCGCGGCGAAACACATCGAGCCTGACGTCGAGATCGACACTGTCGCCGCCAAGCCCGCGCTCGGTGAGAATGGCGGCGATTTCGGCTGCGGCAAGGCCCGCGCCCAGCCGGTGCGAGTCCACGATCATGCGCGCCAGCCGCGGCGGCAATGCCAGCGCCCGCAGGCTCTTGCCTTCGGCCGTGATCCGGCCGTCGCCGTCGAGCGCGGCGAGTTCGCGCAACAGCTCCCGCGCTTCCTTTAACGCCGGCGCCGGCGGGGAATCGAGAAACGCGAGGCTTGCAGGATCGCCGACGCCCCATTGCGCGAGGTCGAGCACCAGCGAGGACAGATCGGCGCTGAGGATTTCGGGCTGCGTGAAGGCCGCAAAAGAGGCGGTCTGCGGCTCGTCCCACAGCCGGTAACACACACCGAGCTCGGTGCGCCCCGCACGCCCGCGGCGCTGATCGACCGCGGCGCGCGAGGCGCGCACGGTTTCCAGCCGCGTCAGCCCAATGTCCGGTTCATAGCGCGGCACCCGCGCAAGACCGCAATCGACGACGATGCGAACGCCCTCGATGGTCAGCGAAGTCTCGGCGATCGAGGTTGCCAGCACCACCTTGCGGTGACCCTGTGGGGCCGGCGCAATGGCGCGATCCTGCACAGACGCATCAAGCGCGCCGAACAGCGGCACGATCTCGATCGCGGCGTCATCGATACGCTCAGCGAGATGAGTCTGCGTTCGGCGAATCTCCGCCGCCCCCGGCAGAAACGCCAGCACTGAGCCGGGGTCGGCGCGGAGCGCCGTGGCGATGGCGTCCGCCATCTGCCGCTCCAGCGGCGCATCGGGTTTCCTGCCGAGATAACGCGTTTCGACCGGAAAGGCGCGGCCTTCGCTCGCGATCACCGGCGCCTCGCCAAGCAATTTGGCAACCCGCGCGCCGTCGAGCGTCGCCGACATCACGAGCAGGCGCAGGTCCTCGCGCAATCCGGTTTGCGCGTCGCGCGTCAGCGCCAGGCCGAGATCCGCATCGAGCGAGCGCTCGTGAAACTCGTCGAACAGCACCGCGGCGACATCGTTGAGTTCCGGATCGTCGAGAATCTGCCGCGAGAAAATCCCCTCGGTGACGACCTCGATCCGGGTAGCGCGCGAAACTTTCGAACCAAAGCGGACGCGGTAGCCGACGGTCTCGCCGACGCGTTCTCCCAGCGTATGCGCCATGCGTTCAGCGCTGGCGCGGGCCGCGATCCGCCGCGGCTCCAGCACGATGATTTTCTTGCCCTTCGCCCACGGTGCATCGAGCAGCACCAGCGGCACCCGTGTGGTCTTGCCAGCCCCGGGCGGGGCCACCAGCACGGCGGCAGTATGACCTTGAAGCGTGCGTGAGAGATCGTCGAGCACGGCGTCGATCGGGAGTGGTGTGTCGAAGCTGCGGGGCAAGAGTTTATCCAGTGACGCTCGGCGGCTCCCTCTCCCCGCAAGCGGGGCAAGGTAAGAGAAGCATTACCTCCGCGTCTCGGATGCCCGGCCCACGCTTTCGTAGATAAAGCCGTGCGCGGTCATCTCCTCGGGGCGATAGACGTTGCGCAGGTCGACCACCACGGGCTGCGCCATTTCGCTCTTCAGGCGGTCGAGATCGAGCGTGCGATATTGCACCCACTCGGTCACCACCACCATCGCATCCGCGCCGCGCACGCAAATATAGGGGTCGTCGCAATATTCGATGTCGGGTAATTCGCGGCGGGCCTGCTCCATGCCCACCGGATCGTGCGCGCGCACCTTCGCGCCCATATCGAGCAACCCGGTCACGAGCGGGATCGACGGCGCCTCGCGCATATCGTCGGTGTCGGGCTTGAAGGTGAGGCCGAGCACCGCGACCGTTTTGCCGCGCAGGCTGCCGCCGGCGGCGCTCGAAACCTTGCGCGCCATCGCGCGCTTGCGGTTGTCGTTGACGGAAAGCACCGCCTCGACGATCCGAAGCTGCACGTCGTGATCGAGCGCGATCTTGACCAGCGCGCGGGTGTCCTTCGGAAAGCACGAGCCGCCGAAACCGGGACCCGCATGCAGGAATTTCGAGCCGATACGGTTGTCGAGCCCGATGCCGCGGGCGACCTCCTGAACGTCGGCGCCGACTTTTTCCGAGAGATCGGCGATCTCGTTGATGAAGGTAATCTTGGTGGCGAGAAACGCGTTGGCGGCGTATTTGATCAGCTCCGCCGTACGCCGCGCGGTGAACATCAGCGGCGCCTGGTTGAGCGACAATGGCCGGTAGATATCGCCGAGCACCTTGCGCGCGCGCTCATCCGACGTGCCGATCACGATTCGATCCGGAAACTTGAAGTCGCGGATCGCCGCGCCCTCGCGCAGGAATTCGGGATTGGAGGCGATCACGACGTCGGCTGCGGGGTTGGTTTCACCGATGATCCGCTCCACTTCGTCGCCGGTGCCGACCGGCACGGTGGACTTGGTGACGACCACGGTAAACCCCTTTAGCGCGGCGGCGATCTCGCGTGCGGCGGCGTGAACATAGCTCAGATCGGCGTGGCCATCGCCGCGCCGCGACGGCGTGCCGACGGCGATGAACACCGCATCGGCCTCAGCGACGGGCGCGGCAAGATCGGTCGCAAAATTCAAGCGGCCCGCCTTCACATTGGCCGAGACCAGCGCCTCAAGGCCCGGCTCGAAGATCGGAATTTCGCCGCGGCGCAGGCTTGAGATCTTGCCCTCGTCCTTGTCCACGCAGGTGACCTGATGGCCGAAATCGGCAAAGCAAGCGCCTGACACCAGCCCCACATAGCCCGTGCCGATCATGGCAATTCGCATCTTCCAACCCGTCGATGATGGTTAACGGAAATGATTTGTCGGGCGGGTCTTAAAGCATTTTGGCGTCCAGAGGAAACTGGAAATACCGGGAAAACGGCATGTCATTTGTATGAATAAAGGGGAATGAAACGGATACGGCCGATGATGCCGCGCCTTGCGATCTGGCGGATCGCGCTGAGGGTCGGGGCTAATTTCCTGTTCGAACGCCCAAAAGCGTTCTGGATCGCGCCGAAGGCCCGACCCGCGCTGCAAGCAGCAGAGTAAGTTTCCCTCCTTCGTCGTCCCCGCGAACGCGGGGCCCATAACCACCGATGTCAGTGGTTTGTTTGACGTGGCTCTAGCCCTTTTTAAGCCCGCCGCGCCGGTGGTTATGGGTCCCGACTCGCGCTTCGCTTGGCCGGGACGACTGCGTTGTTGAACTGTGCAAATTTCGCCAATGACAGGCTGTCAATCGCCACAAAAATCCTTAAGTTTCCGCCATGCCAAAGACATCCGAAAAAACCTCCCAAAAGACCTCCCCGAATGCGGCCGCCAAGCCCGTTGCCGCCAAAGCCCTCAAGAAAGGCGACCACGTCTTTCTGGTCGATGGTTCCTCCTATATTTTTCGCGCCTACCACGCGCTGCCGCCGTTGAACCGCAAATCCGACGGGCTGCAAGTCAATGCCGTGCTCGGCTTCTGCAACATGCTGTGGAAATTGCTGCGCGACATGCCGCCCGACAACCGGCCGACGCATCTGGCCATCGTCTTTGATAAATCCGAAGTCACCTTCCGCAACAAGCTTTATCCCGATTACAAGGCGCACCGGCCCCCGGCGCCGGACGATCTGATTCCGCAATTCGCATTCATCCGCGAGGCGGTGCGCGCATTCGACCTACCGTGTCTCGAACAGACGGGCTTTGAGGCCGATGACCTCATCGCCACTTACGCGCGGCAGGCCGGCGAACGCGGCGCGACCACGACCATCGTATCGTCGGACAAGGATCTGATGCAGCTTGTCACCGACAAGGTGACGATGTTCGACACCATGAAGGACCGCCGGATTGGCATTCCCGAAGTGATCGAGAAATTCGGCGTGCCGCCGGAGAAAGTAGTCGAGGTTCAGGCGCTGGCGGGGGATTCCACCGACAATGTGCCGGGCGTGCCCGGCATCGGCGTCAAGACGGCAGCGCAACTGATCGTCGAATATGGCGACCTCGAAACCCTGCTCATGCGCGCCGGCGAGATCAAGCAGCCGAAACGGCGGGAGGCATTGATCGAGCATGCCGAGAAGGCGCGGATTTCGCGGCAGCTGGTGCTGCTCGACGACAAGGTCAAGCTCGATGTGCCGCTCGACGAACTCGCCGTGCACGAACCCGACGCGCGCAAGCTGATCGCGTTTCTCAAGGCGATGGAATTTTCTTCGCTCACCCGGCGGGTTTCGGAATATTCGCAGATCGATCCGGCGGACGTCGAAGCCGACACGAAAACCGCGAGTGGCGGAAGCGGCAAGTCCCCTTCACCTCACCCGCCCGCGGGTAGGGGCCCTTCGGATGGAGACCTGTTCGCACGCGGAGGCACCCCCAGCCTGCCCTCCCCCGCAAGCGGGAGAGGGAGTGCCGCCAGCAAGGCCGATGCTGGCCGCAACGACAAAGCCGCGGGCCTCAAGGGCACGCCGCAGGCGCTCGCCGCCGCGCGCGCCGAGGAGGCGCGGAAGACGCCGGTCGATCGCGGCAGATACCAGACCATCCGCAAGTTCGCCGACCTCAACGCCTGGATCGCGCGGGTGCCCGATACCGGCCAGTTCGCGATCGAGGCTAAGGCAAATTCGATCGATCCGATGCAGGCCGAGATTTGCGGCATTGCGCTCGCGCTCAAACCCAACGACGCCTGCTACGTCCCGCTTGCCCACAAGCAATCCGGCGACGGCTCAGGCCTGTTTGCCGCTGGCCTCGCCCCTGACCAGATCAAGACAAGCGAAGCGCTCGAGGCGCTGCGGCCGTTACTGGAATCGGCCGGCATCCTGAAGATCGGTTTCAACGTCAAGTTCGCGGCGGTGATGTTGGCGCAACATGGCATCACCCTTCGCAACTATGACGACGCGCAGTTGATGAGCTATGCGCTCGACGCCGGCCGCAACGCGCATGGACTCGATGCGCTTGCCGAAACCTGGCTCGGCCACGCCACCATAACGCATGGCGAGATCACCGGCAGCGGTAAGGCGAAACTCAGCTTCGATCAAGTCGCGATCGACAAGGCGACCGCCTACTCGGCCGAGGACGCCGACGTGATCTTGAGACTGTGGCGCCTGCTCAAGCCTCGCCTCGTCGCCGAGCGCATGAATTCGGTCTACGAGACGCTGGAGCGACCGCTGGTCTCGGTGCTGGCGCGGATGGAGCGGCGCGGCATTTCGATCGACCGTCAGGTGCTGTCGCGGCTGTCGGGCGAGTTCGCCCAGACCGCCGCGCGGGTCGAAGCCGAGATTCAGGAGATCGCGGGCGAGCCGGTCAATGTCGGCAGCCCCAAGCAAATCGGCGATATTTTGTTCGGCAAGATGGGGATTGCCGGCGGCACCAAAACCAAGACTGGAGCGTGGTCGACCTCGGCGCGGATCCTCGACGACCTCGCCGAACAGGGCCACGAATTCCCGAAAAAGATTCTGGAATGGCGGCAGGTCTCCAAACTCAAATCGACCTACACCGACGCGCTGCCGACCTATGTGCATCCGCAGACCCATCGCGTGCACACTACCTATGCGCTGGCTGCAACCACCACCGGGCGGCTGTCGTCGAACGAGCCGAACCTGCAGAACATTCCGGTGCGCACCGAGGACGGAAGGAAAATCCGCCGCGCCTTCATCGCCACGCCGGGCCACAAGCTGGTGTCGGCCGATTACTCGCAGATCGAATTGCGCCTGCTCGCCGAGATCGCCGACATTCCCGTTCTCAAGCAAGCCTTCCGCGACGGGCTCGACATTCACGCCATGACCGCGTCGGAAATGTTCGGCGTTCCCGTCAAGGCAATGCCGGGCGAGGTGCGCCGCCGCGCCAAGGCGATCAATTTCGGCATCATCTATGGCATCTCCGCGTTCGGGCTCGCCAACCAGCTCGGCATCGCCCGCGAGGAGGCTTCCGCCTATATCAAGAAATATTTCGAGCGCTTTCCCGGCATCCGCGCTTATATGGACTCGACGCGGGATTTCTGCCGCGCGCATGGCTATGTCGAGACGCTGTTCGGCCGGAAATGCCATTACCCCGACATCAAGGCGTCCAACGCCTCGATCCGCTCCTTCAACGAGCGCGCCGCGATTAACGCGCGTCTCCAGGGAACTGCGGCCGACATCATCCGCCGCGCTATGATCCGGATGGAAGATGCGTTGGCCGAAAAGACGCTTTCGGCGCAGATGCTGTTGCAGGTGCATGACGAACTGATCTTCGAGGTGCCGGAAGAGGAAGTCGCCGCGACGTTGCCGGTGGTGCAGCACGTTATGCAGGATGCGCCATTCCCGGCGGTGCTGCTGTCGGTGCCGCTGCATGTCGATGCGCGCGCCGCGGACAATTGGGACGAGGCGCATTGATCGACAATTGCGCCTCGTAGCGGTCCTCGTTCGATTGGAGCATCGATGAAGATCATTGCGATTTCCGGCAGTCTGCGTGTCGGCTCTCTCAACACGTGCGTGCTTCAAGCTGCATGTCGCCTTGCGCCCGCCGGCGTGGAGATCACGCTGTTTGAGGGTATCGGCCACCTTCCCTTTTTCAATTCCGATCTCGAAGCCGAGCGCCTGCCTGCCGAAGTCGCCCGGTTTCGAACGGTCATCGGCAATGCCGACGGATTGCTGATTTCCAGCCCCGAATATGCTCGCGGCGTCTCAGGCGTGATGAAGAATGCACTCGACTGGCTGGTGGGCAGCGAAACATTTCCGGGCAAGCCGGTCGCGCTGATCAATACCTCGCTGCGGGCAACCCACGCGCTGGCCGCCCTGACGATCACGCTTGAGACGATGTCGGCGCATCTCGTCAAGGACGCCTCGATCACATTGCCATTGCTTGGCACCGCGAACGATGCCGACAGCATCGCGGCAAATCCTGACCTCGCCGGCCCGCTCCGCCATGCGATCGAGCGGTTTGTTGGTGCGATCCGGGCCTAGCCCGTCTTCCTCACCTCGCCCCGCTTGCGGGGAGAGGTCGGGTCGCCCTTGCGATCCGGGTGAGGGGGGCTTACCGCGCGCACATTATCCTCGTAATTTGGGGAAGCAGCCCCTCACCCCAGCCCTCTCCCCGCGAAGAGCGGGGCGAGGGAGAAGAAAACTCAATCCAGCTTTGCTTCCATGCCGCGCTTGACGGCGGGCCGCGCCATCATTGTTTCGTACCAGCGCTTGACGTTGGGGAAGTCGGCGAGATCGACCTTGTGGCGCGGATGCCGCCAGGCCCAGCCGAGGATTGCAAAATCGGCCACCGAAAGCTTACTCGCCACAAATTCGTGACCGGCGAGCCGGCGATCGAGCACGCCATAGAGCCGGCGTGTCTCGGCCATGTAGCGCTTCAAGCCATAGGCGCGGTCCTGCTCGTTTTCCAGCGCGATGAAGTGATGCACCTGTCCCGGCATCGGGCCGAAGCCGCCCATCTGCCACATCAGCCATTCATAGACCGGAATGCGCTCGATCAGGGATAGGGGGAGGAATTTGCCGGTCTTCTCACCGAGGTAAAGCAGGATCGCTCCGGACTCGAACACGCTGACGCGTTTTCCCCCAGGGCCGTCGGGATCGACGATCGCGGGAATCTTGTTGTTGGGGCTGAGGCTAAGAAATTCAGGCGCCATTTGCTCGCCCTTGGCGATGTCGACCGGAAAGACCTTGTAAGGCTGGCCCATTTCCTCCAGCGCGACGCTAATCTTACGGCCGTTCGGCGTGTTCCAGGTGTGAAGTTCGATCGTCATTTTGTCGTACCCCGCGAAAAGCGGGGTATCCAGTAACGCGGAACCTCACAACCCCACAACCGTTGTTGCGGAATAACCGATCATCCGCTTTGGCGCGCCTTGCGCTGTTGATGGCCCGGCTTCCGCTCTGGCATGAGCGGCCGTCAGCGAATAGATTGCGCCTCCTTAATTCGAGTGAGACCCTTGTCCAAATCAGCGTCCCGCGCCCGCCTCGCCGAGATCATCCGCAAGCGTTCGTTCGGGCGCGGAGAAATCACGCTGGCCTCGGGCCGCAAGAGCAATTTCTACTTCAACCTCAAGCCGACCATGCTCGACCCCGAAGGCGCCGCATTGCTGGCAGAATTGACCTATGAGGCGCTCAAGGACGACGGCCTTGATTATGTCGGAGGGCTGGAGATGGGCGCGGTGCCGCTTGCGGGCGCGGTCGCGCAGCTCTCCTGGATCAAGGGCCATCCGCTCGCGGCTTTCTTCGTGCGCAAGAAGCCCAAGGAGCACGGCGCGCGCCTTGCGGTGGAAGGCCTTGCGAAAAACGAGAGCCTGCAAGGCAAGCGCGTCGCGATCGTCGAGGACGTCACCACCACCGGCGAGTCGGCGCTGAAGGCGGTGGAGGCGGCGCGAGATTCAGGCGCCGAGGTTGCCCTCGTCCTGACCATGATCGACCGCGAAGAGGGCGCCGGCGAAACCTTCGCCAAGGCCGGATTGCCGTTTCGCTGGCTCTACAGGGCCGGCGAGTTTCTCAAGGATTGAGCGGACGACCTTGCTCTTCTTACCTCTCCCGCTTGCGGGGGAGGTCGCCGCGCTCAACCGAGCGCGGCGGGTGGGGGAAGTTTCTCCGCACATTTAGCTTCCGCGATTGCGGCACTACCCCCACCCCGGCCCTCCCCCGCAAGCGCGGGAGAGGGAGAAGAACGTGCGCGGGGCAACATGAAAGCGGCAAGCACCCACTTTCTTTTCCCACCATCCAGCCCTCGCTCATAGCTCGTTTACCATCCCGCACTAAGGTAGATCGCGCCGGGGCACAGCCTGCGGCTGAGTTTGTGGCGTTGGGGTGGAGTAGGCGTTGCGTACTGAGTTGACCGATCAGCGCATGCGGCGCCGCATGATGCTCGTTGCCACCGCTTGCCTCGCCGGCGCCATTGCGTTTGCGCCGCGCGGCGCGTCAGCCCAGAACCTGTTTGACCTGCTGTTCGGCGGTCTCCAGAAGCAGCACCAAACCCCGTCGCAGGCGAATTTCTTCGCCGATCCCGCTGGCCAGAATGCGCCGCCACCGCGGCCGGTCGCCTCGGGCGGTCCCGCTTTTTGCGTGCGCAGTTGCGACGGCAAGTATTTTCCGCTGGCGCGCGGCAGTGCCACGCCGGTGCAAATGTGCCAGGCATTTTGCCCGGCGAGTGCCACCAAGGTCTTCTTCGGCAGCCATATCGACAGCGCCATGACCGCTGCCGGCGAGCGCTACGCCGACAGCGAGAATGCATTTGCCTATCGCAAGGCGCTGCGCGCCGACTGCACCTGCAATGGCCGCAGCGCCGCCGGCCTCGCCCCGGTCGATCTGACGCTCGATACCTCATTGCGCGCCGGCGACGTGATCGCGACCACCGACGGGCTTGTGGCGTATTCCGGCATCAAGGTCGGCAACAACCAGGCGCCGGAATTCACGCCGGTCGCCTCCTATCCGGGACTTGCCGCCGAGGTGCGCGCCCGGCTCGGCGAGATGAAGGTGGCGCCGGTGGCCGCCGAAGCGATCGCCAATGACGCACCGCCGATGGAGATCGTGCGCGACGTCATGCCGCCGGTCACGTCGGTGCCGAAGACGGTTTCGAGCAGGGCGAAGCGGGCGGAAGTGAATTAGGTCGCCAGCCTGACCCCTCATGGTGAGGAGCGCGGCTTCGCGCGTCTCGAACCATGAGGCCGCAGCCGAAACGCGGCCATCCTTCGAGACGGCGCTCACGCGCCTCCTCAGGATAAGGACCTGCGAAAAATCACCGCCCGACAATCACCCCGATCACGTTCGGCGCGGAGCGGTATTTCTCCTCGATTTGAGCCCGCGCCGCGGCGCGGTTTTCCGCCGTCAGCAGGCCGCGTTTCTCGGCGAGGATCATCCAGCAATAGCCCCACCAGTCCGTCAGCATGCCCTCGTCGTCGACGAGGTCGTAGCCGGCTTCGGCGGCAAAGATGCGCGCGTGCGCCTCATCGAGCGAATCGAGAAAGACGTGGTCGGCGTCGGAGAACAGATCGTCGCTGATGTCGTCGGTAGTATAGCCCCACACCGACATGCAGACGGCGTTGAATTCCCGGTCGATCGCATCGTCGTCGACGAGTTGGCGGCGGGAGGCCCGATGCAGCCGCGACAGCGAGCGGGCGAAGTCGGCGATGCGGGTGAGCGCGAATTGATCAAAGGCGATGGTGGACATGTAGTCCTCGAAAGAGCGGATAGACCTATATGTTGTGTCGGCGGGGCGTCGAATCACTATGATATATCAAGTACTTGCTAAAGTGTTCTTAATTTGTTCGATCGGCCAGAACTAATTGCAGACGTTGCGCCACTCGTACTGGCGCGTGGTCGGGTTGAGGACCTGCCGCTGCGAACATTGCGAGGTCCCAAGCGGCGGAAGGCCTAGTGGCTGCACCGGCCTGACCGAGGGAGGGACAATGGCGCACACAGTGACTGGACAAACCGGCGGCACGTCAACTGAGCTTTGGCAAAGAGGCTGCATTTCACCATCGACGCAGCGGCAGACGCAGGCAGCCTCCGACCCGGCCGTCAGCGACAATATAAAAAACGAGATCAACACAAGACGCATCGGGAAGTCCTTGTCTCGCCGTCGGCCGGCGGCGGTCAAAAATGCGCCGGCTCGAAAAGGCCCGGCGCTTCCGGCAGATCGGCAAGCTTGGCGCGAAAGCACGATCCATGGCACATCCATACCTGCCATTTGTCGGTCGCTGTCTCGACCGTCACGCGGCATGGATCGGTATCGGTTTTTTCGATGCCGCGACCACAGAAGCAGCATGGGCCAAATTCAACTGATACGGCCATCATTCCTCTCACAAAAAGTCGCTGCTAATGGCTTCGCCTAGAGCGGATCGCTTCGCGGACCATAGCTTGCCGACACCATCATTCGCGAGAGGATTTCGCCGCCTTCCGCCGGGTTTTCCAACCGTCGCAGAGGCCCTTCCCGAAAAAGCCGGCCCGGTCCTTGCATAAAAACCGGGCATGCGTTGCACAATCGAGGGCCCTGTCCGGTTTTGATTGCGGCGCAAGGCGCGTATGATTCTTGGTAACAAGCCGCAGGATTCGAATTTTGCCAGACCCACCTTTCCCCGTGAATTTTCCGGCGCCGGGTCAGCCCATCGATGAGCTGGCGCTGGCGGAGATCAAGAGCGCGATCCTCGCCAAGCTCAGGCTCGCCATCGGCAAGGACGCCGGCATGGCAACCAAGCACGACTGGTACGAGGCGGCCGCGCTCGCGCTTCGCGACCGCATCGTGCACCGCTGGCTGACGGCGGAGAAGGCGAGCTACGACGCCGGCCGCAAACGGGTCTATTACCTGTCACTCGAATTCCTGATCGGCCGTCTGTTCACCGATGCCCTGAACAATATGGGGCTGCTTGCAGTGTTCGAGGCAGCGCTCGGCGATCTCGGCGTCGGGCTGTCCGAATTGCGCAAATGCGAGCCGGATGCGGCGCTCGGCAATGGCGGCCTCGGGCGGCTCGCGGCGTGCTTCATGGAAAGCATGGCGACTCTGGCGATCCCCGCGACCGGCTACGGCATCCGCTACGATTTCGGCCTGTTCCGCCAGATCATTAATCACGGCTGGCAGCAGGAATATCCCGACGAATGGTTGAGCTTCGGCAACCCCTGGGAATTCCAGCGGCCGGAGGTGGTTTATCACGTGCATTTCGGCGGCGGCGTCGAACATGTCGAAGCGAAGGGAGGCGGCCGCGCGATCTGGCATCCGGCGGAAACCGTGCAGGCGATCGCCTACGACACCCCGATCGTCGGATGGCGCGGCCATCACGTCAACGCGCTGCGGCTGTGGTCGGCGCGCTCGCCCGATCCGCTCAATCTCGACGTCTTCAACACCGGCGACTATCTCGGTGCCAGCGCGGAAGAGGCGCGCGCCGAATCGATCTGCAAATTCCTCTATCCGAATGACGAGAGCCCTGCGGGGCGCGAACTCAGGCTACGCCAGGAATATTTCTTCGTCTCGGCCTCGCTGCAGGATCTGGTCAAGCGTCACCTGGCGACGGACGGACAAATCCGGGGCCTTGCGGCCAAAGTCGCGGTGCAGCTCAACGATACCCACCCCAGTCTTGCCGTCACCGAGTTGATGCGCATTCTCGTCGATCTCAATAACATCCGCTGGGAGGATGCGTGGAAGATCACCGTCGACACGCTGTCCTACACCAATCACACCTTGCTGCCGGAAGCGCTCGAGACCTGGCCGGTCGAACTTTTCGAGCGGCTGCTGCCGCGGCATCTCGAAATCATCTATCGCATCAATGTCGGACATCTGGCGCTCGCCGAGGAGCGCTGTCCCGGCGACGTCGATTTCCGCGCCTCGGTCTCGCTGATCGACGAGAAATCCGGAAGACGCGTCCGGATGGGCCAATTGGCGTTCGTCGGCTCCCACCGCATCAACGGCGTCTCGGCGATGCATTCCGACCTGATGAAGGAGACCGTGTTCCACGACCTCAACCATCTCTATCCCGGCCGCATCACCAACAAGACCAACGGCATCACCTTCCGCCGCTGGCTGATGCTGGCCAATCCGAAGCTGACCGAGCTGTTACGCGAGGCCTGCGGCGAGGCCATGCTCGACGATCCCACACTACTTTCGCATCTTGAGGCTCGCGCCAGCGACAGCGCGTTCCAGGAAGCGTTCCGCAACGTCAAGCACCATAACAAGGCCGCGCTATCGCGGTTGATCGGCGAACGCCTGAAAATCAAGATCGATCCGGCCGCGCTGTTCGACGTCCAGATCAAGCGCATCCACGAATACAAGCGCCAGTTGCTCAACATCCTGGAAGCGGTCGCGCTCTATCACGCAATCAAGGACGACCCGCAACGCGACTGGGTGCCGCGCGTCAAGATCTTCGCCGGAAAGGCGGCGGCAGGTTATCGCTATGCCAAGCTGATCATCAAGCTGATCAACGACGTCGCCGAAATCGTCAACAAGGATCCGTTAATCGCCGGGCGGCTGAAGATCGCCTTCCTCGCCGACTACAATGTCAGCCTTGCGGAAGTGATCATTCCCGCCGCCGATCTCTCCGAGCAGATTTCGACCGCTGGCATGGAGGCCTCCGGCACCGGCAACATGAAGCTCGCGCTGAACGGCGCGCTGACCATCGGCACGCTTGACGGCGCCAATATCGAAATCCGCGACCATGTGGGTGCGGAAAACGTCGCGATCTTCGGCATGGAAGCGATGGACGTAGCGGTGCGGCGCAAGCAGGGGATCGATGCCACCGACGTGGTCCGCCGCTCGCCCCGCCTGGCGCGCGCGATCAATGCGATCGGCAGCGGCGAATTCTCGCCCGACGACCCGAGCCGCTTTGAATCGGTCGCGTATGCGCTACGCCATCTCGACCATTATATGGTGAGCGCGGATTTCGATTCCTATTACGAAGCCCAGCGCGGCATTGACGCCCGCTGGCAGGTGGTTCCGGCATGGACGCGCGCCTCGATCCTCAACGTCGCGCGCATGGCCTGGTTCTCATCCGACCGCACCATCCGCGAATACGCGCAGGAGATATGGAATGTGCCGGTGAACGGAGGCCTACCGCAGGCGCCGGGCGCGCAGCGCGGGGCGATGGGCTGATCGGGCGACCGCAAGCCGCGCAAGTAACAAAAAGGGCGGCTCGCCGAGCCGCCCTTTGGTTCGTGATGGTTTGCCTATTCACTCCGCCGCGAGCTTCACGTCGGGCGCGGCGGCGCGGACGTCGGCGTCGACCTGGGCCTCGAACTTGGCAAAGTTCTTCTGGAACATGCCGACCAGTGCACGCGCGGTCTTGTCGAACCCGGCCTTGTCCTTCCAGGTGTTCACGGGATTGAGGATTTCGGTTGGAACGCCCGGCAGCGCGGTCGGCACCGCGAAGCCGAAATATTCGTCGGTGCGGAATTCCACATTGCGCAAGCTGCCGTCGAGCGCCGCCGTGAGCAGCGCGCGGGTCACCTTGATCGGCATCCTGGAGCCGGTGCCGTATTTGCCGCCGGTCCAGCCGGTGTTGACCAGCCAGCAATCGACATTGTGCTTGGCGATCAGCTCGCGCAGCATATTGCCATAGATTGAAGGGTCGAGCGGCAGGAACGGTGAGCCGAAGCAGGTGGAGAATTCCGGCTGCGGCTCGGAGCCGAGGCCGCGTTCGGTGCCCGCCACCTTCGCGGTATAGCCGGACAGGAAGTGATACATCGCCTGCGCCGGCGAGAGTTTGGCGATCGGGGGCAGAACGCCGAAGGCGTCGGCTGCCAGCATCACCACGTTCTTCGGGTGGCCGGCGCGGCCGGTGCGCGAGGCGTTAGGGATGAAATCGAGCGGATAGGCCGAGCGGGTATTCTCGGTTTTCGAACCGTCGTCGAAATCCGGCACGCGGGTGTCCTCGTCGAGCACGACGTTTTCGAGCACGGCGCCGAAGCGCTTGCTCGCCGCATAGATCTCCGGCTCGGCTTCCTGCGACAGCTTGATGCATTTGGCGTAGCAGCCGCCCTCGAAGTTGAAGATGCCGTCGGTGCCCCAGCCGTGTTCGTCGTCGCCGATCAGCGTGCGCTTGGGATCGGCCGACAGCGTGGTCTTTCCGGTTCCGGAGAGGCCGAAGAAGATTGCCGAATCGCCTGCAGGACCCACATTGGCCGAGCAGTGCATCGGCATCACGCCTCGGGCGGGCAGGTAATAGTTCAGCGTGGTGAAGACCGACTTCTTTATCTCGCCGGCATAATAAGACCCGCCGATCAGGACGATCTTGCGGGCGAAATCGATCGCAACCACGTTCTCCGAGCGCACGCCGTGACGTTTCGGATCGGCGCGGAAGCTCGGCATGTCGATGATGGTCAGTTCGGGAACGAAGTCCCTGAGCTCTGACAGCTTCGGGCGGATCAACAGCGTGCGGGTGAACAGCGAATGCCAGGCAAGCTCGGTGAAGACACGGGTCTTGATCTGGAAGTTCGGATCAGCGCCGCCGTAGAGGTCCTGCGCGAACAGCGTCATGCCTTCGGCGTGCTTGAGGAAATCCGCATAGAGCGCTTCGAACTGTTCGGAGGTGATCGACTGGTTGCCGGCCCACCACATTTTCTCGGTGGTGGTATCGCGAACCGTGAACTTGTCCTTCGGGCTGCGGCCGGTGAAGTCGCCGGTGTCGGCGCAGAGCGCGCCGTCGGCGGAGAGCACCGCCTCGCCTGCGGAAAGGGAATGTTGATAGAGCTGCGCGGCGCCGAGATTCCAGTGCACCCGCTTGAGATTTTTTAAGCCAGATTTGTCGGCGCCGAAGGCACCGTTGCGAATTCCAGTCTCTTGCACGAAATTCCCTCCTTGAACCCGCGAAATCCAAAGCGCGCATGCCGCCATACGCGCCTGCCGTCGCGGTACCGTCAATTAATATAGCCTTCCGACCCAGGTCCGACGACCTATTATTGATGAACGCTGGCCTTGCCAAGCCGATCCCTCCTATTTGGTTTATTCCAGGCCGAAACATTGATCGGGCACAAATCTTTGCTGCTGCAAGCGGGTTGGAAAGCATAGTTGAGCGTCGTGAATCTGTTGCGGCGCACCATTGCTATGTCTCCGCTGGATCATCGGCGGATGCACCGATGAAGACGCGCCCGCGGCTATGGTTTGGCCCGCGCCTCTTCCGCCAGTTTGACCAGCATCTTTCGCAACTCGCCCGGCCCCGTGACCCGCGACGGAAAGTCGAGCCGTAAGGTCCTGGTCCCGGCCTGCAGGTCGATCCCGTCGGGATCGCACCCGGTGCAGCGCCAGTCGGCCGCTTCCGCACCGAGCAGCTTCGTAGCGTAGAGGTTAGTCGCCTCACGATGATCGGCGTTCATGTGCTCGACCGCGCCCTGTTCGGCCTCAATCAGGGCCGCGGCGTCGGAAATATCGGTCAGAAACCGCTCGGGCTTCAGATCGACGATTCGCCCGAAACCGGCCACCAGATGGGTTCCGCTCGGCCTGATCCGAAAGAAGGAGAAGTCCTTGAAGTTTACAAAAGCTTCCGCCGACGAATGGGCGTTGAGGTAGCGCCGTCGGACGATTTCCAGATCGGGGCTAGAGACCTCCTCGGCCCGGCCCGAGAGCATGATGCGTGCTCCCTCCAGCGGATCGCCCTCGGCGCGCTCGTCCAGCATCAACGAAGCCCTTGTGTCCGCGAGGAGATTTTTCGTGTGCACGGCAAGGCGCGAAATCAACAGGACCGGCGAGCCGTCGGGGTGGCTTGCGACATTCACCAGCGAGCAATAGGGATCGCCGCTGCCCGCCATCAGGGTCGCAAGCGCCCCCTGGCGGCTACGGCGGAGCAGTGACCGGGCCAACTTCCCGGGATCGAAATCGGGGGTCAATTGCATCGATTATTACCTCGCCAAACTGTTGCAATGAGAGCCTTTTTTCGGGTAAACGAACCTCAATATGGGGTCGGGGCGCTTCGCCGGATGAGGCGCTTTCATGGAACTCGGTCACACTTCAGCCCAGCTTGCATTGCTCGCTGACCACGTTCGAAACCCATTTACGCGGCGCATCAGCAAATTAGCCGCCGTTTCAGCAACCTAGTAGCAGTATCTGAAAGCAGGCTCATGCCCACAATTGCCTTGGTCGACGATGACCGCAACATTCTCACATCCGTCTCGATTGCGCTTGAGGCGGAAGGTTACCGCATCATGACCTATACCGACGGTGCGTCGGCGCTTGACGGATTCCGCACCAGTCCGCCCGACCTTGCCATCCTCGACATCAAGATGCCGCGCATGGACGGCATGGAGACGCTGCGGCGACTGCGGCAGAAATCGGACCTTCCGGTCATCTTCCTGACGTCCAAGGACGAGGAGATCGACGAATTGTTCGGCCTCAAAATGGGCGCCGACGATTTCATCCGCAAGCCGTTCTCGCAGCGACTTCTGGTCGAGCGCGTGAAGGCCGTGCTTCGCCGCGCGGCGCCGAAGGATCCTACCGCCGTGCCGAAGGAGACCGACGCCAAGGCGCTGGACCGCGGCCTGTTGCGCATGGACCCGGAGCGGCACACCTGCACCTGGAAGAATGAGCCGGTGACGTTGACGGTGACGGAGTTTCTCATCCTGCAGGCGCTGGCCACGCGCCCCGGCGTCGTCAAGAGCCGCAATGCCCTGATGGACGCGGCCTATGACGACCAAGTCTATGTCGACGATCGAACCATCGACAGCCACATCAAGCGGCTTCGCAAGAAATTCAAGGTCGTGGACGACGAGTTCGAGATGATCGAAACCCTGTACGGGGTGGGGTACCGTTTCAAGGAAACCTGACGGCGGGCGCGCGGTTTGTTAACTGACGCCGCCGCGTCCCTGGGGTAAGCTGCGAAGACAATACCCATCGCGGGAATTTTGAAACAACCGGCGGTTTTGGCCATTGCTTGATCGAACGCTCCCTGATGCAAGCCTGAATGCCGAGGACGCTTTGCCGCCCGTCGTTCTGGATACCGTTGCCGCGGAGAACCCGCCGCTCGGAGGCTGGCAGCGGCTGCTCGACTGGCTGCGCCGGGTCGGTCAATTCTTTTTCGCCTTAAGCTTCTCCAGCCTGACGCGGCGCATCGTTTCGCTCAACATCGCCGGCCTGCTCGCGCTGGTGGCGAGCATTCTCTATCTTTCGCAGTTCCGCGCCGGCCTGATCGACGCGCGCGCGCAAAGCCTGCTGGTGCAGGCCGAGATCATCGCCGGCGCGATCGCGGCCTCCGCAACCGTCGAGACCGATACCATCACCATCGACCCCGACCGACTGCAGGACTTAAAACCCGGCGAAACCTACGGCGCACCCGACGAATATTCGGGGCTCGACTTTCCGATCAATCCGGAGCGCGTCGCGCCGGTCCTGCGCCGGCTGATTTCGCCGACCAAGACCCGCGCCCGCATCTACGACCGCGATGGCGGCCTCATCCTCGACAGCCGCAGTCTTTATGGCCGCGGTGACGTGCTGCGCTTCGAATTGCCGCCGCCGTCGGTGGAGAAGCCGGGTATCGCCCAACGGACGATGATCGCGATCCGCACCTGGCTCAATCGCGGCGACCTGCCGCTCTATCGCGAGCTCGGCCCCGAGAACGGCAATGGATACCAGGAAGTCGCACACTCGCTGAAGGGCCAGAAGAGCAGCGTGGTGCGCGTCAACGACCTCGGCGAGGTGATCGTTTCGGTCGCTGTCCCGGTGCAGCGTTTCCGCGCAATCCATGGCGCATTGATGCTTTCGACCCA
This sequence comes from Bradyrhizobium sp., assembly GCA_035308285.1. Lineage (GTDB taxonomy): Bacteria > Pseudomonadota > Alphaproteobacteria > Rhizobiales > Xanthobacteraceae > Bradyrhizobium. The sequence goes on along the minus strand of DATGGY010000123.1, from coordinate 2,219 downwards.
GGGCGACGACATCGACCAGATGGTCACCGCCGAGCGGCTTGCCATTCTCAAGGTCGGCGGCGTCGCCTCCGCGGTGATGATCGTATTGTCGTTACTGCTGGCGAGCACGATCGCAGGCCCGGTGCGTCGGCTTGCCGACAGCGCCGAACGCGTCCGGCGTCGTATCCGGACCCGCGTTGAAATTCCCGATTTCACCGGCCGCCGCGACGAGATCGGACATCTCTCCGGCGCACTGCGCGATATGACGGACGCGCTCTACAACCGCATCGAGGCGATCGAAATGTTCGCCGCCGACGTCGCCCACGAGCTGAAGAACCCGCTGACGTCGCTGCGCTCGGCGGTCGAAACGCTGCCTTTGGCGCGCAACGAAAACAGCCGCGCGCGGCTGCTCACGGTGATCGAACATGACGTCAGGCGGCTCGACCGGCTGATTTCCGACATTTCGGATGCCAGCCGGCTCGATGCCGAGCTGCAGCGCCAGGACATGACTTCCGTCGGTCTTCGCCGTCTCTTGACGGCGCTGGCTTCGGTCGCCAATGAAACCCGGCGCGGCAACAATATCGCCGTCGAGCTGCGTTTCGAAGGACGAGGCGCCAGCGACACTTTCTCGGTCCCGGGTCACGATTCGCGGCTCGGACAGGTGATCTCGAATCTGTTGTCCAACGCCCAGTCGTTTTCCGAAGCCGGCAGCAAGGTGCGGATCACATGCCGGCGCGTGCGGTCGGACATCGAAATCATCGTCGACGATGACGGACCGGGCATTCGCGAGGACGCGCTGGAACGAATCTTCGAGCGCTTCTACACCGACCGGCCGCATCAGGGCTTCGGGCAGAATTCGGGGCTCGGATTGTCGATCTCGAAGCAGATCGTCGAGGCCCATGGCGGACGGATATGGGCGGAGAACCGCGCCGGCCCGCCCGGGGTGGACGGCGAGGCAACGGTCTCCGGCGCGCGCTTTGTGGTCAGGCTGCCCGCGCCATGACCAGGGCGGAAGGCGCCACCATCCACGCCTCCGCGGTGCTGGTGGGAAATCGCGCGGTGCTGATCCGCGGGCCGTCGGGGTCCGGCAAATCGCGTCTTGCGTTTGACCTCATCCTGGCAGGCCGCTCCAGCCAGATCGCGCCGGCCCTGCTGGTGGGAGATGATCGCGTCCACGTCCTGGCCGTGGAAGGCCAGCTCGTCGTCCGCCCTGCGCCGGCCTTGGCCGGGCTCATCGAAATTCGCGGGTTAGGTATTCGCAATTGCGACTTCGTCAACGAGGCAATTGTCGGCCTGGTGGTCGACCTTGACGCTCCGGACGCCGAGCGACTGCCGCCGCCAGAGGCCCTTCACGCCCACATTCTAGGTATAAAAATACCTCGAATCCCCGTGGGCCGTGGTCGTGCCGGTCTTCCGCTGGCGATTGCCGGGCTTACAATGACCGCGAATTCACCCCCCACCCAGCTTTCGGCGGATTGCCCGAAAGGGATTGGTAACCATATCAGTCCCACTATCGCGACCGAATAGACCGGCGCCGGCTCCCTTTCCCCACCGCTAATTTCCGGGAGAATCGCGACGATCCCCTCTTGCGCGGGGGCTCTGGATGGTCAAAGTGGCGCGTTCGTGCGGTGCACCAAAAAGCACCCGCGAGGAGTTTTCGATGATTGGTCTAGTGCTTGTGACGCATGGGCGCCTTGCCGACGAGTTCAAGGCGGCGCTCGAACATGTCATGGGTCCGCAAAAACAAATTGAAGCCGTCACGATCGGGGCCGAGGATGATTCCGATCTGTGCCGGAGCGACATTATCGAGGCGGTCAACCGCGTCGACTCTGGCGACGGCGTCGCCATCCTCACCGACATGTTCGGCGGCACACCTTCAAATCTCGCAATCTCCTGCATGAGCCGCCCGAAGGTGGAAGTGCTCGCGGGAATCAATCTTCCGATGCTGGTCAAGCTCGCAAAAGTCCGCGAGGAGCGGTCGCTCCCCGACGCCATTTCCATGGCCCAGGAAGCTGGCCGCAAATACGTGACCATCGCGAGCCGGGTTCTCGCCGGCAAATGAGCGACGACGCTGCGCCCGATCATATCCCCGGGCCAAGCGTGCCGGCGGACGCCGTCTCCCGCGAACTTCCGATCATCAACAAGCGCGGCCTGCACGCGCGCGCTTCCGCGAAATTCGTCCAGATGGTCGAGCGCTTCAATGCCGAAGTGTGGGTGACCAAAGGTGGCGAGACCGTCGG
>DATGGY010000122.1:0-43942 GCA_035308285.1 Bradyrhizobium sp. | reverse complement strand
GCGACTGCTGACCGCAGACGATAAGCGGATCGAACATCTTCCATTCCAGGCCCGGCCATTCCTTGGGCACAAACCGGATGACGAGGATCACGATCGTTACAAAGTGCAGGAAACGGTAGGGCGCCAGATTGGTCTTGTCGTTAGGGTTGAAGGTCGAATAGAGCCAATCCGGGAACATGGCGCCGAAGTCGGGAAACTTGCCCGCCATGGTCATCACCATCGCAAAGAACAGATAGGCGAAGCAAAGATAGAGCGTGATCGGGGAATCGATAACCGATCGCGACTTCTTGGCTCCGCCGAGCGCGCACCAGGAGCCGAACACGAACAAAACCTGCCAGCAGTAGGGATTGAAGTACCAGCTGCCGCCGGGATAGGCCGCGAAATTCCAACCGAAGTATCGGGCGGTAAGCCATAACAGGATGGACACGATCATTGTCAAATCAGGTTGACGCAGCATGATCCACAAAACCGGTGGGAAGAATCCCATCAGGACGATATAGAGCGGAAGTACGTCGAGATTGACGGGCTTGAATTTGAGAATCAGGCCTTGGCGCAGCGTCTCGGTCGCATGGTCGACCAGCCCGGCCACATTGAACTCGTTGATCATCTCGGAATCGCCAAAGCGCAGCGCGAGATAACTGATCGAGGCGATGTAGATCACGAACAGAATGATATGGGCGACATAAAGCTGCCAGACCCGCTTGGTCAGGCGCGTAGCGCCGATGATGAAGCCACGCTCGAGCATTATTCGCGCATAAACGAAGGAAGCCGTGTAACCCGAAATGAACACGAAGAGATCGGCCGCGTCGCTGAAGCCGTAGTTTCGCGTGGTGATCCAGTTCACGACGTTATCGGGAATGTGATCCAGAAAAATCGCCCAGTTGGCGATCCCACGAAACAGGTCGAGGCGGAGGTCGCGTCCTTTTTCCGGCAGGGTGGCGTTGATTCTCATGGGAGCCGTTTCGATGTCATGCGCCCGAAAGCACCGAGCAGCGGGGAGCCGTCGCGCGAGCCGGCAAGATTGTCACCCGGCCACATAATGATTATACCATTCTGGAAAATGTTACAGATGAGGCTGGGGAATCACCGAGATTTGTGAAGGGTGTCACTATACTATTCCGGCCTTTTTCACCACGCGCTCCACACCGCATTCCCAATAAGGGGGTTTGACCGTCCATGACCGCACGCATCTTCAAGCCCGCCAAGAACGCGATGCAATCGGGCACTGCCATGACGAGAGAATGGCAGCTTGACTATGAGCCGGAACAGCCGCGCGTGGTCGAGCCGTTGATGGGCTGGACCAGTTCGGGCGATATGAAGCAGCAACTCACACTTCGCTTCGAGACCAAGGAGGAAGCGGTGGCGTATTGCGAGCGCGCGGGCATTCCCTACCAGGTTTTCGAGCCGAAGGAGCCGGTGCGCCGGCAGGCGGCCTATGCCGACAATTTTGCCTTCCGGCGCGGCGAGCCCTGGACCCATTAGACCGTTTCCAGCCAGCGAGGTCCGTTGGATTTGATCCGGGGAGCGGGCCGGGTTTTACGTGAAGAAAAGACGTCAAGACAAGAGACTAAAGCCGCAACTTCAATGGACTTTCCGGAGGAGCCGCCTGGTTTGGGAAGTTCTGGGTTGCGCAAGGCGGCGGCGCAATGACACCATGGCGCAAGCCCGTTGCGCAGATTGCGGCGCACCAGAAAACCGCTGAAGGCCATGCCGCTCCATTCCAGTACCGACCCCGCTTCCTCTGAATTCGCCCGTAACGCCGAAGCAATGCGGGCGCTGGTTGCGGAGCTCCGCGACAAGCTCAATCAGGTCGCCGATGGGGGCGGGAAAACGTCGCGCGCACGGCACACCTCGCGCGGCAAGATGCTGGCGCGGCAACGCGTAGATTTGCTGATCGATCCCGGCACGGCCTTTCTAGAACTGTCGCCGCTGGCCGCCTTTGGCCTCTATGGCGGCGATGTGCATTCGGCGAGCATCGTCACGGGAGTAGGGCGGATATCGGGCCGCGAATGCGTGGTCGTCGCCAACGATGCGACGATCAAGGGCGGCACCTACTATCCGATGACCGTGAAAAAGCACCTTCGCGCGCAGGATATTGCGCGGCAGAACAATCTGCCCTGTGTCTACATGGTGGATTCCGGTGGGGCATTCTTGCCGCAGCAGGACGATATCTTTCCCGACGAGCGGCATTTTGGCCGCATCTTCTACAACCAGGCGCAGATGTCGGCGCTGGGAATTCCGCAGGTTGCGATTGTGATGGGCTCTTGCACCGCAGGCGGGGCCTATGTCCCGGCAATGTCGGACGAGAGCATCATCGTTCGCAATCAGGGCACGATCTTTCTCGGCGGACCGCCGCTCGTGAAGGCGGCGACCGGGGAGGTCGTCACGGCGGAAGAATTGGGCGGCGCCGACGTGCATTCAAGGCAGTCCGGCGTCACCGATCACTACGCGCAAAATGACAGTCACGCGATCGGAATTGCGCGGCGCATCGTCGCCACGTTGAAGCAGCCCACCCGCAGCCATTTGAACATGCGTGAACCCCGCGAGCCGCTGTTTGCGCAGGAGGAGATCTACGGCGTAGTCTCGGCCGACGGGCGCAAGCCGTTCGACGTGCGCGATATCATCGCGCGGCTGGTCGATGCTTCCGAATTCGACGAGTTCAAGAAGTTATACGGCCAAACGCTCGTCTGCGGCTTCGCTCACATCTGGGGCTACCCGGTCGGCATTATCGCCAACAACGGCATCCTGTTCAGCGAGAGTTCGCTCAAGGGAGCGCATTTCATCGAACTGTGCTGTCAGCGCAATATTCCCCTGGTGTTTCTGCAGAACATCACGGGATTCATGGTCGGCAGGAAATACGAAGCCGGCGGGATCGCGCGCGACGGAGCCAAGCTGGTGACGGCGGTCGCAACCGCAGGCGTGCCCAAATTCACGGTCGTGATCGGCGGCTCCTACGGGGCTGGAAATTACGGGATGTGCGGCCGTGCCTACAGCCCGCGCTTCCTCTGGATGTGGCCGAACGCGCGGATATCGGTGATGGGCGGCGAACAGGCGGCGATGGTTTTGAGTCAGGTCCGCCGCGACAATATCGAGGCCAAGGGCGAAACCTGGTCGGCCGCCGAAGAGGAGAAGTTTCGCGCGCCGATCCGGGCGCAATATGAAAGCCAGGGCAGTCCGTATTACGCGACCGCCAGGCTCTGGGACGACGGCGTCATCGATCCGGCCGACACCAGGCTGGTGCTGGGCCTTGGTCTCTCGGCGGCTGCCAACGCGCCGATCGAGCCCACACGTTTCGGCCTGTTCAGGATGTGATGATGGATCGCCCCAATCAATACCGGCGATTTCGCACCCTCCTGATCGCCAATCGCGGCGAGATCGCCGTTCGCGTGATCCGCACCGCAAGGGCCATGGGCTTGCGGACGGTTGCGGTTTATTCGGAGGCGGATCGCGATGCGATGCACGTGGTGCTGGCCGATGAGGCGGTTCTGCTCGGGCCGGCACGGGCTCGCGACAGCTATCTCAACGTCGAGCGCGTGATCGAGGCGGCGCGCAAAAGCGGCGCCGAAGCCGTGCATCCCGGCTATGGATTCCTGTCCGAGAGTGCCGACTTCGCGCAGGCCTGCCTCGATGCCGGCCTGGTATTCGTCGGCCCGACCCCAGCCATGATCAGGCTGATGGGGTCGAAATCGGGCTCCAAATTGCTGATGGAGCAGGCCGGCGTTCCCCTGGTGCCGGGATATCATGGCGAGGCCCAGGACGACGCAACCCTTGCTGCTTCCGCCAAGAAGATCGGTTTTCCTGTGCTGGTGAAGGCCTCTGCCGGCGGCGGCGGGCGCGGTATGCGCATCGTGCATTCGGCGAGCGAACTTGCGCCCGCCGTGGTCAGCGCCAAACGCGAGGCCAAGGCGGCCTTCGGCGACGATCGCGTGCTGATCGAAAAATTCGTCGAAAATCCCAGGCACATTGAGGTGCAGATCATCGGCGACAGTCACGGCAATCTCTTGTCGCTGTTCGAGCGCGAATGCACGTTGCAGCGCCGACATCAGAAGGTGATCGAGGAAGCGCCCTCGCCGACGCTCGATGCGACCCAACGCGAAGCGGTTTGTGCCGCGGCGCGCAAGGCGGCCGCGGCGGTCGATTATGTCGGCGCCGGCACCATCGAATTTGTCTCCAACGGCAAGGAGGTGTTTTTCATCGAAATGAACACCAGGTTGCAGGTCGAGCATCCCGTGACCGAGCTGATTACAGGAATTGATCTTGTGGAATGGCAGTTGCGCGTGGCGTCAGGCGAGAAGCTTCCGCTGACGCAGGGCCAGATCGCCTTCAGCGGCCATGCCATCGAGGCGCGGATCTACGCGGAAAACCCACACAAGAATTTCATGCCGTCCGTTGGCAAGTTACACACCTGGCGCATGCCGGAGGCGTCCAACGGCCTGCGGCTCGATGCCGGATATCGCCAGGGCGATAATGTGTCGCCGCACTACGACGCCATGCTGGCCAAAGTCATCGCCTGGGCGCCGACCCGGGATGCGGCGATCGACCGGCTCAATCGTGGGCTTGAGGAATCAGACGTTCGCGGCGTCGTCACCAACATTCCGTTTCTCTCCGCGCTCGTCACGCACACGGCGGTGCGCGCGAACGCCATCGATACCGGTTTCATTGAACGCGAATTGAAACACCTTACGCCTAACCCACCGGCGCCGCACGATCTCGAGCTCGGCGCCGCCGTGGCCGCGATCCTCCACCAAGAAGCCAAGGCAGCGCAGGCCGAGGCGCAGTCCCCTTGGCGAACGGCGGGCTGGATGCCGGTTGGCCGACGGCATCGGCTGTTTACGTTTCGGCACGGGCAGGGCGGCGCGCACACGGTGGGCCTTCACTATGGCAAGGGGCCGGCAACGCTTATCATCGGCGATCGCGAAATGGCCTTCAGCGCTGCACCCGGTGCAGCCGGCGGCATCGATCTTACATTGCACGGCATGAAATCCCATGTCGTGGCGGTCATGGAGGGCCACGAGCTATACTTGCGAACGCGCAACGGCCGTTTCGACCTGCATTGGGTCGATCCATTCGGCGGTGACGACGAAGAGCAGGTCGGCGAAGACAAGATCGTGGCGCCGTTGCCGGGGACGGTGGTGGCATTGCTTGCCGAGGAGGGAGCCCATCTGGAAAAGGGCGCGCCCATCCTCACGCTTGAAGTAATGAAGATGGAGCAGACCCTGCGTGCGCCGTTTGCGGGTGTGCTGAAGGTGATCAAATGCAAGGTTGGCGACATCGTGGGCGAAGGCGTCGAATTGGCCGAAATCGAACCCGCGGGCGCATGAGATCGATATGAGCGACCAGGTACGCATCGTCGAAGTGGGCCCGCGCGACGGTCTTCAAAACGAGAAGACGCAGGTCGCCGTCGCGGCGCGGATCGCTTTCATCGAGGCGCTGGTTGCGGCCGGACTGCACACGGTCGAGGTCGGGGCGTTCGTGTCGCCGAAGGCCATCCCGCAGATGATCGGCTCCGATGAGGTGTTGCGGGGCGTCAATCATCATCCCGACGCCGAATTCCATGTGCTGGTTCCCAACGAAAAGGGCTACGAAGCCGCGCACGCCGCCGGCGCCAGAGTGATCGCGGTGTTCGGGTCGGCTTCTGAAGGCTTTTCGCGCGCCAATATCAATTGCTCGGTGGCGGAATCGATCGAGCGCTTCAAGCCGGTGATCGCGCGGGCGAGAACCGACGGCATCAAGGTACGCGGCTATATCTCCTGCGTTCTTGGTTGCCCTTATGACGGCGAGATCAAGCCGCAGGCGGTGGTCGACGTCGCAAAGGTGCTCTGGGATCTCGGCTGTTACGAAGTTTCGCTCGGCGACACCATCGGCGTCGGCACGCCGCTGAAGGCGCGGCAATTGCTCCGCGCGGTGGCGGGTGTCGTGCCGATGGCGCATCTTGCGATGCATTTCCACGATACCTACGGCCAGGCGCTGGCTAATCTCTATGCCGGCCTGGAGGAGGGCGCCCGCGCGATCGATTCCGCGGCCGGCGGCCTCGGCGGTTGCCCTTACGCGCCGGGTGCCACCGGCAATGTCGCGACCGAGGATGTGGTCTATATGCTGGAGGGCATGGGGATTGGGACCGGCGTCGAGATGCCGAAGCTCGTGGCCGCAACCAACGAGATCAGCAGGCTCATCGGCCGGCCGCCGGTGAGCCGGGTGGCGGCGGCGATAAATGCGAAGAGGCGAATAGCGAGTAGCGAGTAGCGAGTAGCGAATGGGTCTTTGCCATTCGCTATTCGCCACTCCCCATTCGCCGCCTAATCACCGTCCGCCGTCCGGCCCCATCACCGCGTCGGGGAAATAGGTCGCAATCCCCGGCACCAAACACAGCACCAACACCGCCAGCATCATCAAGAGCACGAAGGGCAGCGTGCCGAAGATGATGTCGCGCAGCGAAATATCAGGCGCGACGTTGCGGATGACGAAGATATTCAGGCCAACGGGAGGGTGAATCAGCCCCATCTCCATCACGATGGTCATGACGATGCCGAACCATATGATGTCGAAATTTGCCGCGCGCAGCGGCGGCAGGATGATCGGCGCCGTCATCAGAATGATCGACACCGGCGGCAGGAAGAAGCCGAGAACCACGACAAGGACAAGGATCGCCGCCAGCAATTCCCAGCGCGGCAGGTGCATCGCGACAATGGATTCGGCGGCCGATTGCGAGATGTGCAAATAGCTCATCACGTAGGAATATAGCAGCGACATGCCGATGATCATCATCAGCATGGTGGATTCGCGGATCGTCGATTTCAGGATCGGCGCCAGGTCCGAAGGCCGCCAGACGCTGTAGATCAGGGCGATCAGCATCAGCGCGAGCAACCCGCCGAGGCCCGCGGTTTCCGACGGCGTCGCGTAGCCGCCATAGAGCGCGATCATCACGCCCGTCAGCAGCAGCACGAACGGCAGCACCCGCGGCAGCGCGCTGAAGCGCTCGCCCATGGTGAACTCATCGCGCGTCAGGATCGCCGAAGTCGCACCAGTCCGCTTGTAAGCGGCTTGTGCTGCCGCGTACTCCTTGCGAAAGCGGATCACGGCATAGGTGCCGAACAGCGTGACCAGCAAGAAGCCGGGTCCGATGCCCGCGAGGAACAACCGTCCAAGCGATTTTTCCGCGGCGACCGCAAACAGGATCATGGTGATGGAAGGCGGCAACAGGATGCCGAGGGTGCCGCCGGCGGCGATGATGCCGGCCGCAAAGCCGCCCGAATAGCCGCGCTTGCGCATTTCGGGGATGCCGGCCGAGCCGATCGCCGAACAGGTGGCGGGCGATGATCCGGCCATCGCCGCAAACAGTGCGCACGCAAACACGTTGGCGACGCCAAGCCCGCCGGGAACGCGGTGCAGCCAGGCATGCAGCGCCGAATAAAGGTCCTGGCCGGCGCGGGACTTGCCGATGGCAGCTCCCTTCAGGATGAAAAGCGGGATCGACAGCAGCGTGATCGAGGCCATTTCCTCGTAGACGTTCTGGGTTACCGTATCGAGCGAAGCCGCGGGCATGTAGATGCCCATGAACGCGACTGCGACGGCGCCGAGCGCGAATGCGATCGGCATGCCGGAAAACATCGCAAACAGCGTTGCGGCACCGTAGCTGACGCCAATTCCAAATACGCTCATCGGCGCGCCGCTCCGACGATCGGAAGGACGATCTGCGACAGGATCTGCATGCACAAAAGCGTCATGCCCAATGCCATCAGGCCGTAGGGGATTGCCAGTGGCGGCGACCACATCGAATTCGACACCTGACCGTCAACCCAGGCTTCGTGCGCCAGCGTCCAGGATTTCCAGGCGAAGAACGCGCAGAACAGCAGGCTTGTGACGTCGACCAGCCACAGTCTGATCCGGTTGGCCAGCGGCGAGAGCAGACCGACAAAGGCCTCGATACCGATGTGGCCGCGCTGCTGCTGCACATAGGCCGACGTCATGAACGTCGCGCCGACCAGAAGAAACACCGCCGCCTCGTCCTGCCAATAGTTCGGGCTGTGGAACAGCGCGCGTCCGAGCACGCTGTAGCTGAGGATGGCGCAGGCCGCGATCAGCGCGATGGCGGCGATGACGACGATGACGGTGTTGCACCATGCAAGCGCGCGCTCGAACGCCGCGGCGAGCCCTGTGCTCGTCGCGGTCGTCGACAGGCTATTTCGATCCGAAATTGGACCATGCATCATGCTGAAACATCGGATCCGAGCTTCAGCAATTTGGCGGCCGTCGCGGTCTTGGCGCCATAGTCCTTCCACGCGGTATCGCGGGCGATGTCGCGCCACTTGTTCACGGTGGCCGCGTCAAGCTCGCTGACTTTGGCGCCGGCCTTTGCATAGACCTGCGCGACTTCCGAGTCGTCGGCCTGCGCGCCCTTGCGGCCGAAGGCTTCCAGCTCAGTGCCGAGCGTCAGAATGATGTCCTGATGCTTTTTCGGCAAGGCATCGAAAATCGACTTCGACATCAGCAGTGGCTCGAGCATGAACCAGTAGGAAGCCTTTGCGCCTGATGTCAGCGATTTCGCGACTTCCTCGAGGCGGAATGAAATCAGGCTGGTCGAGGAGGTGATGCCGGCGTCGCAAGCGCCGGTCTGCATCGCGGCATATATTTCGTTTGACGGTACCGAGAGCACGGCTGCACCGGCGGTCTGCAGCACCATGTCCATTTCCCGCGAACCGCCGCGAACCTTGAGCCCCTTGGCGTCTTCCGGCGCCACGATGGGCCGCGAACGGCTGGCAACGCCGCCAGCCTGCCAGACCCAGCTCAGGATGACGATGCCCTTGTCGGCGAGGAAATCGGTAAGCGTCTTGCCGACCGGATTCTTTTTCCAGCTCATGCCCTGGTCATAGGTCGAAACCAGCCCGGGCATCAGGGCGATGTTGGTCTCAGGCAATTCGCCGCCGGCGTAGGGCAGCGGATACAGGCTGATATCCAGCGCGCCCTTGCGCATCGCCGAGAATTGGGCGTTGGTCTTGATCAGGGACGAGTTCGGATAGACTTCGGCGGTAATTTCGCCGCCGGTCCGCTTGGCCAATTCGGCGGCGAAGATACGGCATAACCGGTCACGGAAATCGCCCTTGTCGATCGTGCCGCCGGGAAACTGGTGCGAAATTTTCAGGGTCGTTGCGGCATGGGCCGTACCGGTCCCCAAGCGCAGGATGGCCGGCGCGGCAAGTGTCGATGCAAGGATGTGGCGACGCGTGAACATGTGAACCCCTCCCTGGGTGATTTCATTGGGTCGTCGGGCAGTGCGTGTCAGGGCCTCATGGCCCGTGATTTCCCCGATCGTGAAAGTGAAAGTTTTAGGATCTGCCAGCCCTGACACTGGTGCGCTGCAAACTGTGGCAAAATTGCTGGAACTCGACCAGCATTTTTCCTTTTTTTAGATAACCCGCCTTGGACACGACAGAAAAATGCCCCACCGCGGGACAGTTTTTTCAGTCCTGCCGTAACAAAGCTGATCGCGGGATCGTCTCTATCTCAGCGGCATGTGTCGCTATCGAAACCGGTTTAAAAAGGGATAACGAATCTATGACCATCAGCACACGTATCGCGCTTGGAATTTCGGCAGCGGCTCTGTCGTTCAGCCTGGCGCTTGCGCCTGCGGCCTTCGCCCAGGACAAGAAGGAAGACGGCATGATGAAGAAAGACACCATGTCGAAGGACGATGGCATGAAGAAGGACACTATGTCCAAGGACACCATGTCGAAGGATACCATGAAGAAGGACGACGGCATGATGAAGAAGGAAGACGGCATGATGAAAAAGGACACCATGTCGAAGTAGGCGCCGGACGTCTCCTTGTCCCAGGCCCGCTCCGGAAAGGGCGGGCCTGTTTGCGTTTCAGGCCGATGCTTTCGGCTATTTTCTCTTGTCCCGACGCTGAAAAACTCTTTGACCCAACTGTAACAAGCTCTGCCGCGGGATCGTCTCAATAGAGCGGGCAATTTTCGCCTTCGAATCCCGGTTCAGGGGATGATCGACCATGATGATCAACATCCGCGTCGCGCATGGAATATTGGCTGCCGCCCTTTCGCTTTACCCGTGTATCCCTGCTGCGGCCGTCGAGGACGCCATGCAGTTGGACACGAAATTCAGGGACAGCTTGTCCCAGCGGAGCGATGCTCCGGAACCGCGGGAAGAGCGCCGCTTCCGAAGGTTTGGGGGACAGCGTGATGTGCAGGGACGGTGGACAGAACCGGAAAAACGCAATGTCCGGGGACACGTTGAAGAAGGGCGATGATCTAAAAGCTGCGGGCCCCTGGAGCGTTTTCGACGAAGCATGCCCTCGGACTTGATCCGGGGGTGGATACCGGTTCGCGTGAAGAAAGCGCGTCAAAACAAGAATCTAGAGCCTCGGTTCTGATTCAATCAGAACCGAGGCTCTAGCGCCGCGCTCAAGAACCGCGAGTTATTTGCGCTTTTTCCGCGTCGCAGCGCGCGTGTCGCGCGTCGTCTTGCGTTTGGCCCCGGGTGCGGCTTCGCGCGCGGCGGCCTCTTTCTTTTCGCGTGCGAGCTTGGCTGCGGCGGCTGCTGCTGCTTCGGCTTCCCGTCGCTTCTGCGCCGCCTTTGCGGCCTCGCGCGCGGCCTCTTTCTTTTCGCGCGCGAGCTTGGCTGTGGCGGCTGCTTCGGCGTCCCGCCGCTTCTGCTCCGCCCTGGCGGCCTCGCTCGCCAGCCTGGCCTTGGCGCGATCGGCGGCCTGTGCCTCCCGCTCGGCCTGCCGCTGCTTGACGGCCTGGTCGTCAGGACCCGGCTGGCCTAAAAATTTGCTCAGGAGCTTTTGCTTCGCTTCCTGCGCGGCCTTCTGCCGGTCGGCGAAGCTGGGTTCTCTAAATCCACTCATCGATGGGCCTTGCTGCTCTTGGCGGCTCTCGGCTGCTCTTGGGATTCTCGCCGTCGCGTCGACCGCCCGATCAAAGGCATGTCGCCGCGATCGGGAGCGGTGTACCGCCGCTCGCGCCGGGAAGCCACCAAAATAGCAAGCATTGAGCAGTCTTTTCCGAAACTACTTCGTCGGCGGCGTCTGACTCGTCTGGATGTGCGGGCCGTTCTGTATTCGACGGATGACGGTCGCGAAATCCTCCTCGAAGCTGACCAGGTGCTCGCGCCCAAATAGAATCGCCGAGCCGGTGCCCTGCCCAGGCTGAACCATCATGATTTGGTCGAGGTTGACCAGGACCTCTCGTGTCGGCGGTCCGGGTCGTTTCAGCACGATGAAAACGGGCATCTTGTCCTCCTGTTCGAGAGTAGACTCTACAGGTTTTCTGCCGGGCGGCGAATGGCCGTTCCTTGGCTCCCCACCGCGTCCGTGCAAATCGGGGTTGCGGTTATTTCGCAGGAACCGTCATCGGCTTGCCTTTGTCGACGATATGCACCGTCAAGAGCTTCAGCGGCTTGTCGCCGACCACCGTATAGCCGGCATGCGGCACATCGCGGACGTTGACCCCCGCTTGTCCCGCCGGACGCGAGACCTCCTTGCCGTCAGGAAATTGCAAGGTCGCACCGTCCAATACATAGACTGCTTCCTCGCCGGGATGAGTATGCCGGTCGATGCTGCTGCCGGGCGGCACTTCGAGCACGCTGATGACGATCTCCATGTTGGTGCCGGTGAGGTCGGCCCGCTTCAACTCGGTCCGGATGGTTTGAGCAAATGCCGTGGAGGCCATCGAAACGAGGAAAATGGTTGCTAAGCGGAACATCAGAAGTCTCCCCTGGTGAGGATTCACTCGTCCGGTCGTCTCCGGTCGAAGGGAAATCGCTGCGTAAATGTCTAACCCCATTTTAAGGGCTGACTAAACCGATCGTAAGGTATTGAGACCATAAAGGGACTGGCGGTCCTAGCAGGATTCGAACCTGCAACCCACGGAGTAGATATCTCTTGTGTATCCATTGATATCAATTGGTTAGCTCCATCTTGCTGCAGTGTTGCGCTAAGGTTCGAAGTAGTAGTCTCGATGACAGCTCGCGGTTGAGACCGCCGGTATGCGCATTGAATTGAGCTTGGGCGTGGACGAAACACCCCGCGTCCTTAGGCTCGCGCGCACGGCGTACGAATGCGCTCGGCTGCACGGCAGTAGTGTGATAGGCTGGTCGCGCCACTTTTTTTGCCGTCACCGGGGCAATAGATGGCGCTCAAGGATCGATTGACGTCCGACCAAGAGCTTACCGCGCTGAAAAAGATCATCGCGGCTATTATCTTTTGGCTCTTTCTATTTTTGGCTATTATTATTATTTTTCTTGTACAAGATTTTAGGAGCTGGGTCCTAAGATTACCAGAGATGTTAGCCAGCGAAGATGCAAAGGGCGTAGCCTTTTGGTTGGGCATTATCTTTGTCGGCGGAATCTTTTACTTTGGTATTCGGCCGCTCGTCGCTACCGATTCAGCATTCGAATCAGCTAAGCCCGCGTCACAGGAACTGGAAACAAGCTCAACGCTTGTCGAAGTACGGAACCAGCTGGAGAAACTAAAGGATAGCACAAGCGACAGAATCGCCTTGGGGCTTAAGAAAACAACCGAGGAAATCACACGGAAGATAGAAGAAAGTGTGACAAAAAGTGCTGATTTGTCGGATATCGACGGCCTCTTTCAGGCTGGCAGGCAGAGGCTCATTAACGAATCGTCACGCATAGATAGAATCAGTCGCAGAAATTTATATTTTGGAATCGTCTTCAGCGGGTTCGCCTTGACCTTCTTGGCTTGGCCGCTGGTTGCACAAACTATTTATCCCGCCCTTCATAATGAAGACATTTCACGATGGATCGCCCAGAGCTATCTACCGCGCATAGCCGTCGGCCTGTTATTGCAGTTTGTCGGCTTCTTTTTCTTGCGATTGTACGTCGCCAACGAGAATGATCTAAAACATAATCGAAATGAGCTTACAAACATCGAAGCTAAGATGATGGCACTGCAACTATCCAAGACTGCTGACACCGCTTCCAAAAAAGAGGTCATAAAGACGCTATTGAAAACAGAACGTAATTTCACATTAAAAAGGAATGAGCGAACGATATCTGCGGATGTCACTGAATACAACGATATCAAGGCGTTACTGGAGCGGTTGGTGAGCAAATTGCCGGGGGTCAAGGGCTAATACGGCCCACTGTGGTGACGCGATCGCTCTTGCGGGCAGGATACATAACCATCACTTGCTCCTTCTGCGCCCAAGCAAGATGACTTGGATGGCGTGTCGCCACCGCCTCAGTTCGATTCCCAGCCTTAATCGCATTGCACTCACTTCGGGGATTTTTCCGGGCCGTCGTTCCGGAGTAATCGTGAAACCGCCGCGTTGAGTTCAGCGTCGTTTTTTAGTGCGGTGCTTAGCCGCTCCGCTAGTTCCGCGAGGACGAGACGGATACTCTGCGCCAGATCCAGGCAAGACTCGTCGGATTCGGCGTGGAGTCCCTTACTCAGAGCAGAATGCAGGAGCGTGAGGGGATTGTGATGCCCCTGGATCAGGAGTGACTGTGGTATGGCGTTCTTAACGAGGTCGATAGATTTCGAGAACTGCGTCTCGGCTTGAGCCTGGGCAAATAGGTCCAATGTGCCGGGCGAAGCGTTCAACATTTCTGCAACCTTGGTGATCTCTTCCAAGATTCTTCCCTTTTGGTGCTCCACCACCCGACGATAGTAGGCAAACGCTCCAATGCCAAGACCCTGGTTTTCACAGCGACGGCCCGCGAGGAAATTCTGGCGTTGGTTTTCCAAGAGCTTGAGCAGACGTTGCGGTGTCGGAGGGCCAAACGCTGGAAGTTCCCCAAACTTGAAGGCATTCCCATTGTATTCTTGCTTGCCGCTGTGCGAAGTGCGAAGCGCAAACTGCTTCGTAGACGCTCTGCAGTTTGAGCAAACGTATTTGAGAAAAATGTTTTCGGAGCTCTTCTTGCCGGTCGTTATAGCATCATGGGAGTCGCATCGAAAAAAGCGGAGGCCGTTACACTGCATGCTTGAGCAGTGCAGATGAATATCCGGAGTGGCTAGGCTCAACGAATATCCTGACACCAAGTTGCCGCGCAATATCGTGCCGATTGATGCAAGGTCGGCGATCTCGCGCTGCTGGTTTGGTGGAACGCTTTCCAAAAATTCAGCAAATTTCATCGGCCCCGGCTGTTCTGTTTGCTCCGGCTGTCCTTCCGCCGACGATTTTTCGTCCATTTTCGTCTCCGTGCACGGTGCCACAATATCCCTTGTCTGAATCGCCCGTTGTATTTGCGGGTCTTGCCGTGACCCGCGGCCCCCAAATCCGTATGTCGCAGAAGGTTTTAGTTGGCGATCCCAGCAGGATTCGAACCTGCAACCCACGGAGTAGAAATCCGTTACTCTATCCAGTTGAGCTATGGGACCGTTGGCGGGTTTATACCACCGCGAATATGAAAAATCCGCATCATAGCCAAGCCCTTACCGAACCGTTTTCCGCCAGCCCGCGACAAAGTAGGCAGTCGACCAATCGGCTTGGTCGGCCCTTGACGGCTTTGCAGCCGGCGGTGGCGGCTGGTTTAGGGATTTTCGACAAATGTCGCATGCGACTCTTTTGCACGTATGTTCCGTTGCCATGAGTCCGTCACCTTTTAGCGCACTTCTCTCCACACGCGGCCATCGTCCGCGGCTTCAAGGAGCTTCCCATGATCGGTTTGGTTCGCGCAGCGACACTTTGCGCCACGCTGGCGTTTGGCCTTGTTGCAGCGCAAGCGGCAGATAAGGCGTTCAAGCGCGACGATCTGGCCGATTCGGCGATCAAACTGGAGGCGCAGATCAAGAGCGAGGCCGGCGTCATCGCCAAATCCAGCGCGACGCTGAAAACCGACGCTGACGCTGCCTTCAGGCGCAGTGATTTCCGCACCGGCCTGCAAATCATCGGGCAAATCGCCGCCACCTCGCCGGACGACAGCGGGAACTGGTTGCGGCTGGCGCGAACCATCTTCCAGATCCGCCCCGCCAATTCGAGCGAGCAGACCTTCCTGCTCGAGCGGGCCTCGACCGCCGCCTATATCGCCTATCAGCGCGCCGCCAATGCCGGCGATGAAGCCGATGCGCTTGCCGTGCTCGGCCGGGCAATGTCGGAGCGTAAGCTGTGGCGGCCGGCGCTCGACAGCTTGAGGCTCTCGCTCGACCTGCGCGAGGTCGCCGAGGTGCGCGGCCAATATGAGAAAATGCGCGACGAGCACGGCTTCCGGCTGCTCGACTACACCGTCGATTCCGATTCCGCTTCGCCCCGCGTCTGCTTTCAGTTCTCCGAAGACCTCGCCAAGCGCACCGATTTCGCCCCGTTCGTTGCGCTTGCCGGCAACGACAAGCCGGCTTTGACGTCGGAAGGAAGGCAGCTTTGCATCGACGGCCTGAAACACGGCGAGCGTTACAACGTCAATTTGCGCCCCGGCCTGCCGTCCACCGTCAAGGAGACCCTGCCGAAATCGGCCGAATTCAATGTCTATGTGCGCGACCGCAAGCCGTTCGTGCGCTTCACCGGGCGCGCCTATGTGCTGCCGCGCACCGGCCAGCGCGGCATTCCGCTGGTGAGCGTCAACACGTCGGCCGTATCCGTCAACGTGTTTCGAATCGGCGATCGCAACCTCATCAACACGGTGATCGACAGCAATTTCCAGCAGGCTTTGAGCAGCTATGAGCTGTCGAGCCTTGGCGAGGAGCGCGGCGTCAAGGTCTGGTCCGGCGAGCTCACGACCGCCATCACGCTCAACCAGGACGTCACCACGGCGTTTCCGGTCGATGAGGCGCTCGGCGTCTTGCAGCCGGGCGTCTATGTCATGACCGCGGCCGCCAAGGGTCCGGGCAGCGACGACGACGGTCAGCTAGCGACGCAATGGTTCATCGTCTCCGACCTTGGGCTAGCGGCCTTCTCGGGTAATGACGGCATCCACGTGTTCGTCAATTCGCTGGCCTCCACCGATGCGGTTGGGAAGGCCGAGGTGCGGCTGGTCGCGCGCAACAACGAAATCCTCGCCACCCGCAAGACCGACGATTCCGGCCATGTGCTGTTTGAGGCGGGGCTGGCGCGCGGCGAGGGCGGACTTTCGCCGGCGATGTTGACGGTGACGAGCGACAAGGCCGACTACGCCTTCCTCAGCCTGAAAACCAACGCATTCGACCTTTCCGACCGCGGCGTTTCCGGCAGGACGGTGCCCGCGGGCGCCGATGCGTTCGTTTATGCCGAACGCGGCGTCTATCGCTCCAACGAGACCGTGTATCTGACCGCTCTTTTGCGCAATGGCCAGGGTAACGCCGTCACCGGCTCCCCGTTGACGCTCGTGATCGAGCGCCCCGACGGCGTCGAATTCCGTCGAGCCGTGCTGGCGGATCAGGGCGCCGGCGGCAGGTCTTTTGCCGTGCCGCTCAATTCGGCCGTCCCGACCGGGACCTGGCGGGTGCGGGCCTTTACCGATCCGAAGGGCTCTTCGGTGGGGGAAACGACCTTCATGGTCGAGGACTATGTCCCTGAACGGCTCGAATTTGAGCTTTCCAGCAAAGAAAACCAGATCAAAGCAGACCCTCCAGTAGAACTTAAGGTCGACGGCCATTTCCTCTACGGCGCGCCGGCCTCAGGGCTACAGCTCGAGGGTGACATGCTGGTCGCGCCCGCAGCCGAGCGGCCAGGCTTTGCCGGCTATCAATTCGGCGTCGCCGACGAGGAGACTTCCAGCAACGAGCGTACGCCGATCGAAAACCTGCCCGAAGCGGACGCCAGGGGCGTCGCAGCCTTCCCGGTCAGCCTCGCCAAGCCGCCGACATCGACTCGGCCGCAAGAGGCCCAAATCTTCATCCGCATGGCGGAAGCAGGCGGGCGCGCGGTCGAGCGAAAACTCGTGCTGCCGGTGGCGCCCAGCGTCGCCATGATCGGCGTCAAGCCGCTGTTCGCCGACAAGAGCGTCGCGGAGGGCGACAAGGCGGGCTTCGACGTCGTGTTCGTATCGCCCGACGGCAAGACGCTGGCGCGCGATGGCTTGCGCTATGAGCTCCTCAAGATCGAATCCCGCTATCAGTGGTATCGGCAGAATTCATCCTGGGAATATGAGCCGGTCAAATCGACCAAGCGCGTCGCCGACGGCGATCTGACCGTCGCCGCCGACAAGCCGACCCGCGTTACGCTCTCGCCGCAGCCCGGCCGCTATCGTCTCGACGTCAAATCGACCGAGGCCGACGGGCCGCTGACGTCGGTGCAATTCGACGTCGGTTGGTATTCCGACGGCAGCGCCGACACCCCGGATCTGTTGGAAACCTCGATCGACAAGCCGGAATACCAGTCCGGCGAGACCGTGGTGGTCACGGTCAATGCCCGCTCCGCCGGCAAGCTGACGATCAATGTGCTCGGCGACCGGCTGTTGACCACGCAAACCACCGACGTCAAGGAAGGTACATCCCAGGTCAAGATTGCCGTCGGCAAGGATTGGGGCACCGGCGCCTATGTGGTGGCGACGCTGCGCCGCCCGCTCGATGCGGCCGCCCTTCGGATGCCGGGCCGCGCCATCGGGATCAAATGGTTCGGCATCGACAAGAAGGCCCGAACGATTCAGGTCAGCCTGTCGCCGCCGGCGCTAGTGCGTCCGAATACGACGCTGAAGCTGCCGGTCAGGCTTTCCGGCCTCAATCCCGGCGAGGATGCCAAGATCGTCGTCGCCGCGGTCGATGTCGGCATTCTCAACCTAACCAACTACAAGCCGCCGGCGCCTGACGACTACTATCTCGGTCAGCGCCGCCTGACCGCGGAGATCCGCGATCTTTATGGGCAATTGATCGACGGCATGCAGGGCACCCGCGGCCAACTGAAGACCGGCGGCGACACCGCCGGTGAGCTGCAGGGCAGTCCGCCGACGCAGAAACCGTTGGCGCTCTATTCCGGGATCGTCACGGTGGCTGCCAACGGCAGCGCCGAAATCAGTTTCGACATTCCGGAGTTCGCCGGCACCGCGCGCGTGATGGCGGTGGCCTGGACCGCTACCAAACTCGGCCGCGCCACGACCGATGTCGTCGTGCGCGATCCCGTCGTGCTGACGGCAACGCTGCCGCGCTTCCTGCTCAATGGCGACCACGGCACCATGAGCTTCGACCTCGACAACGTCGAAGGCCCTCCCGGCGACTACACCATCAATGTCAAGACCGCGGGGCCGGTGAAGGTTTCCGGCAATCCCGCTACGACCGTGAAGCTCGCCGCCCAACAGCGCACCTCGCTGTCGTTGGCGCTTGACGCGGGCGGGTCGGGAACAGCCAATCTCGACGTCGATATCAAGGGGCCGAACGGGTTGACGCTGGCGCGCCATTATGCGCTCGACGTCAAGGCAGCGACGCAGATTTTGGCGCGCCGCTCGATCCGGACACTGGCCAAGGGCGAGAGCCTGACGCTGACGACCGATATGTTCTCGGATCTGGTACCGGGGACCGGTGGCGTCTCGTTGTCCGTCGGTCTGTCGACGGCGCTCGATGCCGCCACCATCCTGAAGGCGCTCGACCGCTATCCCCATGGCTGTTCCGAACAGATCGCCAGCCGCGCCATGCCGCTGCTCTACGTCAACGATCTTGCCGCCGGCGCCCATCTGGCGATGGATACCGAAGTCGATCAGCGCATCAAAGACTCGATCGACCGGCTGCTGGCGCGGCAGGGACCCAACGGATCGTTCGGCCTGTGGTCGGCCGGCGGCGATGACGCGTGGCTGGATGCCTATGTCACGGACTTCCTGACCCGCGCGCGCGAGAAGGGATTTGCGGTGCCGGATGTGCTGTTCCGAAGCGCACTCGAGCGTATTCGCAACTCCGTCGTGAACGCCAACGAGCCCGAGAAGGACGGTGGGCGCGACCTTGCTTACGGCCTCTACGTGCTTGCCCGTAACGGCACCGCGCCGATCGGCGATCTGCGCTATCTCGCCGACACCAAGCTGAACAATCTGGCCACCCCGATTGCAAAGGCGCAATTGGCGGCCGCGCTGGCGCTGGTCGGCGACCGGGGCAGGGCGGAGCGCGTCTATGCCGCCGCCGTCGACAGCCTCGCGCCAAAGCCGGCACTGGAGTTTGGCCGGGTCGACTACGGCAGCGCCTTGCGCGACGCCGCAGCACTGGTTTCGCTCGCAAGCGAAGGCAACGCGCCACGGGCGACGCTGACGCAGGCGGTGGCACGGGTCGAAGTCGCGCGCGGACTGACGCCTTACACCTCGACCCAGGAGAATGCCTGGCTGGTTCTGGCGTCGCGGGCGCTGTCGAAGGAAACCATGACCCTTGAGCTCGACGGCGCGCCGATCAAGACCGCGCTTTATCGCAGCTACAAGGCCGACGAAATGGTCGGCAAGCCGATCAAGATCGCCAACACCGGCGATGCGCCGGTGCAGGCGGTGGTCTCGGTCAGCGGATCGCCGATCACGCCGGAGCCGGCCGCCTCCAACGGCTTCAAGATCGAGCGCAATTATTTCACGCTCGACGGCAAGCCGGCCGACGTGTCAAGGGCCAAGCAGAACGATCGCTTTGCGGTGGTGCTCAAGATCACCGAAGCCAAGCCGGAATTCGGCCACATCATGGTGTCGGATTATCTGCCGGCGGGCCTTGAGATCGACAATCCGCATCTGGTTTCCTCGGGCGATACCGGAACGCTCGACTGGATCGAGGGCGGCGAGGAGCCGGAGAACACCGAATTCCGCGACGATCGCTTCACGGCGGCCATCGACCGCGCCAGCAACAGCGACGCGGTGTTCACGGTGGCCTATGTGGTGCGCGCGGTTTCTCCAGGCAAATATGTGCTGCCGCAAGCCTATGTCGAGGACATGTACAACCCCTCGCGCTATGGCCGCACCGGTACCGGCTCGGTCGAGGTGCGTCCGGCGAAATGAGCGCGACGGGGAACATAGGCAACAGCTTGCGACGCGGCGGGCGCTGGCGGCGGGCGACGGCGGGGTTAGCCGCCGGCTGCCTGTTGGTGACGGCGGCCTTCGCCGCGTGGATCGTCTCGCTCGGCCCGCTGCCGCTCGCCCAAGCGCGGGAAGTTTCCACGACGATCGTCGATCGCAACGGCAAACTGCTGCGTGCGTATGCGATGGCCGATGGCCGTTGGCGGCTGCCGGTCGATGCGAGGACCGGCGTCGATCCGATCTATCTGAAACTAATGCTGGCGTATGAGGATCGCCGCTTCCGCAGCCACGCCGGTGTCGATCCCCTGGCCTTGAGCCGCGCCGCATTTCAGTTCCTCAGTCGCGGCCATATCGTGTCCGGCGGTTCCACCCTCACCATGCAGCTCGCCCGGCTGATGGAGCCGCGCCGGGAGCGGTCGGTTTACGCCAAAATTCGCCAGATCGTCCGCGCGATCGAGATCGAGCGGAAGATGAGCAAGGAGCAGATTCTCGACCTGTATTTGGCGATGGCGCCATTCGGCGGCAATCTCGAAGGCATTCGCGCGGCGTCGATCGCCTATTTCGGAAAGGAGCCGAAGCGGTTGTCGCTGGCGGATTCCGCGCTGCTTGTGGCATTGCCGCAATCTCCCGAAACCCGCAGGCTCGATCGCTATCCGCAAGCCGCCCGCGCCGCGCGCGACCGCGTGCTTGATCGGATGGTCGAAGACAACATCGTTTCAGCGGAGGATGCCGCCGTGGCGAAGGTGGCACCCGTGCCGCGGCTTCGCAAGCCGATGCCGATCCTGGCGCCGCATTCGGCAGATCAGGCGATGGCATCGGTCAAGGATGCTTCAGTCATCGAACTGACATTGGACTCAAGTCTGCAAAAGTCGCTCGAGGCGCTGGTCCGCGACCGCGCGATAGCATTGGGGCAGAATATTTCCGTTGCCGTTCTTGCGGTCGACAATGCGAGCGGCGATGTGCTGGCGCGCGTCGGCTCGCCGGATTATTTCGATGACCGCCGCGCCGGCCAGGTCGATATGACGCGCGCCGTGCGCTCGCCGGGGTCGACGCTTAAGCCATTCATCTATGGTCTGGCGTTCGAAGACGGCTTCGTTCATCCGGAGAGCCTGATCGACGACAGGCCAATTCGCTTCGGCTCCTATGCGCCTGAGAATTTCGACATGACTTTCCAGGGCACCGTAGCGGTGCGCAGGGCGCTGCAAATGTCGCTGAACGTGCCGGCAATTGCGCTGCTCGATCGCGTCGGCGCCAGCCGTCTGTCGTCGCGCTTGAGGCAGGCGGGCGCCAATCTCGTGCTTCCGAAGGACGAGGCGCCGGGACTCGCCATGGGCCTCGGCGGCGTTGGCATCACGCTTCAAGATCTGGTTCAGCTTTATTCCGGGTTGGCGCGACTCGGCAACACACGGCCATTGCGCGAAATCGCGGGCCTGCACGACGCGCGCGATTCCCTGCGGCTATTGGATCAGGTGGCTGCGTGGCAGGTCGGAAATGTCCTGCTGGGGACGCCTCCACCGGAGAATGGTGTGCATAACCGGATCGCCTTCAAGACCGGCACCAGCTATGGCTACCGCGATGCCTGGTCGGTCGGCTTCGACGGGAGGATCACCATCGGCGTTTGGGTCGGTCGTCCCGACGGCGCGCCGGCGCCCGGCATTGTCGGCCGCACCGCCGCAGCTCCCATCCTGTTCGACGCCTTCGCGCGCACCGGCAAATTGCCGGCTCCTTTGCCGAAGCCGCCGAAGGGGGCGCTGCTGGCAAGCAATGCCAAGCTTCCACTGCCATTGCGACGGTATCGGCCGCTGGGCGAGCTGGTCCGAACCGACGGAGAACAGGCGCCGCACATCCAATTTCCGCTTAACGGTTCGCGGATCGATGCGACCGGCGCGGACGGCGCGCCATTTTCCGCGATGCCGGTGAAGGTTGCCGGCGGCGTACTTCCGATGACGATGCTGGTCAATGGAGTGTCGGTTGGCGAATTTGACGGCCGCCGTCAACGCATGATCGATCCGCCGGGTCTGGGCTTCGCCAGATTGACGGTCATCGACGCCATGGGCGCTGCGGACACGATCGTGATCCGGGTGCAGTGAACCGGTCCGATGCTCAGCGGATGAACGACCAGTTCCTGTAAAAGATCCTCTTGAAGGAGGCTGCGATCAGCGCCGTGCCCGCGATCGCAGCGTCGAAGGCCGGTTGCAAGTGATTTGGCCGCACAATGTCCATGAAGAGGCAGTAGCGAACCTGATCGGCATCGTTCACCGACCGATGAAATAGCGTGTCGTCGAAAATGAACAGCGGTTGCTGCTTCCAATAATGGGTCTTGTCGTCGACATTGATAAAGACTTGGTCACTGTCGATCGGGTCGAGATTGCAGAGCACCCGGAACGTCAGGCGGAGCGGCCCGAAATGCCATGAGGTCCTTTCGCGCGTGTTGAACACCGATACCGCGATGGTCTTGATGTAGCGATATTGCTGCTCGAAGGCGGGAATCCGGATGGTGACGTCCTGCTGCTGCGCGTACCATTTGAACGTCAGCATGCCGCGTTTCTTGTCGCCGAGCACTTCGGCGACGTGCGCCTTGATCAGATCGCCGTTCGCGACAAAGGCCGCTGTGCAGGCTTCGATCTCCGCGCGATGCTCCTCCGGCAGGTCCTCGAGCCGATACACACCGAGGTTGCGGGCGGACAGCATATCGGCCAGCAGATTGATCGGCGACAGCAGCCAGGTGGGGATACCGTTGCCAAGGAAATATTTCTCGGCCATGTCGGGCGTGATCTTGAAATGCCGCTTGACGTCGAGCGCGCCGCAGACGATGAAAAAAAGCGTGACGTATGGCGCGAAGTAGAGCGCGGGGATGATCACCGCTAAGCCGATGGCGAAACGGCGCCGGCGCTTGCGACCTACATAATCGTCGATTGCCATTTTGCTCAGCTTGTTGCGGGAGAGGGCGATCGCTGATCTCTTAGAGCGTCCCAGGCAGCCGGGCAAGGGTTGCCGGGGCGCGCGGGTACTGCTGGATAGATGGAACTGCGGAGTTGTTTGCAGTGCGGTTTCGTCGTATGCGAACAGCATGGTTGAAACCCTCCAAACCCGGCGCTTCGGAGCGGGCCAACAGGCTGGGAAACAAACGAATTCCGGCCGCGGGCTGACAGCGGTTTTCGATTTCGCGGTCGCGAACCATCTGCGCGCGACGCTATTCCTCATTTTGTGCGGCATCGTGCTGTTCATGCCGGGCTTCTTCACCATCCCGGCGATCGATCGCGACGAGGCGCGTTTTGCGCAGGCGACCAAGCAGATGGTCGAGACTGGCGATTACATCGATATCCGCTTCCAGGACGAAGTGCGCTACAAGAAGCCAATCGGCATCTATTGGCTGCAGGCGGCATCGGTGCAGGCCGCCTCAACGCTCGGCCTGCCGCGGGCGCAAGTCCGCATCTGGGTTTACCGGGTTCCATCCCTGATTGGCGCGGTCGGCGCGGTGCTGCTGACCTACTGGACGGCACTCGCCTTTGTGACGCGGCGTGGCGCGGCTCTGGCCGCGCTGATGATTTGCAGTTGCGTCGTACTCGGCGCCGAGGCGCGTCTCGCCAAGACGGATGCCATGCTGCTGTTCGCGACGGTCGCGGCGATGGGCGCGCTGGCGCGGGTGTATTTATCATGGCAGCGGGGCGAGGATCCCGTTCATCCGCCATGGACATGGCCGGCGATCTTCTGGACCGCGCTTGCCGGCGGCGTCCTGCTCAAGGGACCGCTGATCCTGATGTTTGTAGCGCTGACAGTCGCAACCTTGGCGATCGTCGATAGGTCGGCGATCTGGCTCTGGCGGCTGCGACCGGTTTGGGGCTTGACCTGGCTCCTCGTTCTCGTATTGCCCTGGTTCATCGCGATCTTTTGGCGCGCTGGCGACGCATTCTTTGCCGACTCGGTTGGCAGAGACATGCTGAGCAAGCTGGCGGCGCAGGAGTCTCATGGCGCGCCACCGGGACTCTATTTGCTGCTGTTCTGGGTGACGTTCTGGCCCGGCGCTGCCCTGGCGGGAATGGCGGTTCCCACCGTCTGGCGCGCAAGGCGAGAGCCCGGCGCGCAATTCCTGTTGGCCTGGCTTGTCCCCTCCTGGATCGTGTTCGAGGCGGTGATGACCAAGCTGCCGCACTATGTGTTGCCGCTTTATCCGGCCATCGCGATCCTGACCGTCGGCGCGCTCGAGCGCCACCTGCTGTCGCGGTCCTGGTTGATGCGCGGTGCGGCATGGTGGTTCGTTATTCCCGCGCTCGCTTCCGTCGCCGCCGTCGTCGGAGCGGTCAGCCTGACGCGCCAGCCGGTATTCCTGGCGTGGCCGTTTGTGGCCGCGGCGCTCATCTTCGGGCTATTCGCATGGTGGCTTTACGATGACAATCGCGCCGAACGTTCCTTGCTGAACGCGGTGGTCGCCGCGGCATTCCTGGCCGTCGCCATTTATGGCGTCGTCGTGCCGGCGCTGACCCCGCTATTTCCCAGCGCCGAGATTGCCCGTGCGCTGCGCAACGTTACCTGCGTCGGACCAAAGGCAGCGGCCGCCGGTTTTCACGAGCCGAGCCTGGTCTTCATGACCGGCACCTCTACCTTGCTCACGGACGGATCGGGAGCTGCGGATTTCTTAGGCCAGGGTAGTTGCCGTTTCGCGCTGGTGGAGCAGCGGGCCGAGCGCGGGTTTGTCCAGCGCGCCGAAGCCATCGGGTTGCGCTACAATGTGGCGGCCCGTATCGATGGCTATAACATTTCGCAAGGCAGAGCTATTTCGGTCTCGATCTTCCGCTCCGAAGGTACCGAATAAGATGTCCGCCCAGAATGGCGCCGGCGAATCCCCCAATTACCTTGTTCGGGTCTTCGGCCTGGTGTCGATGTCGATGACCCAACTCGTGCGGCCGGCGTCGCACGCAAGACGCGCGGAAGCCGCCCGTAGATTGGCGCGACATGCGTTGCCGATGATTGTTGTTGTGGGAGTGATGATCGTTGCGCTGATGGTCGGATTCGACGCGCGGGAAATCGCCCTGATGCCGCCGCGCGGTGCGGCAGGCTTGTGGCCCGCCCGCGTTCTGACCGACCTCGGCAAGGATTCTTATGTGCTGTCGGTGTTGGCGGCGATGCTGCTTGTCGTTACGCTAGTTGCGGCGGGCCGGCGAGGCACATCGCGCGCCCGGCTGCAGGGTATTGGTTTGCGCTTTCAGTTCTTGTTTTGCGCAGTGCTGGTGCCGTTGCTGCCCGGCGAGATGTTGAAATGGATGGTCGGACGCGGCCGCCCATTCGTGGGAGGCGAGGCCAATCCCTTCAACTTCGCGCCCTTCGCCGGAACTGAAGCCTATTTCAGCTTCCCCTCGGCGCACGCCGTCACAGCCTTTGCGTTGGCTTTCGCGGTGAGCGCGGTCTGGCCACGGATGCGGGGCGTGATGATCGCCTACGCCCTCGTGATCGCGTTCACCCGCCTCGTGCTTTTGGCCCATCACCCGAGCGACGTCGCGGCCGGCGCCCTGATCGGCGTGGTCGGCGCCATGTTCGTGCGGTACTGGTTTGCGGTACGCGGCCTGGAGTTTGCCATCGGCCGCGACGGCGCGTTCACGCCGATGGCCCAGGCGCGCGTCAAAAGGGTTGCCCATGGGGCGTCGGAACCATAATAAGCGGGCGCCGGACGCAAGCTGGACCGGCAGCGGGCCACTTTAACGGTGAGTGTGGATTTGTCCTCTTCTGACACAGCCGAAACGGCCATTTCCATCGTGGTTCCCGTGCGCAACGAGGCCGATAATGTAGCGCCCTTGATCGCCGAAATTGCCGCCGCCCTCGACGGTCGCTGGCGCTATGAAATCATCTATGTCGATGACGGTTCGACGGACGCGACCGCGGAGCGGATTGCTGGCGTCATGAAGCAGCAGCGCAATCTGCGTGAGATACGTCACGCGACGTCAGCGGGCCAATCGGCCGCGGTGCGCAGCGGTGTGCGCGCGGCGCGGGGGGCCATCGTGGCAACCCTCGATGGCGACGGGCAGAACAATCCAACCTTCCTGCCAGGTTTGATAGCGGCGATCGAGGAGGGTGGCGAGCGCATCGGGCTTGCCGCTGGTCAAAGAGTCGGGCGCAAGGCCACCGGATTCAAGAAAATCCAGTCGCGCGTCGCCAACATAGTGCGCAACGCGATCCTGCACGATGGTACCCGCGACACCGGTTGCGGCTTGAAGGCATTTAGGCGCGAGGTGTTCCTGGCGCTGCCGTATTTCGACGGTCTACATCGCTTCCTGCCCGCGCTCGTGCGCCGCGAAGGCTACGAGATCGCTTACGTAGACGTCATCGACCGGCCGAGGCATTCCGGCGTGTCAAACTACGGTTTCTTCGATCGGCTATGGATCGGAATCCTGGATCTCGCAGGCGTATGGTGGCTGATCCGCCGCAAGAAACCGACACCTGTTGCCACTGAGGTGACCCTATGACCGAGCTGTTTCACAACCTGCTCAGCTACCTGAACGACGTCTTCATCATCAAGTTCGACGGTTGGGTCGCTCTCGGCTTTGTGGCGCAGGGTTTTTTCACAATGCGCTTCGTCGTGCAGTGGATCGCCTCGGAGCGCGCGCGCAGAAGCGTGATTCCGGTGGCGTTCTGGTTCTTTTCCGTCGGTGGCGGGACATTGTTGCTGGTCTATGCGCTCTACCGACGAGACCCCGTGTTCATCGCGGGTCAGGCGCTCGGTCTGGTGGTCTATCTTCGCAATCTTTACTTCATTGCCATGCACCGCCAGCAGGTGTCAGCCGGAAACTGATCGGGAGGGCGTTGCGCGGTTTTCGGGCAACCGGCAGGCTCTGGCATTAGCTCCGGGTTCGTGTAGGTTTACGCACAACAACGGGCGTCAAGCCCGGACTGTCATGGGGAGCGACATGAAACAAAAAAATTCAATCATTGGGTATTTCAACCTCGTTGTGGCGATTGTTGCGGCCGCTGGCCTCGCCGCGATGTCAGTGCCGGCCGGCGCCCAGCAGGCGGCGGTTGCGATCGACAATGATGACATCGGCGGTGTCGTGCGCGGTCCATCGGGACCGGAAGCCGGCGTCTGGGTAATTGCGGAGACAACCGAACTGCCGACGAAGTTTGCCAAGATCGTCGTCACCGACGACCAGGGGCGTTTCGTGATCCCCGATCTGCCGCCGAACGTGAACTACGAGATATGGGTTCGCGGCTATGGTCTCGTCGATTCCCCCAAATTGCGCACCAAGACCGGCCAGCTCCTCAACCTGACGGCGGTGCCGGCGCCCGACGAAGCCTCCGCCGCCCATTATTATCCGGCGATCTACTGGTTTTCGCTGCTGAAGATTCCGCCGGCCAAGGATTTTGGCGGGACCACGGATATCCCGAAGGGAATTACCCAGGAGATTTGGCGCCAACGCATGAACAATGTCGACTGCGTCGGTTGCCATCAACTCGGCCAGGAATCCACGCGCACGATTCCGGCTGCGTTCGGCACCTTCAAGTCGGGCGAAGAGGCCTGGATGCGCCGCGTCTCCTCGGGTCAAACCGGCGAGTGGATGATCAACCGCCTTGCCGGCGAACTCGGCAGCGTACCGTTCAAATATTTCGGCGACTGGACAGACCGGATCGCGAAGGGCGAATTGCCCAAGGCAAGGCCGCCGCGGCCGTCCGGCATCGAGCGCAACGTTGTGATCTCGTCATGGGAGTGGGCCACCGAGAAGCACTTCGTCCACGATCTGATTTCCACGGACCGGCGCAACCCGACCGTCAACGCTTACGGTCCGCTGTACGGTTCGAACGAATACTCCTCCGACAACATGCCGATCCTCGATCCGAAAACGAGCACAGTGACGTTCTTCAAAATGCCGGTCGCCGATCCAAACATGCTGGAAATGTTGGGGCCGCCGCTGCATCCCAATGCGACGCTGAAGCCGATCGGCGCTTCGGCCTATTGGGGTGAGGAGAAGATCTGGAGCCAGAAGGCGAACAACCATAACGGCATGTTCGACGGCAAGGGCCGGGTTTGGTTCGCCGCCGCCGTCCGCGGCATCGAAAATCCGGACTTCTGCAAGAAGGGCTCCGACCTTGCCTCGGCGAAGGCATTTCCGCTTGCACGTTCGGGACGGCAGGTGTCGATGCTCGATCCCAAGACCATGAAGTACAGCTTCATCGACACCTGCTTTAGCACCCATCACCCGCAGTTCGGTTACGACGCCGACAACACGGTGTGGTTCTCCGGGACCGGTCCCGTCGCGGGCTGGGTCAACACCAAGGTGTGGGACGAAACCGGCGACGCCGCCAAAGCCCAGGGCTGGGCGCCGTTCGTGCTCGATACCAATGGCAACGGCAAGCTCGACGAATACACCGAGCCCGGTGCGCCTGCGCAAGCCGACAAGGATATGAGGATTGCAGGATCGGGCCCCTATGCGGTGATGCCGCATCCGACCGACGGCTCGATCTGGTATGCCCAGAACATATTCGCCGGCACTCCCGGCTTCATGCGCTTCGATCCCAAAACCAAGCTGTCGGAGTTCTATGCAATTCCGAAGGAGGGCATCGGGCTTCGCGGCGGAGACATCGACAAGAACGGCCTCCTCTGGGGCTCCGGCTCCAACGGAACCCTCATCAGTTTCGACCGCCGCAAATGCAAGAACCCGCTCAACGGGCCGAATGCGACCGGTAACCACTGCCCGGAGGGTTTTACCTTCCACAAATATCCGGGGCCCGGCTTTGAGGGTTTTGAAAGCACAAGCGCGGAAGCAAGCTATTGGACCTGGGTCGACCAGCACAATGCGGTGGGCCTTGGCGAGAACATCCCGATCTCGACCGCCAATCTCAACGACGGCTTTGTCGCCTTCAAGGACGGGCAGATGGTGATGCTGCGGATTCCCTATCCGATCGGCTTCTTCGCCAAGGGCCTCGATGCGCGCATCGACGATCCGAATGCGGGCTGGAAGGGGCGGGGACTGTGGAGCACCAGCGGCGACCGCGTGCCGTGGTTGATGGAGGGCGGCAAGGGTTCGAAACCGCGCGCCGTCCACATCCAGATACGGCCCGATCCGCTGGCAAAATAAAGCATCCGGGCGACGCTGGCGTCCGGCTCGATAGGAAGCCGTCCGGCAGCGTCGCAGGCCGTCCCTGTCGGCGGCAAAAAAGCACGGTGAGGCGTCGCGAAAGCGTCGCCTTCAAAGGGCACTACGTCGCATTGAACGCCTCAAACCCGCGTGCCAGATCGGCCTTGAGGTCTTCGACATTCTCAAGCCCGATATGGAGCCTCAAGGTTGGACCGCCCGGCGCCCATGTGGTGGCGGTGCGATAGTTCGCGCAGTCGAACGGGATGATGAGGCTTTCGAAGCCGCCCCACGAATAGCCCATGCCGAATAATTTGACGGTGTTGAGCAGGGCGTCGACCGATTTCTGCGGCGCTGGTTTGAGGACAATGCTGAACAGGCCCGACGCGCCGGTAAAGTCCCGCTTCCAGATCGAATGGCCGGGATCGCTCTCGAGCGCCGGGTGCAACACTGTGGCGACTTCCGGCCGGCCCGCGAGCCATCGCGCCATCTCCAATCCCGATCGGTAGTGCTGGGCAAGCCGCACCGAAAGCGTTCGCAGCCCGCGGATCGCGAGGAACACGTCGTCTGGGCCGGCGCAAATGCCGAGTTGCCGGATCGAGTCGATAATCGTCGGCCAGGTCCTGGCATTCGCCGAAATCGTTCCGAACATGATGTCGGAATGCCCGCCGATATACTTTGTAGCGGCCTGTATGCTGATATCGACGCCTTGGTCCAGCGAGCGGTGAAACAGCGGCGTCGCCCAGGTGTTGTCATCGATCACGATCGCGCCATGAGCGTGCGCGATCGATGCGATCGCCGGAATGTCCGGCATTTCGAAGGACTGCGAGCCGGGGGCCTCGACGAGCACCGCCTTTGTGTTGGGCTTGAACAATTCGGCGATGCCGCTGCCGATCAAAGGATCGAAATAGGTGGTTTCGACGCCACAACGGGCAAGCATGCCGTTGCAGAAATTGCGCGAGGGCCGGTAGACGTTGTCACAGACCAGAAGATGATCACCCGACTTCAGCGTCGCGAGCAAGGTCGTGGTAATCGCCGAAAGGCCCGAGGGCGCGATTCCGACGCCCGTGCATTGCGGGCCCTCCAGCGCCATCAGCGTCTCCTGCAGCGCCTTGGTCGTCGGCGTGCCGTGGCGGCCATATTGGAACTCACCGCGATGGGTACGGAGGTCGTCGGCGGCCGGATAGAGCACGGTGGAACCATGGACGACCGGAGGGTTGACGAACCCCTTTTGCGCCTTGGTGTCGCGTCCGGCGGTCACCAGCGCTGTTTCCGCCTTCAGCGGCGAGGTTCGCCGGTCGTCCTCTGGAGAGTTCATGTTGTTCTGCCGCCGCTGATGGTTGGTCGGGCCGCCACGCTTTGCAAGAGTCCGCTGAAGCTCAAAGGGGCGGTTGGGGTGGTTAATAGCAGGACTGGTAAGTCGGACGTCAACCCCTTGACCCGGCCCTCCAGTCGTTCTGTGATGCGGCAACGAATTCGTCGCTGCTGTTGAGGGGCTGCGCGACCATCGATTCATGGCTGAGCCGAACGATTGGGCAACCTGCCCATTTGGTCCGGCATTTGCAGCGGTGGATCATTGGATTGGCCCCTCGGCGCGCGCGATGACAGGCACACGTTCCCGGACGTCACTCGAAAGGCTTCGTCATGAAAAGCGTATCCCTCGCCGTTATCCTTGCTCTTGCCGCCGGTTTTTCGATTCCCGCTGCGACCGCGCAGACGCTCAAGACGGTCAAGGACCGTGGAATGCTGTCCTGCGGCGTGAGCCAGGGGTTGCCGGGCTTTTCGTCGCCCGACGACAAGGGCAACTGGACCGGGCTCGACGTCGACGTTTGCCGCGCAATCTCGGCGGCGATCTTCAACGATCCGACCAAGGTCAAGTTCGTGCCGCTGTCGGCCAAGGATCGTTTCACGGCGCTGCAATCCGGCGAAATCGATCTTCTCTCCCGCAACACCACCTGGACGCTGTCCCGCGATACCTCGCTCGGCGCCAATTTTACCGGCGTGACCTACTACGATGGTCAGGGTTTTATGGTGAAAAAATCACTCAAGGTGAATTCCGCGCTCGAATTGAACAGCGCCTCGGTCTGCGTGCAGACCGGCACGACCACCGAACAAAATCTCGCCGACTACTTCAAGGGCAACAACATGAAGTACGAAGTGATCGCGTTCGGCACCGCCGATGAGACGGTGAAGGCCTACGAGTCCGGACGCTGCGACGTTTTCACCACAGACGTGTCGGGGCTCTACGCCGAGCGTTTGAAGCTTGCAAATCCTGCCGATCACGCCGTGCTTCCGGAAGTGATCTCCAAGGAACCGCTGGGCCCCATGGTGCGCCATGGCGACGATCAATGGTTCGACCTCGTCAAATGGGTGCTGTTTGCGATGGTTGACGCCGAGGAACTCGGCATCACCCAAAAGAACGTCGATGAGATGGCGAAATCCGACAAACCCGAGCTTAAGCGTGTGTTGGGTGGTGACGGCAATCTCGGAGAGCAGCTTGGGCTGACCAAGGATTGGGTGATAAGGATCATCAAGGGCGTTGGCAATTACGGAGAAACCTTTGATCGCAATGTGGGGGCGGGGTCGAAACTTGGGATCGCCCGCGGACTAAATCAGCTCTGGAACAAGGGTGGAATCCAGTACGCGCCGCCGATCCGCTGATTGCGGGCAGCGCTCGCGATGACCGGTGAGCCCCGAAAGCCTCCGTCGCAGTTCCTGAGCAGGCTGCAGCGCGCGCTCGGCGGCCGGGCGGGGTGGGGCGGTTTCGTCGTCCAGCTTGTATTTGCAGCCGTGCTCGGCTGGATTTCCTACGAGATCGTTTCCAACGCCAGCGAGAATTTGAAGGCGCAGCGGATCACTTCGGGTTTCGACTTTCTGGTAAATACCGCCGGATTTGACGTCAACCAGAGCCTTATTCCGTATTCGGGTTCGGATAGCTACACGCGGGTATTCCTGGTCGGTCTGCTCAACACGCTATTGGTTTCCATCATCGGCATTTTCTTTGCCACCCTGATCGGCTTTCTTGTCGCGCTCGGGCGGCTGTCGCCGAACTGGTTGTTGGCACGGATCTCGGGCGCCTATGTCGAAGTGGTGCGCAATCTGCCGCTCTTGTTCCAGATCCTGTTCTGGTATCTCGCAGTGCTCGCGACCCTCCCCAATCCCAGACAGAGCATCGCGCTGTTTGGCAGCCTCTTTCTGAGCAATCGCGGCCTCATCGTTCCAAAGCCGATCGGCGAGGCCGGATTCGATCCGTTTGCATTGGTCCTCCTCGTTGCAATCGTTGCCTCCGTGGCGTTATGGCGATACGCGCGTTGGCAACTTTACCAACACGGCAGGATGATCAGGGTATGGCCTTACGTACTGGGTTTGCTGATTGGCCTGCCGTTGGTAACCGCCTTGATCTTTGGCGCCCCGGTTTCGTTCGAAGTGCCGGTTCTCAGAGGCTTCAATTTTGCCGGCGGCGCACGCGTCATTCCCGAATTCGTGGCGCTGACGCTCGCGCTTTCGACCTACACCGCGGCCTTCATCGCGGAAATCGTGCGCGCCGGTATTCTTGCCGTCCACAGGGGGCAGATGGAGGCCGGTTTCACGCTCGGGCTGCAGCGAGGCGCGGTGTTGCGGCTGATCGTGATCCCGCAGGCGTTGCGCGTCATCCTGCCGCCGCTCACTAGCCAGTATCTCAACCTGACCAAGAATTCGTCGCTTGCGGTGGCGATCGGTTATCCCGACCTGGTTTCGGTCTTTGCCGGCACGACGCTGAGCCAGACCGGGCAGGCCATCGAAATCATCGGCATTACCATGGGCGTCTACCTCCTGATCTCGCTGGTGACGAGCGCGATCATGAACTTCTATGGCTGGCGGCTCCAACGGAGCCTTGGCGCATGAACGAAATTGCGGCGACCGCCTTCGTCCGTCACGACCTGGTTCCGGAGCGCCGCGCGCCGCTAAAGACCACCGGCTTTGTCGGCTTCATGCGCACGCGCCTTTTCAACTCGTCGACCAACATCCTGATCACAATCGCTAGCGCGTTGCTCTTGTGGTTCACCATCGTTCCCTCGGTAAAATTCCTGCTCGTCGATGCCGTCTGGAGCGGCGCGGATCGAACGGCTTGTCTTGCTGAAAATGCCGGACATCCCGTCGGCGCCTGCTGGCCATTCATTCAGGCGAAGTTCAGCCAATTCGTTTATGGCTTCTATCCCGAGCCGGAGCGGTGGCGGGTCAATTTGACCTATTTCCTCGCGGCGCTTCTATTGCTGCCGCTGCTGATTCCGCGGCTTCCGGCCAAGGGCGTCAGCGCTGGTCTGTTCTTTCTGGCGTTTCCGGCGGTCGCTTTCTTCCTGCTGCACGGCGGTGGACTTGACGGTTTCGCCGTGAGTTGGACGGCCAGCCTGATGTCGGGATTCGCCAGCAGCGTCGCCGGGGCGGGTTCGGCCTTGTTTCGCGCGGGCGCCTCACTGAGCGAAAAGATTGCCATCGCCGGCTCGTTGCTGACGTTGTTGGGATGGCTCATCATCAAGCTCGGCGTGGCTCTCCACTATCTGATCGCGCCATTGACGTGGCTGCGCGATCAAATCCAGGCCTCCGGTCATGCGGTCTGGATAGATTTTGCCTTTACGGCCGCGGCGGTATCGCTCGGCTCGTTCGGGCTGAGCGGCGGCACGCGCTCCGGCTGGCGTCCCCTGATCACGAGCGTTGCGACCTTTGGCGGCCTTGCGATTGTCATCGCAATGATGGGCGTCGACCGTGGCGGATTGCCGGTGGTCGATACGCGGCTCTGGGGCGGTCTCCTGGTGACGCTTGTGGTATCGGTCACGGGCATTGTCGCGTCGATGCCGGTCGGCATTGCGCTGGCGCTCGGCCGCCGCTCGACCATCCCGCTGATCCGGATATTTTCAACGACCTTCATCGAGTTGTGGCGCGGCGTGCCGCTGATCACCGTGCTGTTTTTTGCGACGTACATGCTGCCATTATTCGTTCCAACCGGATTCAACGTTGACGGGCTGATGCGCGTGTTGATAGGGATTGCGTTGTTCGACGGGGCTTACCAGGCCGAGGTCGTTCGCGGCGGGTTGCAGGCGATCCCACGCGGGCAGGCCGAGGCGGCAAGCGCGCTTGGTCTATCCTGGTGGAAGACAACCGGGTTGATCGTGCTGCCGCAAGCGCTCCGCCATGTCATACCCGGCCTCGTCAACAGCTTCATCGGGCTGTTCAAGGATACCTCGCTGGTCTCGATCGTCGCGCTGTTCGATCTGCTCGGGCAACTCCGGGCATCCTTTTCCGATCCGGTCTGGGCGACGCCGACCACGCTGTTTACCGGCTTCGCCTTCACTGGAATGATCTATTTCACTTTCTGCTTTGGAATGTCCCGCTATTCGTTGTTCGTCGAGAACAGGTTGAACGCACAGTCGTAGCTTGAGTAAACCAACATGACCGCAAACCTGATTGTCAGCATCGCCGACCTCAACAAGTGGTTTGGCGATTTTCACGTGCTTCGCGACATCGACATCGATGTCGCCAAAGGCGAGCGCATCGTGATCTGCGGCCCCTCGGGCTCCGGAAAATCGACGCTGATCCGCTGCATCAACGCGCTGGAGGAGTTTCAGGAGGGCCGGATCGTCGTGGACGGCATCGAGCTCGGCCCGAATTTGCGTCGGGTCGACGAAGTCCGGCGCGAAGTGGGCATGGTGTTCCAGAGCTTCAACCTCTTTCCGCATTTGACGGTGCTGGAGAATTGCACGCTGGCGCCGATCTGGGTGCGCAATATCCCGAAGAAAGACGCGGAAGCCGCGGCGATGAAATATCTGGATCGGGTGAAGATTCCGCAGCAGGCCAGCAAATACCCGGGCCAGTTGTCGGGCGGCCAGCAGCAGCGCGTCGCCATTGCACGCGCGCTGACGATGAATCCGAAGGTGATGCTGTTCGACGAGGCGACATCGGCGCTCGATCCCGAAATGGTCAAGGAAGTGCTCGACACAATGGTCGACCTCGCCAACGAGGGGATGACCATGCTCGTCGTGACGCATGAAATGGGATTTGCCAGGGAAGTCGCCGACCGCGTCATCTTCATGGATGCCGGCCAAATCATCGAGTCGAATACGCCGGCAAATTTCTTTGCCAATCCGCAGCACGCGCGGACCAAGCTGTTCCTCAGCCAGATATTGCGGTGATCAATCACACCTTCTCGAACG
This sequence comes from Bradyrhizobium sp., assembly GCA_035308285.1. Classification (GTDB taxonomy): domain Bacteria; phylum Pseudomonadota; class Alphaproteobacteria; order Rhizobiales; family Xanthobacteraceae; genus Bradyrhizobium. The sequence continues at coordinate 8,835 of DATGGY010000122.1, read as the reverse complement.
GCACGTCGATCTTGCTGTGCCTTTCCAGCCATTGCGGCACGGGCAGGTTTTTCGAGCGCATGAAATCCGGATTGAACAGCTTTGATTGGTAGCGGTTTCCGGAATCGCACAGCACGGTCACGATCGTCTTGCCGGGGCCTAGCTGCCTGGCGAGCCGGATCGCGCCGGCCACGTTGATGCCCGTCGAGCCACCAAGGCAAAGGCCTTCATGCTCGAGCAGTTCGTAAATGATGGGCACGGCTTCCTCGTCCGGAATCAGATAGGCCTCGTCAACCCTGGCCTGCTTGATAATAGCCGTCACGCGACCAAGCCCGATACCCTCGGTGATCGATCCGCCCGGGGTTGATTTGGCTTCGCCGTGTTTGAACAGCTCATACATCGCCGCCCCATGCGGGTCGGCGCAGCCGATCACGACGTCCTTGTTCTTCTGCTTCAGGAACATGCTCGTCCCCGCCAGCGTGCCGCCTGTTCCGACCGAGCAAATAAAGCCGTCGATCTTGCCGTCGGTCTGTTGCCAGATTTCCGGGCCGGTCGACTCGTAGTGCGCCTTGGAGTTGTCCAGATTGTTCCACTGATCCGCAAACAACACACCATTCGGCTCGCTCTTGCGCAGCCGGTCGGCCAACCTTCTTCCGACGTGCTGGTAATTGTTCGGGTTGGCATAGGGCAACGCCGGCACCTCGACCAATTCGGCGCCACAAAGCCGCAGCATATCTTTCTTCTCCTGGCTTTGGGTTTCCGGAATAACGATCAAAGTCCGGTAACCGCGCGCGGCCGCCACCACTGCAAGACCGATCCCGGTGTTGCCCGCGGTTGCTTCCACCACGAGACCGCCGGGCTTAAGGTCGCCGCGCTTCTCGGCTTCGAGGATCATCCACTTGCCGGCGCGGTCCTTGACCGATTGGCCCGGATTCATGAACTCGGCCTTGCCTAGAATAGTGCAGCCGGTTTGCTCGGAGGCACGCGTCAGCTTGATAAGGGGCGTGTTGCCGATCGCTTGGACGACGTCGTTATTGGTGTTCATATGCAGGGAATCTTGCTGGTCGTTGCCAATTCGGCAACGAGCCTAAAGCGTGATCGGCAAAAGTGGAAGCCGGTTTTGCGTCCGATCACGCTCTAATTAATTAAGAGCGCATGATCATTTCGCCAAACCGCTCACACTTTGGCGGATTATGCGCGCGTGATCAGCAAAAGTGGAAGCAGCTTTTCGGGCTGATTGTGCGATGCAAGCTATGCTGATTTCGCGAACACCACCTGGCGCACGTCGATGTTTCCCGAGAGAAAGCCGGCTTCGCAATAAGCGAGGTAGTACTCCCACAGCCGCCGGAAGCGGTCGTCGAAGCCGAGCGGCATCAGGTTCGGCCACGCGGCGCGGAAGTTATTTCGCCACGTCGCAAGCGTCTTGGCATAATCTTGCCCAAAAATGCGCTCGCGAATAACGGGAACGCCGAACCGCTCGCCCAGCGATTTGAGTATCTCGGGCGAGGGCAGCATTCCGCCGGGAAAAACATAACGCTGGATGAAATCGACTTCGCGACGATAGGTCTGGAACAAACTATCCTGGATGGTGATTGCCTGGATGCCGGCGAGGCCGCCGGGCAAGAGCCGGTCGCGGAGTTGCGAAAAATATGTGGGCCAGAACTCCTCTCCCACCGCCTCGATCATTTCGATCGACGCGATTCGATCATACTGGTCGCGCTCGTCGCGATAGTCCTGAAGCCGGATCTCCACTTGGTCGTTGAGTCCGGCCGCCTGGATTCGCGCTTGCGCGAAGTCGCGCTGTTCCCTGCTGATAGTGAGTCCGACCACCTTCGCGCCAAAGGTCTTGGCGGCGTATTCGGCAAAGCCGCCCCAGCCGCACCCGATCTCCAAGAGCTTCTGGCCAGGCCGCAAATCGATCGCTTCGGCAAGCCGGCGATACTTGTTGTTTTGCGCCGCGGCCAGATCCGCCGTGCCTTCCTCGAACAGGGCCGATGAGTATGTCATGCTCGGATCGAGCCAGGCCGAATAAAAGGCGTTGCCGATATCGTAATGCCTGTAGATGTTAAGCCGCGCTTGCCGCCTTGTGTTGCGGTTGAACCAATGGCGGATGACCTGAACGGTGCGCACCAGCGGCTTGCCGATGAAGTTGGTCTTCATCCAGTCCTGATTGACGCAGAACAGATAGAGGAATTGGGTGAGATCGGGGGTATCCCATTCGCCTCGCAGATAGGCCTCGGCGATTCCGATGTCGCCGCTACGCAGCAGCCTTGAGGCGAATCCATAGTTATAGACGGTCATGGCGGCGGTCGGACCCGGTCCGTTGTCGCCAAGTCTCACCGTGCGGCCGTCCGGCAAGGTCACCTCGAGTGCGCCGTGCCGCAGCTTCGAGCCAAAGCCCAGCGCCAACCGGACCATGCGGGGCAGCTCCGGAAGGAGAGCGTCCACTGTTTCGGACGTGATCGAAAGCACTGCGGGCATGGTCAATCGACCTGGCTTCACCTTCTGCCGCGGGCAGACAACACCTGCGAAGTATAATCGCGGCTGTTGCCAATCGCCAAGCTACTATCGGCGGCTTCTTTCTCGCGCGGCACCAGCCGCACTCCCTTGAGCCAAAGCCGCAGCGCCTCCCAATGAATGGCGGCGATGATTTTCACGGTAACGAGGGGCAGGGCGAAGAAGGAATGCAGCAACCCCATGGTGTTGAGGGCGCGCCGATGTCCATTGAAGGTTGCAGCGAGCAGCGGACCCTCGCGGTCGGTCTCAAGGATGCGCAGCTTCACGGTACTGCCCGGCGGAAACACCCGGAAATGATAGCGCATGGCCATCTCGACGAAGGGCGAGACGTAGAACAACTTGTCCTGCTGTTGCCGGACGCCGGCATCGCTGATCTCGTCCGCATGCACCGCAAGCGCATAGGCGTGGATATAGCCGAAGGTGTTGCGAACCTCATAGATCAAAAGGGCCAGTTGCCCGTCGGCGCGATAGCAGAAATAAACCGACAACGGATTGAACGTGTAGCCAAGCAACCGTGGATAGCACAGCAGCAACACGCGCCCGCCGGTCAGGTCGACGTCGAGCTCCCTTGCGCGCCGCCCTGCATAAACGCGCAAGGGTGAGCCATCCCGATCTCCGTGGTCGGCCTCGTGGAAGCTATAGAGCGCGGGTCTGTTCACACCGAACAATCGCGATTGGCGGTCGGCGGCATCGAGTCGATCGAGATCGATCAGCAAGCTCATCACGCGGTAATGGAATCGGTGTCCCACCGGCTTGAGGCGGGCATGCATGACTTCGCCAAAATATAGCGCCGCGGCATCGGCCTCGACGTCTTGCACGGCGGCGGTGGCGTTCTGATCCGGCATGGCTATTCCGCGGCTTCCGCAAGTTCAGGCGGGGGTTCGCGCCACGGCACGGTGGCGCCCAGCGCTTGGGCAACGGCGAGAGCGGACCCCAATCCGTCCTCATGGAATCCGTAACCGGTCCAGGCGCCGCAAAACCAAGTGTGACGCCGTCCCTGAATTTCGTCCAGCCGCTTTTGGGCAGCGAAGGCGGCCGCGTTGTATTGCGGATGCTCGCACATGTATTTGCCGAAGGTGAGGGCGAGATCCGGTTCGAAGGGAGGGTTAAGGCTGACGAACAGGGGCTTTTCCTTTTCGATTCCCTGCAGTTCGTTCATCCAGTAGGTGACGGCCACGTCGTTTTCGGCTGTTCCTTCGCGCTGCCAGCGCAGAAAATTCCATGATGCCCAGGCTCGCCTGCGCCTGGGCATCAATCTTGCGTCGCGGTGCAGGTAAACCGTATTGGGCGCGTAACCTATGGCACCAAGAATCGAGCGTTCCCGATCGTCGGGGTCGGACAGCATCGCGAGCGCCTGATCGCTGTGCGCGGCGATGACGACATGATCGTAAGTTTCGCTGCCGCCGTGACTGTCGTTGACCACGACACCATGCGCTTTTCGCTCGATCGACGTCACGGCACAGCCGAGCCGGAGGCGGTTACGAAATGAAGCGGTCAGTTTTTCCACGTAGTTTCGGCTGCCGCCTTTGACGGTTCGCCAAACCGGGCGGTCATATTGGAGCAAACGATGGTTACTGAAGAACGCCACGAAGTTTTCGGCGGGAAAGTCCAGCATTTCGTCGGCCGGTGCGGACCAGATGGCGGCGCCCATTGGGGCAAGGTAATCCGTCAGCAGTCGTGGCGCGAATTTGCGATGACGAAAATACTCACCCAGACTCAATCCCGCCAACAGGCCGGCAGCGTAGTCTTCGACGCTTTGTCTGTTGAACGTAAGGATGTCGCGAAGCATCCAAAGATACGACGGCGAAAGCAGGTTTCTCAGCTGCGCAAAAAGCCCGGCGGCGGTCTCCCGCCAGTTGTTGCCGCCACCCTTCCACTCGAAGCGGCCGCCATCCGCCGTGACGGCAAAGCTCATGCAGCTTGCCACCGTCTCGACGCCTAAATGAGCGAACAGCGCCGTGAGGTCGGGGTAGTTGAGTTCATTATAGACGATGAAGCCGACATCAACGGCAATCGGCGTTCCGTCATAGTCGACGGTTACGGTGTGGCTGTGACCGCCGGGCCTGATCTCGCGATCATAGACGGTTACCGGATAACGTTTTGACAAGGACCATGCAGCGGCGTTGCCGGCAATTCCCGTTCCGATCACCGCTACACGCATTCCGTCCCCCGTTTGCTGGTATGGCAGCTACGGGACCGTGCAGAGGAAGTTTCACCAGGGACACTGGCGCGCGACGCTCGCTGACCCAACTCGGCGACTGCCCGAAATTGTTGAAGCGCATGGCGGTGCGGCGTATAGCGGTCGGATGTCAAGACAGTCAGAGGCGGACACCGGCACCGCCGCGACGGCGGCGGCTCCCGATTGCCCGCGTTGCCACAAGCCGGTGCCTTTGTGTGTTTGCGACGACATCGCTCCAATCGACAACCGTATTTCGGTGCTGATTCTGCAGCATCCGCAGGAGCAGGACCGGGCGCTGGGAACGGCGCGGCTGACTGCGATGCATCTCGCAAATGCCGTGCTCAAGATCGGATTGTCTTGGCCCAGCCTGTCGAAGGCGCTGGGGCGGCCGGTCGCCGATCCCTCGCGCTGGGCGGTGCTTTATCTCGGGTCCGCGAAAGTGGCCGATCTCGGTACTCAGAGCGACATCGTCGCCATCAACCGCAAGGGAGAGATCGAGGACGATCAGCGCGCCATTCTCAAGGACGTCGAAGGGATTGTGCTGCTCGATGGCACATGGAGCCAGGCCAAAGCGCTGTGGTGGCGCAACGCTTGGATGCTGAAATGCCAGCGGGTGATTCTGGGTCCGTTGCTCCCGTCGCGCTACGGCAAATTGCGCCGTGAGCCGCGCCGAGATGGTCTGTCCACGATCGAGGCAGCGGCGATGTTGCTTTCCCGTCTCGAAAAGCGGCCTGAAATTGCCGAGGCGATGCATGCGAGTTTCGAGCGGATGCTGACGAAATACAGGCAATACCAAAACGAGCAACCTCAGGCGGCGCCGAAGCCGCGGCCAAGGCGGGATTTCCGCCGCCGTCGGCGGGCTTGAAGCCATTTTGTGTAAAGTGACCCCGGCGATCGCGCCGGAAAAATGCGGCCAAGGGCCTTGGTTGCCTATGTCCGACGGGGCGTATATGAGTTCGGCCCATGAGGCCACGTGGCGGAGTGGTTACGCAGCGGTCTGCAAAACCGTTTACACCAGTTCAATTCTGGTCGTGGCCTCCATCTTGAAGCCCCTGATTTTCCTTAGCCTATTCGCTTTTCGCTCCGCGGAACCCGGTCTGCCGCGCAGGGTTCCGTGTCCTATCGCCTCGATGAGATGCAAGCGGCGCAGACGGTCACCTTACGGGTGCGCGCCAAACAAAACCTGGCCCCGCCCATTAAAGGCGCATTCGCCCGGTACGAAGCCTGGATTGAAGTGGCAAGCATCGTCGAGCGAGGCGTCCCAAGCACCGCGCTGCCGCCATTTGCTCCAGGCTATGTAATCGCAATACTTGCTGTGGGGATTTCCTGGCTCTCTGGTCGCGCAAAAGATGCTCTGGCCGGGGTGGCCTATGGGCCGGGCCAATGCGGGCCCCGCCAACACGCAAAAAACGACTGCGGCAGCGCCAATCAGTCTGAATGTCGTCATGCGTTCCTCCCTGTGGTTCTCGTCGCGATCAAGTATCGGCGCGAGTCCCGCATTTGTTTCCTAAAAGAAAATTGATTCCGCCGCCCATCACCAAGCATACACCGGCGCCGTGCGATCGGCGCAAGCAAAACCGTTTAAAGCGGTTCACTTCTGCTTGTGACCCCGATCAATACTGTCCGTCTTGGGAAAACGCCTTGAGGTGCGACCCGATTGGACGTCCCGACTGATGTTCTTAAACATCTGGCGTTAAAGGCGCGGCGCCTCGATTAGCAAGCTGCGTACCAGCCCTCGGGGAAGGGCAGCAGCGGCCAGGCCAGCGCGTTGTCGTTGGCAGCCTTCGACGGTTGCTCCGGCACCGGCAAGCGGTCCAAGAAATCCTCTTGCGGAGTGGGCGCAATCGCCTCTCGCACGGCGTCCAGCAATCGTTCGAACTCGGCCTCGCTCATCGCACTCTCCAACTTGGAGCGCGCAGGGTGTCAAAAGACCGTTGTTCTGAGGTTGAGCGGATACCTCAAATCTTACCGATCCGGCAGCCGCGGTTGGCATGGTTGCCGGGCGGTTAACTCACGCACGCGCTGAGGCGCGTTCTAATGTGAGCAAAGTCACATATCGCAACGGATTTCTTGCGTAATTCGCCTGTTTGACATCGGCGGCGCAGTGAGAGCGCCCGCATAGCCTGGAGGACCTCGTCATGGGCACGAATTCGACTGGAAATTGGGCTTCGGCGGCGTGCATCTGGACCACCTTGACGCTTGCATTGTTTCTCTCGCTGGTCACCCAAGGTTCTGCGTTCGCCGATATTGCGACCCCCGAGCAGAAAAGGGCATGCACACCAGACGTCTACCGCCTGTGCGCCGGCGAAATTCCCAACGTCCGGGCGATCACGGCTTGCCTGCGTCGGCAGAAAGGCAACCTTAGCGAGGCCTGTCGCGCCGTCTTCGAGCAGTGACGGACTCGGTGTCGCGCCACCTCGGTTGATTCGCGGACGCTTTCCGCCGCGATGATCGGCTTGCACGCGAACCGTCCGGCGGATCATCGGTTTTTAAAGGACTGGAAGACACGCTCGGGTTGTGCCATAGTCGAGGCCGAAATGTCTCGCTTAGCTTGGTTGGCCGTAAACCGTAAGCTCATCTGGATCAGAAGTCGTGGTGAGCTTTGACACAGCCGCGGGAGGAGAGGACGATGGCAACGAATATCGTCGGACCGAACGGCCGGCTCTATGCGGACCCGAAACCGGGGCCGGATGCGACGAAGTTCAGCGAGAACAATACCAGCAGCGCCTACTATAGCTCGCCATACTTTCTGGCGCACAAGAATCAGGTCCAGCCGATCCCTCGCCGCCGCAACAACCAACCAGTCAATCTTGCGGATTTTCTCCCACCTGAGATCGTAACCGCGATCGAGAATGCCGGGAAGATTTCGTTTCATGCCGTCGGCGATACCGGTGCGGCCAAGGTCAACAGAGCACAGACTGCAGCGACCGCTATCGGTCACGAGACCGCGGTGGCCGATGCGATGGTGAGGGACACGCAAGCGCCCGAACTTGCCGGACCCGCCTTCTTCTTCCACCTCGGCGACGTCATCTACAATTTCGGCGAGGCTCAATACTACTACGATCAATTCTATGAACCCTTCCGCGAATATGACCGGCCGATCTTCGCCATTCCCGGCAACCACGACGGGATGGTGTTCGGCCAGGGGTCGAGCGCCCCCCAGGTTCCGACATTGGATGCGTTCCTGACCAATTTCTGCGCTTCCGAGCCCGGGCCATCGCCCGATGCTGGCGGATTGTCGCGAAGCGTCATGAACCAGCCCGGCGTCTACTTCACCCTGGATGCGCCGTTCGTGTCGATCATCGGTCTCTATAGCAACGTGCTCGACAGCGGCCCCGGTGTCATCTCATCGCAGGGCGGTCATTTCCCGTTGGTCGACGATCAGCTCGATTTTATGACCAGCGAGCTTCAGCGGCTGAAGCCCCGCCGCATCGCCAACGAGCGGGCGGTCATCATCGCGGTCCATCATCCGCCGCTCTCAGCGGACGCCAAGCACGGCGGCTCGCTCGGGATCATGAAGGATATCGATTCCTGCTGTAACAAGGCCGGGCTGTTTCCCGATGCGCTGTTGTGCGGCCATGCCCATCTCTATCAGCGTTTCACCCGCGTGATGAAGGGCGGCAAAGAGATCCCCTACATCGTGGCTGGCTCGGGCGGTTTCGCCGCTACCGCGCCGAAACAGATAGCGAAGGTACCGGTAACGGTCGGGGATCACACGCTCGTCGTCGCGCCGATTCCCGAGTTTGGATACCTCACCGCGGAAACCAACGGGCGCACGCTGTCTTTCGTCTTCAAGACTGCTAACCAGGCGGGTGTAGTTGCGCGCGATACCGTCGTCGTCGATCTCAATGCCGACCGAATCCTGGCGCCGGGACAGGTCGCCGTTAGCTCGGCGGGTCGCGGAGGATCGGGGGGCCGTGCCGCTGGCGCGCGAAGGCCCGTGAAGAAGGCGAAGAAAGCCGGTAAGGCGAGGAAGGCAGGTAAAGCGCAGCGCGGGCGGAAGTAGGAACATTCCGCGCGAGTCGTCAAGCTGCGTGTCTTCAGCGCGATCGATATTGGCTCCCCGGGCTGGATTCGAACCAGCGACCATTCGATTAACAGTCGAATGCTCTACCGCTGAGCTACCGAGGAATAGGCGAAACCTTAAGGTTCGCACGCGG
>DATGGY010000121.1:0-23141 GCA_035308285.1 Bradyrhizobium sp. | reverse complement strand
TGGGCAAAATCCTGGCAAACGCCGTGACGTTTTTCGAACACCTCGTTGAGGGGCGTCGAGATGACGGTCGCCTTCGGATCGTAGCGGAAATCGCGTCGGATGCGGTGCATCAGATCGACTGCGCCGGCAAGGATACCGTTTCCCGGCGGAAAACTCGCCGACGCATAAGAGGTGACCGGGCGTTGCACCGGCACCAAAGGGCTTGCGAAGACGTATCCGATCGGCGAGGCCGGGCCGAGGCTGCTCGCCTCGAACGCGACGTCGCGGACGCCTTCCCAGGGACGGCTTTGCGCGTCGCGGCCGGGCGCGCTGCGAAAGACCGACACGCGTGAGCGCGAGTCGATCCGCAAGCTGCGATGCGGACTTTCGATCAGGATACTCTCTGTATGTGTTCCGAAAAAATCCCGCCGCACCGTGCGGTCGGTCGGACGGGGCCTTATGTCGACGGAGTGCGAAACCAGTTCCTGCCCATCGCCACTTCTCGGCTCCAGCCGTAGCGAGCAACGTGCGAAATTCACCGGGCTTTCGTAACTATAGCTGGTGACGTGACGGATGTCGTAGATCACGCCAGACCCGTCAGCTTTTCGGGCCGGCTGGCATTGGGTCCGTGCGGAAAATAGTGCAACCCGATGGCGTCGGCGAGATTGAGCAGATCCTGTTCGAGCGCAAACAGCGTCTTGATATCGAGGCTTGCCGCCTCCGCCGTCGTCAGCGCCGCTTGGGCTGCGACCGCCAGACGCTGCGGCCGTTCGATCAAGCCCCCCTCTTTCAAGGTCGGCAGGCTCGCGATGTGCTCATTGAGCGCGGCCACCTGGAACGCGACCGAGCGCGGATTGTAGGGGTCCAGAACCACGAGATCGCGCACCGGCGCCAATAGCGGCCCGACGAGGTAGCGCGAGCGATAGGTGATCTGGCAATCCACCAGCGTCAGCAGAACGTCGAGATCCTCGCCGCCGGCCTCGTCATAGGCAAACTGACGCGCGAAGCGCACCGTGTTGATCGCCCGCTCGGCGCGGCGGCCCATTTCGAGAAAACGCCAGCCGGCGGCCCGGTTCATGTTTTCCTGCGCGAGCCCAGCGAAGCTCGCCAGCTCCTGCAAAGTCAATTCGGCGGCGCTGATGACGCCATCGTCGTCCTCCACTTCCTGACCAAGGCGCTCCACCATCTCGGTGATGACCTGCCAGGCGTCTGGTGAAAGCCGCTCGCGCAGCGAGGTGGCGGTACGCTGTGCGGAGCGCACCAGCGACAAAGCGGAACCAAACCTGTCTTCACTTTGCAGCGCTTCGGCCGCAATTTTCGCGGGCTGCGTTCGCGCCGTTTGCGACGTCGCGCCCCACGCCACGAGAAGCCGCTGAATTCGCTCCACCGAGTGAAGAACCGGCGACGATCCCTTCACCGGGTCGCGCTGCGAGGTCGCGAGCGCCCGCACCAAGCGCAACGTCGCCTCGGCGCGTTCGAGATAACGGCCAAGCCAGAACAGATTGTCGGCGGCCCGGCTCGGAACTACGCCGGCGATGCGCCTGATCCGCACCGTATCGCTTGCCGGCAACAGAGTCGTCGCCGGCACGGCGCGGTCCGAAATCACCCACACGTCGGCCGCCCGCGCGCCATCGCCCATCGATACGGCACGCGCATCGAGCCGCTCGGCAATCCGGCAGAAGCCGCCGGGCATGACGGTCCAGCCTCCGGGTGTTGCCGCCGCGAAAATCCTCAAGACAAACGGGCGCGGCATGATCCGTCCCTGGTCCCACACCGGCATTGTCGAGAGCCGAACCAGTTCCTGGCCGACGAAGTCGATGCCGCGCTCGCCGATCGCGCTCTTCAAGCGCTCGCGCTCGGCCGGCGGCAACCCTCCGGCCAGCACCGGCCCGTTGCCGGGGAATCCGGGAACGCCCCGGCGGTAAGCGCCTTCGATCGCGACCTCATCGAGCCGCGACAATACTTCCTCGCGGGCGGATTTCTGGCCGCACCACCAGGTCGCGATATGCGGCATCTTCAAATCTTCGCCGAAGAAGCGGCGGCAGAGAGCTGGCAGGAAGCCGAGCAGCGCGCGCGCCTCCATCACGCCTGATCCCGGCATGTTGGCGACGACGACCCCATCTTTGCGGACCACGTCGATCAGGCCGGGCACGCCGAGTTGAGAGGCGGCGTCGAGTTCGAGCGGGTCGAGAAAATTGGAATCGACGCGGCGCAGCAATACGTCGAGCCGCTTCAGACCGGCGACAGTGCGAATATGAATGCGGTCGCCGCTGACGGCGAGATCGTCGCCTTCGACCAGCAGGAAACCGAGATAGCGTGCAAGCGTCGCGTGCTCGAAATAAGTTTCGCTGAACTGGCCGGGCGTCAACAGCCCGATGCGCGGCTCGTCGCGGTCGGCACTGGCGCGCAGGCCATCGCGAAACGCTTCGAAGAACGGCGCAAGACGCTCCACATTCATCGACTTGTAGAGGTTTGCGAACGCGCGCGAGAGTACCAGGCGATTCTCCAGCGCGTAGCCCGCCCCCGACGGCGCCTGGGTCCTGTCGCCCAGTACCCACCAGCCTCCATCGGGTCCGCGGCCGATGTCGGCTGCGTAAAGACTGAGATATCGCCCGCCTGGCGGTTTGACCCCGCAAACCGCGCGCAGATATTCCGCGCTGCCGGCAATAGCCGCGGCGGGAATCGCACCCTCGGCAACAAGGCGGCCCTCGCCATAGAGATCGCTTAAGACAAGTTCCAGCAATTGCGCGCGCTGGACGATAGCGGCGGTCAATTGTCGCCACTCGGCGTCGTCGATCAGGAGCGGCAGATGGCTCAACGGCCAAATCCGGTCGGAGGTTTCGCCCGGCGCGCGATAGCTGACGCCGGCTTCCCTTAAATGCCGGTCGGCGGATCCAAAACGCCGCTCGATCTCGGCGGGCGTCAGCGCGGCGAACGCGTCGAAGAAGCGGGTCCAGACCGCACGCGGCGCCCCGTCCTCGGCAAGATATTCGTCGGGAATACCCGGCAGCCGTACATAATCACGCATCCACTGCGCCACACGGCGGCTGCCCGGACGGGCCCTGTTTCCTGGTCCGCTTCCCTGGTCGGCTTGTTCAGCCATCCCTAGTCTCCCGCGCATGGGTTCTGATCGAATCAGAACCAATGCGCTAGTGTTATATCTTGACGCGTTTTCTTAACGCGAACCGGCAGTCCACTTCGCTCGAAAACGCTCTTGAAGCCCTATCCTCAATGCCGGAGCGCCGTCCTCAAGTCGAGGGTCAAGGGGAATTCAATGGTGCGCTCTTCGCGCGGCGGCTCGACCTTGCCCGGCGTGTGGCCGTGGTCCTGAAACCGGGCAAGCCGTCGCGCTTCGGCCTCATAGGAATTGACCGGCTTGGTCTCGTAGCTGCGGCCGCCGGGATGAGCGACATGGTAGACGCAGCCGCCTAACGATCGGCCGTTCCAGGTATCTATCAAGTCAAAGGTCAGCGGCGCATGGACGGGAATGGTCGGGTGCAGCCCGGATGCCGGCTGCCACGCCTTGAAGCGGACGGCGGCGACCGCTTCCCCCGAGCGGCCGGTTTCCGTCATCGGCATTCGCCTGCCGTTGCAGGTGACGACGTGACGGCCTTCGACAAAGCCCGACGCCTTGACCTGCAGCCGCTCCACCGACGAATCCACGTAGCGCACGGTACCCCCGGCGGTGTTCTCTTCGCCCAGAACGTGCCAGGGCTCGAGCGCCTGACGCACTTCAAGCGAAACGCCGCCATGGTGGACCCGGCCGAACGCCGGAAAGCGGAACTCAAGCTGGGCTGCGTACCAATCCGGCGAAAACTCGTAGCCCGATTGCTTGAGCTCCGCGAGCACGTCCAAGAAGTCCTCCCATAGGAAATGCGGCAGCATGAAGCGGTCGTGCAGCGTCGTGCCCCAGCGCACGAATTTGCCTTGCTGCGGCTCGCGCCAAAGTTTCGCGATCAAGGCGCGGATCAGGAGTTGCTGCGCCAGCGACATCCGCGGATCGGGCGGCATCTCGAGCGCACGGAACTCGACCAGACCAAGACGGCCAGTGGCGCCGTCGGGGGAGTAAAGTTTGTCGATGCAGATTTCGGCACGATGGGTATTGCCCGTGATATCGACCAGAATGTGCCGGAACAGACGGTCCACCAGCCACAACGGCGCCTTGATCCCCGGCGGCGGCACATGGGCAAGCGCGATTTCAAGCTCATAGAGGCCGTCATGCCGCGCCTCGTCGATGCGCGGCGCCTGGCTGGTCGGGCCGATGAACATGCCGGAGAACAAATAAGACAGCGACGGATGCCGTTGCCAACACAGCACGAGGCTTTTCAGCAAATCAGGGCGGCGCAGGAACGGCGAGTCCGAAGGCGTGCTGCCGCCAACCACCACATGATTGCCGCCGCCGGTGCCGGTATGCCGGCCGTCGATCAGGAAACGATTGGCGCCGAGCCGGACTTTTGCTGCGTCTTCGTAGAGGCCGAAGGTGATGTCGACCGCCTCGCGCCAGCTTGTCGAAGGCTGGATGTTGACCTCGATGACACCGGGATCGGGCGTCACCTTGATGACCTCGACGCGCGGGTCGAAGGGCGGCGGATAGCCCTCGACATGCACCTTGATCTGCATTTCCTCGGCGGTCGCCTCCACGGCCGCGACCAGTTCCAGATAGTCTTCCAGTTTTTCCACCGGCGGCATGAAGGCGCAGAGTACGCCATCGCGAATCTCGATCGACATCGCGGTCCGAACACCGCCGCCGCGTTTGAGCTCTTGCTCCTGAACTTCCTGATGGGGGGCGCTTGCCGCCGGCGCGGCGTCATAAACCGGCAGTTCTTCGCGGGGCTCAAGCGGATCCTGCTCGACGATGTAAGGGTACTCGTCGGCGGGAATATGCGGCAACGAGGCGATCGGCAGCCTCAAGCCCAGCGGGGAATCGCCTGGGGTCAGGAATAAATTGCCGCGGCGAAGTTTCCAGCGCTCGCTCTTCCACCGCGAGGAAGATTGGCTTGCATCGGCGTTCCAGCGCTGGATCGGCAGGACGAAGCCCTTGGGCGCGTCTAACCCCTGATCGAACACCCGCGCCATTCGCGCGCGTTCCTCCGGATCGGACAGTTTGGAGTCGGTGGGATCGGCATTCGGCGGCAGGCCGGCTTCCTTCTGCAGCCAAAAGCCGGGGTCCTCGAACGCCGGCATGATGAACTCGGCATCCACACCGAGTCTCTTCGCCGTGCCTTCCGCGAAGCGCTCGGCCTCTTGGATCCGCGCTGCGCGCGGCGCTTCGATGCCGGCGATCAGGTCGGAGTTTTTCCAGATCGGCACGCCATCCTTGCGCCAATAGAGACCAAATGCCCAGCGCGGCAGGCTTTCGCCGGGATACCATTTGCCCTGCCCGTAATGCAGCAGGCCGCCCGGGGCGAAGCGTGTGCGCAGGCGTCGGATGAGTTCGTCCGCCACACCACGCTTGGTCGGGCCGACCGCGGCGATATTCCATTCCGGCGATTCAGGGTCGTCGACCGAAACGAAGGTCGGCTCGCCCCCCATCGTCAACCGGACGTCGCCGGCCTTGAGGTCGGCATCGACCTCTTCGCCGAGCCGATCGAGACGCGCCCAGGATTCATCCGAGAACGGCCGGGTGATCCGCGGCGCCTCGCGAATCCGTTTAACGCTCATCTCGAAGCCGAACTCGACATTGGCGAATCCGACCGCGCCGCTGATCGGCGCCGCCGTGCGGTAATGCGGCGTGGCGGCAACGGGAATGTGCCCCTCGCCGGTCAGCATGCCCGAGGTGACGTCGAAACCGATCCACCCAGCACCCGGCAGATAGACCTCGGCCCAGGCATGCAAGTCCGTGAAATCGTTCTCGACCTCGCGCGGCCCCTCGACCGGATCGACATCGGGACGCAATTGAATGAGGTAGCCCGAGACGAACCGCGCGGCGAGGCCGAGATGCCGCAGAATTTGAATCAACAACCACGCCGAATCGCGGCATGAGCCCGCGCCTGCGGCCAGCGTTTGTTCCGGCGTCTGAACGCCCGGCTCCATCCTGATGATGTAGCGAATCTTTTTCTGCAGTTGCGCGTTGAGATCGACCAGGAAACTGACCGTGCTGGTCGCCTCGCGCTTGATGTCGGCAAGGTAAGCGGCAAAAAGCGGCCCGGATTCGATGGTTGCGAGGTAAGGCGCAAGTTCGGTCTTAAGATCGGCGGTATAGTCGAACGGAAAGCTGTCGGCATAGGGTTCGACGAAGAAATCGAATGGATTGATCACCGTCATCTGCGCGGTGAAATCGACTTCGATCTTCAGCTCCGGGGCCTTCTCCGGAAACACATAGCGGGCGAGCCAATTACCTTGCGGATCCTGCTGCCAGTTCACGAAATGATTTGTTGGCGTGACCTTGAGCGAATAGCTCAGGATCGGCGTCCGCGTGTGAGGCGCCGGCCGCAGCCGGATGGTCTGGGGGCCGAGGTTGATCGGTCGGTCGTATCGGTAGTGCGTGACGTGGTGTAGTGCGACGAAGATCGACACGAGAGGCGTGCTCCAGCAACTTTTTTAGCAGAACACCCCTCACCGCCGACATCAAGCTCTAACAACGGGCAAACGCGGCCTGCGGCGGTGGCGGATCGTTCCTAGCGGAGGCCTATCCATCGTCATTGCGAGGAGCGCAAGCGACGACCCCGCTACGCTCGCTGTGCGAGCTTCGCAGGGTAGGAGTCCGCCGAAGCGCATGAGCGCGTAGGCGGAAGCAATCCAGTTTTTCTTGTGCGGCCCAGCTGGATTGCTTCGCTGCGCTCGCAATGACGTCGCCAGTTGAGACATGCGCCTACGCTCTCGCCGCGCGTTTGCGCGCGAGTTATGCCGAAAGCGTCGCTCCCTCGATTCAGAGGGCGCAGGGAATGCCGGGCGCTCGACGCGCCCGCAGCCTTGTGTGCGATGAAAGTGGAAGCACACAAGCATAGTCACCACGGTCACACCGGAAACACCCGGCATTCCCCGCGCAATGGTTTACGGCTTATATCGCGCTCTCCCTGGTGACCGGGCTTTCTTGCCACCATCGCCAGCGAGGATCATCGCCTCACGAGCTTGACGCCAGCGTCGGGGCGTCAGGACCACACGACTTCGCCGTCCGCACCGGCAGCGTTCGTCACACGCAGCCAGTCGCGTCCATCGCCTCCCGCATCCAACGTCGTGACGATGCGCAACGCCCCTCCTAAAGGACACGGGATGGGGCTAGATATACAACTGATTTGCGTTTCTGAAAAACAGAAATATTTTTGCGTTGGGGGCTTTACAAGAGGTCAGAGGCGCGCTTACGAAAACGACGGGCAAATCACGCAGGCCTTAACAGCGCGGGCACAGCCAACGGGTCGCGCGTATGCGCGCCCGATGATAAACTCCACGATACCCATCAATTGGTAGCGGCCTGCGGGTTGCTGATGAACCGACCTTGCCTGCGTTCCCCGGATGCTGCGCAATGCGCCGTTTTTGCGGCGTGGTGCGCTGCTGATCCGGGATCCATCGGTGTGGGTCACGGCTCTGCGGAGCAGCGTTACACGCTGCACCGCGTCCGGGACACACGCGGGAAGCGCCGGCAGCCGAGCCTCGCCGGCCTGATGAAGGGAGCGCGCGGGACAATCGATTCGGGAATTGCCGACCTCGCTTCAAATCCCAAGCATCTCGCGGGCTTCGGCCGCAATGACCGCCGCCATCGTTGACACCGGGCCGCTCGTCGCCTTCTTCGACCGGGCGGAACAGCACTACCGCTGGGTCGCTGAGAAGGGCTCAACTTATCCTACGAGCTGCGAGCTATCGACTCTGAACCGATGCGGCGCCGTAGCCCCGCGTCTTGGACTGGTAGTTCCTTCCGCGCCTGTGGCTGAAAATCAGGTATTGCAAGTTTGTATCCATTTGGATACAGATGGCGCGCATGAACACATTTATTCGTTCATCTGATTTTGATGCGTGGCTATCAGAGCTTACCGATCAGAAGGCAAAGGCCAGAGTTTTGGCACGCTTGCGTAGCGCGACCCTCGGAAATTTTGGCGACTGTGAACCTGTCGGCGAAGGTATCTCCGAGATGCGCATTCACTTCGGGCCAGGTTATCGAGTGTATTTCGCGCGAACCGGGACGACCATTTTTGTTCTGCTCACTGGCGGCGACAAGTCCTCCCAAAAGCAGGACATCGCCCGTGCGAAAAACATGGCTCGCGAGCTTAAGGAGACGAAACCATGAAAACGACCTATGCCCCCTTTGACGCGGCCGATTACCTCGACAACGACGAGGTCGTTGCCGAATATCTTTCTGCGGCCATTGAAGATGCCAACCCCGATGTGTTTCTTGCAGCCCTCGGCGATGTGGCTAAAGCACGTGGCATAGCGCAGATTGCCAAGGACGCGGGGCTTGGTCGCGAGAGCCTTTACAAGGCTTTGGGAACCGGCGCGCATCCCCGCTACGAAACCGTCACGGCTGTCTTACGTGCGCTCGGTGTGAAATTCACCGTCGTCGCAGACGGTCCCCATCCACGATGAATTGTTGCTAGCCTGAAGGGCAGCGCTCACCTATCCGGGGGGCGGATCGAACAATGCCCCTTCCTCCGTCATTGCGAGGAGCGTAAGCGACGAAGCAATCCATCGTTCCGCATATCGGCTCGATGGATTGCTTCGCTTGCGCTCGCAATGACGCGTGAAGCGCGCGCCCCCGCCCACCCTACATCGTCGCCCCAAGCACCCAGGGCGCAAATTCGGCGCCGCCGAAATCAAAACTCTCGCTCTTGGTGGGCTTACCCGAGGCGGTCTTGAGCATCAGGTCGAAGATGCGCTGGCCGCATTGCTGCACGGTCTCCTCGCCGTCAAGGATGGTGCCGCAATTGACGTCCATGTCGTCTTCCATCCGCTTGTACATCGGCGTGTTGGTCGCAAGCTTGATCGAAGGCGCGGGCTTGCAGCCGAACACGCTGCCGCGTCCGGTGGTGAAGCAGACGAGATTGGCGCCGCCGGCCACCTGCCCCGTTGCCGCGACCGGATCGTAACCGGGGGTGTCCATGAAGACGAAGCCCTTCTTGGTGACCGCTTCCGCATAGTTCAGGACGTCGACGAGATTGGTGCTGCCGGCCTTCGCCATCGCGCCGAGGGATTTTTCCAGGATCGTGGTGAGCCCGCCGGCCTTGTTGCCGGGGCTGGGATTGGCGTTCATCTCGGCGCCCTCGCGCGCGGCGTACTCTTCCCACCAGCGCATCAGGGCCACCAGCTTTTCGCCGACCTCGCGGCTCACCGCGCGGCGCGTCAGCAAATGCTCCGCGCCGTAGGTCTCAGGCGTCTCCGATAAGATCACGGTGCCGCCGTGCCGCACCAAAAGATCGCTTGCCGCACCCAACGCCGGGTTGGCGGAGACGCCGGAATAGCCATCGGAGCCGCCGCATTGCAGCGCTACCGTCAACTCGGCTGCGGCGACAGGTTCACGCTTGACCTTGTTGGCGTCGGTGAGCGCCTCGCGCACAAAGGCAACGCCGGCCTCGACCGTCTTGCGGGTGCCGCCGATTTGCTGAATCTCCAGTTCGCGCAGGCGGCCGGCGAGCTTCTGCTCCCGCATCAGGCCGCCGATCTGGTTGACCTCGCAGCCGAGCCCAAGCACGACGACGGCGGAAAAATTGGCGTGCCGCGCGTAGCCGCCAAGGGTCCGGCGCAGCAGGGCCAACGGCTCGTTTTGCGTCATGCCGCAGCCGGTCTTGTGGGTGAGCGCGACCACGCCGTCGACGTTGGGAAAATCGGCCAGCGGATTTTCGCCCGTGAACGGGTTCTTCTTGAAGATGTCCGCCACCAGCCCCGCGACATGCGCGCTGCAATTCACCGAGGTGAGGATGCCGATATAATTGCGGGTCGCCACCCGCCCGTCGGGGCGGCGGATACCGTCGAAGGTCGCGCCCAAATCGAAGTTCGGCACCGGCTTCACATCGACGCCAAACGCATAATCCTTGGCGAAATCGCCCATGCCGCAATTCTGGGTATGGACATGCTGGCCCGGCGCAATCGGCGCGGTCGCAAAGCCGATGATCTGGCCGTAGCGGCGGATCGGCTCACCGACCGCGATTGCGCGGATTGCGACCTTGTGGCCGGCGGGAATGCGTTCGACCGCGGTCACCCCGTCGGCCACGACCATGCCGGGCGGCAGGCTCGAACGCGCGATCAGCACGCCATCGTCGGGGTGCAGGCGAATGACGGGTGCTTGGGTCATGTTGATTCTCCATAAGATCTATCCCGCATCGTTCCCCGGATACTGCGCAGCGCGTGAGCGGTGCGCTGCTGATCCGGGGTCCATGCTGGCCGCATTGTGGGTCCCGGATCTGCGGAGCACATCGAAGAGACGCTGCACCGCGTCCGGGACACGAGAACTCACGCCTTGCCGCTCGACTCGCCTCTCGTCTTTGCAATCTGCATCTTGGCGTAGGTCGCCATCAAGCCGCTGTCGTTGAACAAGGTCACGAGTTGAAAACCCATATTGATTGCGCGCAGCGCACCGTCGGCGCCAGAGCAATGAATGCCGGGATGCAAGCCGCGCTTGCCGCACTCCTTTACGATCTTCTCGTAAATCTTGAGAATCTCTGGCTCTTCGCGGTCGAGTTTTGGCACCAGCCCATAGGAGAAGCCGAGATCGGAAGGACCGATATAGACCCCGTCAATGCCTTCGACATCGAGGATCGATTCCATGTTCCCGATCGCCGTCTTGGTCTCCATCATCGGGAGCAACACGGTCTCTTCGTTGGCGGTCTTCTGATAGGTGCCGGCGGTGCCGTAAAGGCCAGCCCGGATCGGGCCGTTCGAGCGGGTTCCGCGCGGCGGATACTTGCTGTAGGCGACGAGCCTTTCGGCCTCTTCCCTGGTGTTGATCATCGGGCAGATCACGCCATAGGCGCCGCCGTCGAGCACCTTGCCGATGATGCCGGGCTCGTTCCACGGCACCCGCACCATCGGGGTCACGGGATGGCCGTGCATCGCCTGGAAACATTGCACCATCGATTGATAATCCTGCACGCCGTGCTGCATGTCGACGGTGACGCTGTCGAAGCCGCATTGCGCAATCACTTCGGCCGAAAACCCGGACGGAATCGCAAGCCAGGCATTCACCACTACTTTGCCCGACGCCCATGTCTCTTTGACTTTATTCGCCATTGTTTTTCCCTTGCGTTGGTCCATTCACGTCGTCATTGCGAGGAGCCAACGGCTCGCAATGACGGCGCATTACTGGGTTGCCCTTTGGATGCTCGCCTCGCTGACGCCGACCTCGCGCGCGGTATTTACGATCGCGGCCCAGGTATCGTCCGGTAAAGGCACGCCGTTCCTGGTGCGCTCTGTGCGCATCTTTGCCTCGGGTTCGCCCGGGATCAACACCGCCTCGACGCCCGTGGCCGGCTTGGTGTTCTTGAAATAGTCGATGTAGCGAGAAATCTCGCCGTCGAAGAAATTGCCGGGATCGACGATCTTGGGATCGACATAGACGGCGAACATGCCGTTGGCGAAGCGGCGGTTCGGTCCCGTAGCACCAGTACCGGTCAAGGCGCCGCCGAGCAACTCGCAGATCAGCGCCAGACCCGACCCCTTGTGCTCGCCGAACGCTCGGATCGCGCCCTTGCCCTGGCTGTGATCGCGCGGCCCCTTGGCTTCATACGGCCCGTACAGCACCGCCGGGTCTTCGCTCAAGTTACCGTCGAGATCGATCAGCGCACCGTTCGGCAATTTCTTGCCGCCGCGGCTTGCGACCAATACCTTGCCTTCGGCGACGATCGAGGTCGCAAAATCCAGGACAACAGGTCCCTGCTCCCGGCGCGGAATGCCGACACAATATGGCGCGGTGGAGAGCCTGCGCTCGACGCCGCCATAGGGCGCAACCAGCACCGATCCCGCCGCGTTGACGAAGTGGATCGACACCAGGCCCTCGGCCGCCGCCATTTCCGCCCAGTCGCCGACCCGGCCGATATGCCCGGCATTGCGCAGCGCGACCGCGGCAAGGCCGGATCTCTTGCATTTTTCGATGCCGATCTTCACCGCCTGGGGCGCCACCGTCTGCCCGTAACCGAACTTGCCGTCGACCACCGCCAGCGAAGGCGTATCGACCACAACCTCGGCGGTCTGATTGGGAACGACGGAGCCCATCTTCTTCCACCGGATATAGACGGGCACTCGGATCACGCCGTGGCTGTCATGTCCGGTAAGATTGGCGGTGGTCAGATAAGTCGCGATGCGCCGGGCTTCCTCGGGCGAAGAGTCGGCATGGCCGAAGACATCGGCAACAAAGTCGATCAGATTGGGGACTTGCAGCGTGACCATGGGCTCGTCGCTCTTCTTGTTGGTTCGCGGCTTACGCGCTTGCCTTGGCGTGACCGCCGAGATAGGCGGCGCGAATGGCTTCATTGCCCCACAATTCGTCAGGCTTGCCGCCGAGCACGATGCGCCCGGTTTCCAGGACGTATCCCTGGTCGGCGACGGAAAGTCCCATGCGCGCGTTTTGCTCGACCAGCAACACCGTGGTGTTGCGGCGAATCTCCGAAATGATCCGAAACACCGCCTGCACGATGACGGGTGCCAGGCCAAGAGATGGCTCATCGAGCAGCAACAGCCGGGGCTTGGCCATCAGGCCGCGCGCTACCGCAACCATCTGCAATTGGCCGCCCGACAACGTCCAGCCGAGCGCATTGGCAAAGGGGCGGATGTCCGGAAACAGATCAAACATCGCGTCCGCTTCGCGCGACAGCTCCGATTTGCCGACGCGCCGGTTCGAGGCGCCGAGCATGATGTTTTCCTTGACGGAGAGGCCGGGAAAGACCCGCCGCCCCTCCGGCACGTGGGAGATTCCAAGCCGCACAATCGCCTCAGGCCCAAGGCCCGCGATCGACCTGCCGTCAAACAGGATTTCGCCCGCGGTCGGCTTGGTCAAGCCGGAGATCGCCCGAAGCGTGGTCGATTTGCCTGCGCCGTTGGCGCCGAGCAAGGTCACCACCTGCCCTTCATCGACGCCGATCGACACCCCGCGCAGGGCTTCGATCTCGCCATAGAGCACGATCAGGTCGTTGATCTGCAGAAGCGCCATTATTCGGTTCCGAGATAGGCGGAGACGACGTCGGGATGGCGCAGCACCGCCATGGATTCGCCGTCCGCGATGCGGCGTCCGAAATTGAGCACGGTGATGTGCTGGGCAGCCTCGGAGACCAGCGTCATGTCGTGATCGATGATCAGGATGGTGAGACCTTGAGCGGCGATGCGCTTGAGCAGCGCGTGAAGTTCAAGCTTCTCGCTGGAATTCAACCCGGCCGCCGGTTCGTCGAGCAGCAGGAGCGTGGGATTGGCGGCCAGCGCGCGCGCGATCTCGATCAGGCGCTGATGACCGTAGGAAAAGCTCGAAATCAGTTCGTTGGCGCGCGGTCCCAAACCGACAAAGGTCAGCGCCGACATTGCCCTCTGTTTCAGCGCGTCGTCGCCTCCGGCACCGATCAGCGTGTTGCCCGGCCGCTCGGCGCCGATCACGACATTTTCCAGCGCCGTCATCGAACGAAACAGCCGGATGTTCTGGAAGGTGCGCCCGAGGCCGGCGGCGGCGCGCTGATGTGGCGGCATGTCCGTGACATCGGTGCCGTCGAGCGTGACCCTGCCGGCGGTCGCCTTGTAGAGGCCGGACAGCACGTTCAGCATCGTGGTCTTGCCCGAGCCGTTCGGCCCGATCAGCGCGTGGACGCCGCCGCGCCTGACTTCGATATCGACGTCATCGACGGCCTTGAGGCCCCCGAAGTGCTTCGCGAGGCCTTTGGCGGAGAGAACGATATCGCCGCCAACGGTCGCGGGAGAAAGTTGTAGCGCGGGACCGGCGGGATTCACCCCAGCCTTGGCGCGCCAGCGCTCGGTCGCAATATTGATGAAACCCCAGATGCCGTCCGGCATGTAGCGGATGATCAAGATGACGGAGAGACCGTAGATCGCAAGATAGAGTCCGGGAACGCTCTTGAGGAAGCGCAGCCATTCCGGGATCAAGATCAACAGGCCGGTGCCGATCGCCGACCCGATCGGCGAGGCAACACCGCCAAGCAGCGACATCGTCAGGAACACGACCGACTCGGCAAAGGAGAACTGGTCCGGGCTGACATAGGCAAAGCCGCCCGCGAACAGGCCGCCGGCCAGTCCGCCCAAAACTGCACTCAAGCCGAAGGCGGAGACCTTGGTGCGGAAGACGTCGATGCCGACGACGCCGGCCGCAAGCTCGTTATCGCGCACCGCGCGCATGGCGCGACCAAGCCGCGTATCCGCAAGATGCCAGACGGCGTAACCGACCAGCGCCAGCACGGCGACGCAGAGGGCAAGGTAGGATTGCGAGGATTGGAAGAGGTCGGGCCGACCGATGCGGGGAACGCCGTCGGGGCCATGGGTGAGCCAGATCGAGTTGATCATGACGAGGGTGACGATCTGCTGAAACGAGATCGTCACCATGGCGAGATAATGCCCGCCGAGCCGCAGCGTCGACATGCCCAGAAACGCGCCGGCCAGAAGCGCCATCACGCATCCGCCGGCAAGGCACAGCCAATAGCTGAGATGATAGTCCGAGGTGCCCAGGCCGACGGCGTAGGCGCCCAGCCCAAAAAAAGCCGCCTGCGCCAGGTTGATCTGCCCGCACAGGCCGAGCACGACCGAAAGTCCGAAAACCGCGATCGCGAACGTCGTGGCCTGCATCAGGATATTGTGGATGTAGCCGTCGAACTGCATGGTGGCGGCGAGCGCCACAAGGCCGGCCGAGACGATGAAATACGGCAGGTGACGCAGCAAGAGCGGCCTTGCGCGCGGCGCGGCGACCGCCATCGGCATGTTCTCGCTGGGCGCGCTCATGCCTTCTCCGCGACGCGTTCGCCGAAAATGCCCTGAGGCCGGAACACCAGGAACGCCACCAGAACCAGAAACGCAAAGCCGTCCTTGTACGGCACCGATATATAGGCCGCGCCAAACGTCTCGATGATGCCGAGCGCGAGACCCCCGATGATCGCGCCGGCAACGTCGCCAAATCCGCCGATGATGGTGGCGGCAAAGGCCTTGAGCGCGATCGTCGATCCCATCTGGATCGAAACGAACAGGATCGGCGCCACCAGGATGCCGGCGAGGCCGCCGAGCACCGCCGAATAGATGAAGGTGATCATGATCATGGTGGAGACGGAAATACCGAGCAGCGAGGCCATTTCCTTGTCCTGCGAGGTCGCCTGCAATTTCTTTCCAAGCATGGTGTGCTCGAAGAACCAGTAGTTGAAGATCACGAGCACGACGGTCACCGCGATGATCAGGAGATACTGGCTGTCGAGATAGACCGGGCCGAGCTGGATGCCCGGCGTGTCGAACCATCCCTCCAGCACCTGCGGCTGCGGCCCGTAGATCGCGAGCACCGAATTGGCGAGCAGGATCGAGGCGCCGATGGTCGCGATGATGACCGGCAGAAAGGTGCGATGGCGCAGCGGGTAATAGACCCCAAGATTGAAGATCGCGCCCAAAAGCGCCATGCCGGCGAGCGCCAGCAGGAACGACAGCCAATACGGCCATCCCAGATCGACCGCGAACACCACCATCAGATAGGCGGCGACCATCGAGAACTCGCCTTGCGCGAAGTTCACCACGTTGGTGGCGCGGAAAATCAACACGAAGCCGAGCGCCACCAGCGCATAGACGGCGCCGATGCCGATGCCGGTAAAGAGCAGTTGCAGAACGAGGTCCATGGAAATGCCCGGTGGAATAGTCTTGGGCCTTGCTGTTGTCGATTGTCAGCGCAGGCCAATGTTTTTTGGGTCGATCAGCACGAGGCGAGCCATCGCGCGTATTGTCGTGCGCATCGAATGCGGCCGGCCCTTCGCCAAGCAGACGAGCCGGTTACGCGATCAATCGTTGAATTCGATATGCTTGTCGTAAACGATCGTCCCCTTCTCGTTCCGCACGATGTTGTAGCCGTGCAGGCCGTCGCCGTTCTGGTCAAAATTATACTCGCCTTCCGCCCCGGGGAATTTTTTCAGCGCCAGAATGGCCTCGCGGATTTTTGCCGGATCGGTCGATCCCGCTTTGTTGATCGAGGCCGACAGGATGTTGACGGCATCATAGGTCCAGGCGCTCTGAATGTCCGGCGCGGCCTTGTAGGTTTCGCGATAGGCCTTGCCGAAAGCCCGCGGCGCGTCACCCGATTCCTCGGCGTAGTCGGCGACGCCGTAGGTGCCGTAAAGCGCGGGACCTGCCAGTTTGGTCGATGACACCGCGACCACCGAGGGCGAACCCACCCAGGGAATGTTGACGCCGAGCTGACGCAACTGGCGGGCGAAAATGCCGAGGTCGTTTTCGAAGGTGAAGTAAGTGCTGAGCACATCGGCGCCGGACTGCTTTACGGCCAGCACGACCGGCGTAAAATCCTGGCTCTGGTTGGCATAGCCTTGATCGAGCACCGGCGGCGCGCCAAGCTTGCCCAATGCGTCTGCCAGCGCCTTGCCGCCCGCGGTACCGAAGGCGTCGGTCGAATGCACGACCGCCCACTTCTTCTTGCCGAGCGTGTTGACGCCGAAATCGGCGATCACCCGGCCGGAATAGCTGTCATTGGGACGGAAACGAAACAGCCACGGATTGCCCATATGGGTCAGGTCCGGATTGGTGCCGCCGATCATCACGGGCCTGCCGAGCTTGAGCACATCGGGCGCCATCGCCATCACCTGCGTCGAACGGATCGACCCCAGAAATGCAACGATATCCGGCTGCGCGGCGAGCTTTGAGAATGCCAGCACGATGCCGGGATTGGTGGTCTGATCGTCCTCGATGATCAATTCGACCTGTTTGCCCAGCACGCCGCCGGCCTTGTTGACCGCCGCGAGCGCGAGCTTGGCGCCGTTCTGCGCCCAAAGGCCTTGCTCTGCCGCCGGCCCCGTCACCGGAACGCACATGCCGATCTTGATGGTCGCGGCCTGGGCCCGCGTGGGGCTAATTACGAACGGTGCGGTAATACCTGCGGCCAACCCCGCCGCAAAGTCGCGTCGCGTCAACTTCATTCATTCCTCCCGTGAGGCCAATTTTGGCGCTGGCCTTCGTTACGAGCACAAGTTTGAGCGAAAATCCGTCCGCGTGTCTACGGCGTGCCGAGACAAGAGTCGATTGGTTCGCGCGCCCGCTTTGGGCATAACTGCCCTTCGGATCCGCCGCTTAACTTCCGTGCCCAATCAATGGGCATGGGCTATGGTTCTCCGGCTGGATCGGGCTAACGCTTTGCTTGATACGCCCTGCAGAATCGTTGGAGTGATCGCAAGATGCCGCATTTCACGATCGAGTACTCCGCCAATCTCGATTCCCGCCTGGACATGGGCGAGGTCGTCGAGGTGGTCCGCAGGGCGGCGGTCGAGACCGGCATTTTCCCGCTCGGCGGCATTCGCGTTCGTGCCATCGCCTGCGAACATTACGCGATCGCCGACGGGTCACCGCATCATGGCTTCCTCGCCATGGTATTGCGGCTTGGCGAAGGGCGCGATCTGGCGACCCGCAAGAAGGCCGGCGAGCATATTTTCCGCACCCTGTCCGATCGCCTTGACCCCGTCTTTGCGACGAGCCAATTCGCATTGTCGTTCGACATGCAAATCAACGACAAGGAAACCAGTTGGAAACGCAATAACATCCACGGCACTTTGAAGGTGAAGGCCGAGCATGGGTGATAGGCGAAGTCCCCTCATCCTGAGGAGCGGGCGCAAGCCCGCGTCTCGAAGGATGAGCTACCCGGCCACATGGTTCGAGACGGTGCTAAAGAAGCGCCTCCTCACCATGAGGGTCAATTGAGGATTGGAAAAAACACTACATGCCCGTGCCGACGCACATCTTCGATCCGCCGTTCAACATCGTCAGGTGCAGCCACGCCGTGCTTGACGTGGTGGACCTGAACGCGAGCGGCGAATTCTACGAAAATGCCATCGGCCTGCATGTCGAGGACCGCGACGACAAGGCGATGTATCTGCGCGGCAGCGAAGAGCATCAGCATCACTCGCTGGTGCTGCGCAAGGCGGCCGTTGCGGCCTGCGATCGCCTCGGCTTCAAGGTCGGCAGCGAGCAGGACCTCGACCAGGCGGCGGCCTTTTTTTCCGAAAACGGCATCGTTTGCGCGTTCGCCGAGCAACCGTTTCAGGGCCGCACGCTGCAATTCTCCGACCCCTTCGGCTTCAAGATCGAGCTTTATGCATCGATGGAAAAGCGCCCACATCTGCTCCGCCGATACGACCTCTACAGGGGCTGTCACCCGCAGCGGCTCGACCACTTCAATGTCTTTGCGGCCGAAGTTCAGGACACCCTCGACTTCTACGCGCGGCTGGGCTTCCGGCTGACCGAATATGCCGAGGAAGACGGCCCCAATGGCCGCATCGCAGCCGCCTGGCTGCACCGCAAGGGCAATGTGCACGACTTCGCCATCACCAACGGCAGAGGCCCTCGCCTGCATCACTTCGCCTATTGGGTGCCGACCGCGATGAACATCCTGCATCTGTGCGACGTGATGGCCTCGAGCGGCTATCTCAAAAATATCGAGCGCGGCCCCGGACGCCATGGCATCTCAAACGCCTTTTTTCTCTATGTCAGGGACCCCGACGGCCACCGCCTGGAGCTCTACACCAGCGATTACTTCACCGGCGACTATGACCACGCGCCGATGCGCTGGTCGTTGAAGGATCCTCGCCGGCAGACGCTGTGGGGCTCGCCTGCGCCGCGCTCGTGGTTCGAGCAGGGATCGCCATTTCCGGGACAGGTCGTGCGTGAGCCGCAGTTTGTCGCCGATGTCACAGTTGCCGATTGAATCACGGGGGCCTCATGAAAATGTCTTTGCTTGCCGCGGCCGCTTCGATGCTGGGCATGGCGCCCATCCTTTCGCCTGGAGATAGCCTGCACGCCGCCGAATTGAAGGTGCTCGCCGGCGGCTCAATGACCGGTGTGCTGAACGAACTCGGCCCGCAATTCGAACGCGCCTCGGGCCACAAGCTCGTGATTCATTTCGACACCGCGCCCAACCTGATCAAACTCGCGACCTCCGGCCGGCCGTTCGACCTCGGCATCGTCCCGATCGATGTCTTCAAGAACGATGCCGCCAAGGCCAAGTTCGGACCCACCATCGAAGTCGCCCGCGTCGGGTTCGGGGTAGCGGTGCGCGCCGGCGCCCCCAAGCCCGACGTCGGCACGCTTGAAGCCTTCAAGAAGACCTTGCTCGACGCGAAATCCATCACCTTTCTCCCCGCAAGCGCCGCCGGCGCCTACATATTGAGGGTGTTCGAGCGCCTTGGCATCGATGAGGCGATGAAAGCCAAGACCGTCGTGCAAACGCTACCTGCACAAATCGTCCCGGCGCTCATCCACGGCGACGCCGAACTCGCCCTGTTTGTGAACAACCTGCTGACCGCGCCCGGCGTCGAAATCGCCGGTCAATTTCCCGCCGAAGTGCAGCAGGAGCTGGTCTTTCCGGCGGCCGTCGCCGCCGATGCCAAGGAGCCTGAAGCCGCAAAGGCGTTCATCGGCTTCCTCACCTCACCTGCTGCCGCCTCAGTCATCAGGGCCAAGGGCATGACACCCGGCTAGGGGCCAGCGCGATGCCTGCAAAATTTGGGATGATGCCATGACCCTGAGTTCCGGCGGCGAAGCCATCGTCAGCGGCCTTGTCGCACACGGCATCGACACCGTGTTCGGCCTGCCGGGCGCACAGATTTATGGGCTGTTCGATGCATTCCATCAGGCGCAGCTCAAAGTCATCGGCGCGCGGCATGAACAAGCCTGCGGTTACATGGCCTATGGTTACGCGCGATCGACCGGCAGGCCCGGCGTGTTCAGCGTGGTGCCGGGTCCCGGCGTGCTCAACGCCGGCGCCGCCCTGTTGACGGCATTCGGCTCGAACGAACCGGTGCTCTGCCTCACCGGACAAGTGCCGACGCAATTTCTCGGCAAGGGCCGCGGCCACCTCCACGAGATGCCGGATCAACTCGCCACGCTGCGGACTTTTGTGAAGTGGGCCGAGCGGATCGAATATCCGGATGCTGCGCCGGCGGCGGTTTCCCGTGCCTTTCAGGAAATGTTGTCGGGACGCCGCGGCCCGGTTTCGCTGGAAATGCCATGGGACGTGTTCACGCAGCGCGCCGAAGTCGGCCCGGCAAAGCCGTTCGATCACTTCCCGGCACCGCTGCCCGATCCGGACCGCATCAAGTCGGCGGCCACGTTGATCGCCGACAGCAAGACGCCGATGATCTTCGTCGGCAGCGGCGCGATCCACGCACGCGATGAGATCCTGGAGCTCGCCGAACTGATCGACGCGCCGGTGGTAGCGTTTCGCAGCGGCCGAGGCATCGTCTCCAACGCCCATGAACTCGGATTGACGTTTGCTGCGGCCTATCGGCTGTGGCCGAAGACCGATCTCATGATCGGGATCGGAACCCGGCTGGAATTGCCGACAATGTCGCGCTGGCCGTTTCGTCCCGACGGGCTGAAATCGATTCGTATCGATATCGATCCAACGGAAATGCGAAGATATCCGCCGGAAGCCGCCGTGGTCGCCGACGCCAAGGCCGGCACAAGCGAGTTGCTGGCGGCGGTTCGAAGGCGTGGCTACGCGAAAACCAGCGCTCGCCGCGCCGCAATCCGCGAGGCTTCGGCGGCGGCGTTCAAGGAAATTCAGCAGGTTCAGCCGCAAATGGCTTACCTGAACATACTGCGTGACGTGCTGCCCTCAAACGCCATCGTCACCGATGAATTGTCGCAGGTCGGCTTTGCTTCCTGGTACGGTTTTCCGATCTACGAGCCGCGTACTTTCATCACCTCAGGCTATCAGGGCACGCTCGGCTCAGGTTTCCCGACGGCGCTCGGCGCCAAGGTCGCGCATCCGGACCGGCCGGTCGTCGCCATCACCGGCGATGGCGGGTTCATGTTCGGCGTGCAGGAACTGGCAACCGCGGTGCAGTTCAAGATCGGCGTAGTCGTGCTGGTGTTCAACAACAACGCCTATGGCAACGTGCGGCGCGACCAGCGCGAACGTTTCGATGGCCGCGTGGTGGCTGCCGATCTGGTCAATCCGGATTTCGTCAAGCTCGCGGAATCCTTTGGTGTCGGCGCGGCGCGCGTCGCCTCGCCCGATGCGTTTCGGTCTGAGCTGGAAAAAGCCCTCGAAGCGGGCGGTCCATACCTGATCGATATCGAAGTGCCCCGGGATTCCGAAGTCAGCCCCTGGGCCTTTATTCACCCGGCGAAGCCGTAGACCGGGAAATCGACCATCATCGCACCTTCCGGAAGGTGAGATTGATACGCTGCCCGCCCATCAAGGGATGCTCTCCATCGGCAAGCGGCGCGACGCCGTGGAAGTAGAGCCGCGCCGGCCCGCCCCACACAGCGACGTCGCCATGTTCCAGGCGGAACCGGCGCGGTTTGTCGCTGCGCTTCAGCCTGCCGAACAGGAAGGTCGCGGGCAGGCCGAGCGACACCGAGACGATCGGCGCACCGAAATCGAGCTCGTCCCTGTCCTGATGCAGCGACATGCGCGCGCCGGGAACGTAGCGGTTGATCAGGCACACTTCCGGTGCGAAGGGGGCAAAGCCTGCGCGGTCGGCCGCGCGGCTTGCGAGGTCGAGAAGGAGCGACGGCATCGCCGGCCAGGGTTTTCCGGTTTCGGGATCGTCGGCGCCGTAGCGGTAGCCGGCCCGATCCGTGATCCACCCGGCGCTTCCGCAATTGGTCATCGCCACCGACATCCGATGGCCGCCCGGAGTCACCATGTGACGAAACGGCGATTGCGCCACGATACCGCGCAACACGGCGATTAGCTCGGCTTCCGCGGAGCCGACAAATCCGCGCAGGAGGAATGCGCCCTCCGCCATCATCTCGCGCGCGGGACGCACGTCTGGAACGCCCGCAAACAAGTCGACCGTCAATGCGGCTTGCCTTTATTTGGCATCGTGAAAGATAACGCCCAGTGTGTGACGATGGCCGGACCGGATTCGGCTCACGCCGTGGCGCATATTAACGCGATAGGATCCGCGCGTCCCCCGCACCGGCCTGACGTGCACCGCAAAGGCCACCGCGTCGCCCTGGCCAAGCGGCACCACTTCGGCCCGCGACTGCATGCGCGGCCGCTGTTCGGTCAACACGAATTCGCCGCCGGTGAAATCGCGCCCCGGTTCCGACAAGAGGATCGCGACCTGAATCGGGAATACGTGCTCGCCGTAAAGGTCCTGATGCAGGCAGTTGTAGTCGTCAGGTCCATATTGCAGGAGCAGTGGCGTCGGCCTGCTTTGACCCGCAGCGTGGCATCGATCGAGAAATGCGTCGTGGTCTTCGGGATAGCGGATATCGACCCCCATGGTTTCGTTCCAGCGATTGGCGATGCCGTGGAACTCCGCGTACAGGCTGGGGCGCAATTCCGCGATCAATTCGGGGAGCGGATAGGAAAAATATTTGTACTCGCCGCGGCCGAAGCCGTGGCGACCCATCGTCACCCGGCTGCGGAAATGCGCATCATCGGGATAAAGCGCCGCGAGCGCGCGGCATTGTTCCGGCGGGAGAAGGCCCTTCAGCACGGCGCATCCTTGTGCCTCGAGGTCGCGGGCAGCTTGAGTCCAGTCGATCGCAGCCACGCGTGTGGCGATGTTCGGGACGGATCGACAAATATTTGGCTTTGCGGCTGATTTCATGCCGGCGATTTTCGCAAATCTAGATGCGGAGAGCCACCCGATTTCCGCCGAAAATCCTAGCCCAACACCGGCAACTCGATCACGTCATAAGCGTGCCGGATGCTCCGCTTGAGAACAGGGTCCTCGAGCTCATATTCAAAGCGGCTGCCTGGCCGGATACCGCCCTTGGCCGCGAAGGTGCCGCCGAACATGGCGCAGCCATCAGGCAGCCTCCCATCCGCAAAACAGCCGCCAAGCAGTTCGTTGACCGACAGCATGGCATCCAGTGTGCCCTCCTGATAAAGAACGCGCTTGCCGCCGATCCACGCGTGGGAACGCAGGATCATCCGGTCCCAGTGATCGAGGACGTCCTCAAGCTCCCACAGTACCGGCGCCATCACCTTGTCGTACATCTGCTTGGACACCGTGACGCTGTAGGTCTCGACCTTGCGGTCGGTATGATCCGATCCAAGGCCGACGAAAGTGCGCCCCTGCCAGCCGATCAGCACGAAC
>DATGGY010000120.1:0-2267 GCA_035308285.1 Bradyrhizobium sp. | reverse complement strand
AAGACGATCCCTTCGTTCGCGCCTCCGTGATCCTGCGGATCGAAAGTCTCGGCTATTCCGTCATCGCCGCGGTCAACGGCAGTGACGCCCTGTCAAAGCTCAAGGCCAATCCCGCCATCGACATGCTTTTCACCGACATCGTCATGCCCGGCGGCATGAGCGGTTGGGAGCTCGCCGACCAGGCGCGCGAAATCAGACCCGGCCTGCCCGTCGTCTTCAG
The DNA here is from genome assembly GCA_035308285.1 of Bradyrhizobium sp. GTDB lineage: Bacteria > Pseudomonadota > Alphaproteobacteria > Rhizobiales > Xanthobacteraceae > Bradyrhizobium. The sequence continues at coordinate 2,047 of DATGGY010000120.1, read as the reverse complement.
CTCCGGTTACGCATTGGAGATGCTGACCCAGCGGGGACGCGCGCCGGGCAAATCCATCATCCTGAGCAAACCATATCGCAAAGCGGAGCTTGCCGAGCGGTTGCGAGAGGCCCTGACCGGAAATCTCGTGGACCCGTAGGCTTATCGTTTGTCCGCGCTTGGCGAAGCGGGCCGCTACAAAATTCTCCCGATCGATCCGCGCAGGACTTGCTCGGCATGGTTTGCCTGTGAGATGACTTGAGCTTGCGGTCTCCAAAGGGTGTCACCATGACGGAAAACAACAAGAAGGGTGCGCAGACGCTCCGCAGCGCGCGCTGGTTTGCGCCCGACGATCTGCGCGCCTTTGGCCATCGCTCGCGCGCCATGCAGATGGGTTATGCGCCGGAGGAGTGGAAAGGCCGCCCGGTCATTGCGATCCTCAATACCTGGTCGGACGCGCAGCCCTGCCATATGCATTTCAAGTCGCGCGTCGATGACGTCAAGCGCGGCGTTCTGATGGCCGGCGGCTTCCCGATGGAATTGCCGGCGCTGTCGCTGTCGGAATCCTTGTTGAAGCCGACCACGATGCTCTACCGCAATCTCTTGGCGATGGATGCCGAGGAATTGCTGCGCGGCCATCCCGTCGACGGCGTGGTGCTGATGGGGGGCTGCGACAAGACCACGCCGGCGCTGCTGTTGGGCGCCACCAGCATGAACTTGCCGGCGATCTATCTGCCCGCGGGTCCGATGCTGCGCGGCAACTGGAAGGGCAAGACGCTTGGCTCGGGTTCGGACGCCTGGAAATACTGGGACGAGCGGCGCGCCGGCAGGATTTCCGACAAGGACTGGGTCGGTGTCGAGGCCGGCATTGCCCGCAGCTACGGCACCTGCATGACGATGGGCACCGCCTCGACCATGACGGCGATTGCCGAATCCATCGGCATGACGCTGTCCGGCGCCTCGTCGATTCCGGCCGCCGATTCGGGCCACATCCGCATGGCGTCCGAATGCGGCCGCCGCATCGTCGAGATGGTCTGGGAGGATTTGACGCCGCGAAAGATCCAGACGCGGCAGGCGTTCGAAAATGCCATTGCGGTGGCGATGGCGATGGGTTGCTCCACCAATGCGATCATTCATTTGATCGCGCAGGCGCGCCGCGCGGGTCAAGACATCGGGCTCGACGATTTCGAGAAGGCCAGCCGCAAGGTGCCGGTGATCGCCAATGTGCGGCCGAGCGGCGACAAATATCTGATGGAGGATTTTTATTACGCCGGCGGATTGCCGGGCCTGATGGGTCGGATCAGGAATCACCTGCATCTCGATTGTCTGACCGTGACGGGCCGCACCCTCGGCGAAAATATCGCCGGCGCCGAGGTCTACAATGACGACGTCATCCGTAGCGTCGAGAACCCGATTTATGCCGAAGGGGCGCTCGCGGTGCTCAAGGGCAATCTCGCGCCTGACGGCTGCGTGATCAAGCCTTCCGCCTGCGAACCGCGCTTCCTCAAGCATACCGGGACGGCGCTGGTATTCGACGATTATCCTTCGATGAAGAAGGCAACCGACGATCCAAATCTCGACGTCACTGCCGATCATGTGCTGATCCTGCGCAATGCGGGGCCGCAAGGCGGACCCGGCATGCCGGAATGGGGCATGCTGCCGATCCCGGCAAAACTGGTGAAGCAGGGCGTGCGCGACATGGTGCGGTTGTCGGATGCGCGCATGAGCGGCACCAGCTACGGCGCCTGCATCCTGCATGTCTCGCCGGAATCCTATATCGGCGGGCCGCTGGCGCTGGTGAAGAACGGCGACAAGATCACGCTCGACGTTGCCGCGCGCAGCATTAATCTCGACGTGGGGGAGGCGGAACTGAAAAAGCGCCGCGCCGAATGGAAGCAGCCCGAGACGCGCTACGCGCGCGGCTATGGCTGGATGTTCACCAGGCACATCAAGCAGGCCAATGAAGGCTGCGACTTCGATTTCCTCGAAACCTCATTCGGCGCGCCGGTCGGGGAGCCATCGATTTTTTGACGGAAGATCAAGGGCGAGCGAGCCATGTCAGGACTCA
>DATGGY010000119.1:0-11865 GCA_035308285.1 Bradyrhizobium sp. | reverse complement strand
GTTGTAGGTCCCCGCCGAACCGCAACACAAATGGCTCTCGGGTACATCTTTCACCACGAATCCGTTCTTGGAAAGCAATTCTTTCGGGGCTTGCGTGATTTTCTGACCGTGTTGCAGCGAACATGCCGCGTGATAGGCGACGACAATGTCGCCGTGGTGCTGCGGCGGCTGCAGATCGACGCCGCTCAAATACTCGGTGATATCCTTGGCCAGCGCCGAAACTTTCGCCGCGGCGGCCGCAAAACCGGGGTCCTCGCGCAGCATGAAACCATAGTCCTTGATCACGGTGCCGCAGCCGGAGGTCGTGACCAGGATGGCGTCGAGGCCACCCCGCTCGGCCTCGGCAAGCCAGGCGGTGACGTTGGCGCGGGCGCGCGCCAGCGCGTCGCCGTCACGGCCGAGGTGATGGGTCAGCGCACCGCAGCATTGTTCATCCCTGACCAGGACCACCTCGACGCCATGGCGGGTCAAAACGTTGATGGCAGCCTGATTGATGCGCGGCGCCAGAACCTGTTGTGCGCAACCTTGCAGCAGGGCGACCCGCCCCCGCTTCTCGCCAATCGCCGGAAAAACGCTGCCGCCGGCCGGTCCGGGCGGCGGCAGTCTCCCTGGCGACAGCGTCAGCATCGCCCGAATTCGCCGCAGCAAGGATGGCGACGCCGCAGCCTCCCCGGCCTGCGGCAGCAGCGCCAGCAGCGGTCGGCCGAGACGCGCCAGCATCATACTGGCCCGAAACAAGGCAGGACTCGGCAGCACGAGGGCGAGCGCCGCGCGCAGCACCCGCTCGGTCAGCGGCCTCCTGTAGTCCCGCTCGATCCGTACCCGCGCCTGGTCGACCAGATGCATATAATTTACGCCCGAAGGACAGGTGGTCATGCACGCGAGACAGGAAAGACAACGATCGATGTGCTTGACCACCTCGCTGGTCGGCGGCCGGTCCTTTTCCAGCATCTCCTTGATGAGATAGATCCGCCCGCGGGGGCTATCGAGCTCGTCGCCGAGCAGCACATAGGTCGGACAGGTCGCTGTACAGAATCCGCAATGCACGCAGGCCCGCAAAATCTTGTCCGCTTCCGCGATATCGGGATCGGCGAGCTGAGCCAGGCTGAATTCCGTCTTCATGCCACCGATCCTCTTGTCATCCGGCCGCGATTGAGGATTTTTTTCGGATCGAAACTGTTGCGAACACGCTCGCTCAAGGCGGCGACGCCGCCTTGAGGCGGGTGGAACACATCGACGTTGCGCCTCACTTTTTCGGGCGCGCGCAGCAGCATGGCATGGCCACCGGCGGCCTCGACGCGCGGGCGCACCAATGCCGTCTGGGCGTCGCCCGCGGGCGGCAGCGCCGCCCAGATCAGGCCGCCGCCCCAGTCGTAAATCACGTCCCCGCCGGTATCGCGCGCCAGCCGCTCTCCCAAGGCACCGCCCGAGGCCGGCGGGCAGACGATCCGCCACACCGGCCAGGCGCCGAGCGTGCCTTTGGCCGCGAACGGCTCGACGTCGCGAATGGAACTCCAGATCGCGGCCGACGCCGCGTCTGCCAGAATTTCAACCGCGCCGAATGGCGACAACGTCTTGGCAAGCGAAGCCGCGCGATGGGTCGCCGACGCCGTGATGCCCTCCAGCCGCAGCAAGGTGACGGCATTTTGCGCCGATCCAAGATCGCCGAGCGTGCCCGCGGCGTCGCGAAGGGCCGAATTCGGCACATGCGCCGCGCCGGAAACATCGAACGGCGAGCCCAGCGCCGCCGTCATTGCCCGGTTGGCTGTGACATCGTCGAGACCGCGCAGCACCAGGGTGCGCTCGCTTTCGGGCCTCGGCATGACCTTCAGCGTCACCTCGGTCATGACCGCGAGCGTGCCCCATGAGCCCGCCAACAGCTTGCAAAGATCGTAACCGGTGACGTTCTTCACCACCTTCCCGCCGGCCTTGAAGCTGTCGCCAAAGCCCGACACCGCATGCGCGCCGAGCAGATGGTCGCGGGCGCCGCCGGCCTGAATGCGACGCGGCCCGGCAAGACCGGCGCCGATCATCCCGCCGATGGTTCCCGCACCCGGCACCCCAAGGAGCCGAGCGGTGTCGACCGGTTCGAAAGCGAACTGCTGATTCTTGGAATCGATCAGCGACTTGACGTCGGCGAGCGGCGCGCCCGCTTCCACGGTGATGATCAGCTCGTTCGGCTCGTAGGACTTCACCGCATTGAGCGCCGACAGGTCGAGCACCGCATTGGTCGCCATCGGCTGGCCGATCGAGCGCTTTGAGCCATGGCCGATGATCTCCAGCGGCTGCTCGCCGGCGATTGCCGCGCGCACCGCCTGCTCGACATCTGTGGCATCGCGTACTTTGAGAGTGTCCACGCCTACTGTCTCGCGCTCCTCGTGCTGAAATGACCGCGCTCATCTCGGCCGCCCATTCCAGACCATCCCTTCTAAAGGCGTGGCTGACGGGCACAAGGGGCGAACCGATGCGCGGCAGCGCCGATATCCGCCTTTGCTCGGCACGTTTACTTCGATCGTTATCGAAGCATCTAACATGAACAATTCGGTAAATATCGAATTGTACTCGTCGATCGCGGGCGATTGCCGGGTCGCAACGATTGAGCCAGAGCAACAGGGAGAGAATCATGGGTCAATATGCAATGAACAAGAGCGTCGGCGAGGCCGTCAATGGCGGCGGCCTCTTGGTGGTCGCGCAATGGGAAGCGAGAGAAGGACAGGCCGACCGCATCGCCGAGATCCTGTCGCGCTTCCTGCCCGAGGCGCAAAGGGAACCCGGCGCAAAACTGTTTCTGATTTCGAGAGCCAAGGAAAATCCCGCACAATTTCTATTCTACGAACTGTTCCGCGACGAAGCCGCCTTCAAGGCACATCAGGAGAGCGCGCATTTCAAGACCTACATCGCAGGCCAAGCGCTGCCGCTGCTTGCCAAACGCGAACGCGCGCAATACGCGCTGCTGTGATCGACGTTCCAGTCATCGCGTACTTTGAGAGTGCCACTATTTTGAGCCCGAAACTCTCCTGTCATCGTCCGCGAAAGCGGACGATCCAGTAAGCGTAGGTGTCGGAGATAAAATGCGACGCCGCAGCGTACTGGATACCCCGCTTTCGCGGGGTAAGACGATTGAAATTTGGGCGAAGGCCATCACAATCAAAACCGCGGAATATCCGGGAATGCCAGCTTGCCGGCGTGCACATGCATGCGGCCCAATTCCGCGCAGCGGTGCAGGGTCGGAAACACCTTGCCGGGGTTGAGCAGCCCTTCTGAGTCGAAGGCGCATTTGATCCGCTGCTGCTGATTGAGATCGATCTCATTGAACATCTCGCCCATCAGGTCGCGCTTTTCGATGCCGACGCCATGTTCGCCGGTCAAGACGCCGCCAAGTTCGACGCAGGCGCGCAGGATATCGGCGCCGAAGGATTCCGCCCGCTCAATCTCGCCGGGCAGGTTGGCGTCAAAGAGGATCAGGGGGTGCAGATTGCCGTCGCCGGCATGGAACACGTTGGCGACGCGCAGATCGTATTTTTTTGACAGCTCGCGGATTTTCGCCAGTGCCTTTGGCAGCGCGCCGCGTGGAATGGTGCCGTCCATGCACAGATAATCCGGCGAAATCCGCCCCACCGCGGGAAACGCCGCCTTGCGGCCGGCCCAGAACAGGTTGCGCTCGGCTTCTGAAGTCGAGATTTGACAGGAGGTCGAGCCGCACGCTTGCGCGATTTTCTCGACCCGCTTGATCAACTCATCGACCTCCACGGCGGGTCCGTCGAGTTCGATAATCAACAGCGCCTCGACGTCGAGCGGATAACCGGCATGGACGAAGGCTTCGGCGGCGTGGATCGCGGGCTTGTCCATCATCTCCATGCCGCCGGGGATGATGCCGGCGCCGATAATCCGCGCCACGCATTCGCCGGCCGCCTCGACTTCCGCGAAGCCGACCATCAAGGCGCGCGCCGTCTCCGCCTTCTGCAGGATGCGCACCGTGACTTCGGTGATGACGCCGAGGAGGCCTTCGGAGCCGGTGATGATGCCCATCAAATCATAACCGCCGGCCTCGGCGGACTTGCCGCCGATGCGAAGAATCTCGCCCGTCATCAGCACGATCTCGCAGCCGAGCACGTTGTTGGTGGTCATGCCGTATTTCAGGCAATGCACGCCGCCGGAATTCTCCGCAACATTGCCGCCGATCGAGCACGCAATCTGCGACGACGGGTCGGGCGCGTAATAAAAGCCGGCGTGCGCGACCGCCTGGCTGATGGCGAGATTGGTCACCCCCGGTTCGGTCACGACCACGCGGTTGTCGAAATCGATCTCGCGGATGCGCTTGAATTTGCCCAGCCCCAGCAGCACGGCATCGGCGAGCGGCAGCGCGCCGCCGGAGAGCGACGTGCCGGAACCGCGCGGCACCACCTTGATGCCTTGTTCGAAGCAAAATTTCAGGACCTTCGCGACCTGCTCGGTGGTGTCCGGGAGCACCACCACCATCGGCGGCTGCCGATACGCCATAAGGCCGTCGGATTCGTACGGGACCATTTCGGCCGCGCTATCGATCACGCCCTCGCCCGGCACGATTTCGCGCAAGGCTTTGACGATCGCCTCGCGGCGATCCAGAACCGCCTGATCCGGCTTGGGCATCATGATGGCCATCTCAAGTTCCTCCCGGCGGGGCGAAGACGTCCGTGGTTTTGCTTATGTATATCACGAAGATTCAGGCATTCGCCATGCGATTGGTATCCAGAGACCGGACATGGCCTCATGGTTCTCTAGGCGATGCGAAGCATCGTCCGGAGACGGCGCGACGCGCCTCCTCACATGAGGGTCCGGCTTCGCGCCGCGTGTGATGACCTCATCCTAAGAAGCCGCGAAGCGGCGTCTCGAAGGATGGGCCACAACTAGAGCGGGGCTTTTCATCGAGTCGATCTGTCGGCACGTTCACTTCACCTCTCCCGCTTGCGGGGGAGGTCGACGCGCTCGGCAGCGCGATTGCGCGCCAGAGCGCGGCGGGTGGGGGAAGTCTATCCCCTCGACCAGTGGGTTCTTGCGGAAACACCCCCACCCCACCCTCCCCCGCAAGCGCGGGAGAGGGAGCGCACTTCCGCCGCAAGGGATAGATCGATCTAATTTCATCGCACCCTGGGTACGCAATCATGACTATTCCTTCCCGCGGCGCGCATCGCGCCCGGGCCGTGCCAAGCAATGTCCCTCGGAAAGCAGAGGGCGCAGGGAATGCCGGGTGCTCGTCGCACCCATAGCCTCGCGTGGGAATGAAAAAACCACACGAGTAAGTCACCACAGGTTCGCCGAAACATTCCGGCACTCCCTGCGCGAATGGTTTTAACGGTTTCCTTCGCGCTCTCCCTGGTGAGCCGGGCTTTCTTGCCACCATCGCCCGCGAGATCATCACCTCACGAGCTTGACATCAGCGTCGGGATGTCAGGACCACACGACTTCGCCGTCCGCTTCGAGCGCCGCCCGTCTTGCGTCGCCAAAGCGTCCACCGCATCCCGCACCCAACGTTCGTGACGATCGCGAAACGCCCCTCTTGGTGAGGCGGGACAGCGCGGGAAAATGCCTTTGATTTGGGGTTGGGATCAATCCCGTCGGGATGCGGCACATTGACACGACGGGCAAATCACCGGAGTTGCGGCGAAGCGCATGTCAAGGACTATTTGTCGTTCCCGAAGCAGTTCGTAGATGGGGTAACGGGCGCTCTCTCCGCACTTCGCGACACTTCTCGGGGGGAGGGTCAGCCAGGCCGCACAGCGAATATTAGCAATTCGCAGCCCTTGTCGATCCGGCATGCCCCGTGCCACAAACAAGCCCCTGTGCAACCCCCAGCAATGAAGAGCCCGAGAATGAAAAAACTGACACTGAGCGCACTGGTTATCATCGCATCGTCGGCGGCCATTCCGGCCGCGCTGGCGCAGGACGCCGCGGCGGGCAAAACGTCGTTCAACAAATGCCTGGCCTGTCACGCGATCGGCGAAGGCGCCAAGAACAAAGTCGGGCCGGAGCTCAACGGCCTTGACGGCCGCAAGGCCGGCACCGCGCCCGATTACAATTACTCCGACGCCAACAAGAATTCCGGCATCACCTGGAACGCGGCCTCATTCAAGGAATACATCAAGGACCCGAAGGCGAAAATCCCCGGCACCAAGATGGCGTTTGCCGGCATCAAGAACGAGAAGGAAGTCGACGACCTGTGGGCCTACATCTCGCAATACGACAAGGACGGCAAGACGAAGTAGGCGCTGACGCTTATCGCCGTCATTGCGAGCGCAAGCGAAGCAATCCATGCAGCAACGAGAAGATGGATTGCTTCGTCGCTCTCGCTCCTCGCAATGACGTCGGGGCGTTCGTCCGCATTCCCGGGGCGCGTAGCGCTTTCTCACAGGATCAGAGATCTCTCTGTAGGTTCGGCTTTAGTTGGCCGCTGCCGTCGCCGCCTTCCCGCGCGCGGCTTTGCCGATCATCGCCTCGATCTCGGCGATCACCACATCGGGCGCGGCATTCTGAATCATGTGACCGACGCCCGGCAGCACGATCAATTTTGCATCGCCGACCGCCGCGGCGAACGGGCGGGAATGAATATTCGTCGACACGGTTTTGTCGACGTCGCCCGAAATCACCACCGTGGGCGCCTTGATTTCGGCGTAGCGCGGCGCCTGCTCCGTGACCGCTTCCTTCAGTGTTACGAGATCGCGCGCATTGGCCAGGAACTCGCGCGGACGCAACAATAGCCGCGTCGCGGTATCGCGGATGAAATTTTCCGGCACCGCCTGCGGCAGAAACACGTTGTGGGCGGCTTGCTCGGTCACAAAGAAGCCGACCGGCAGCGTGACCGTGTAGGCCAATAGCTGGCCTATCAGCCGCGTGGTGACGAGTTCGTTGTACCAGCCGACGCCGCCGGGCCATGGATAGGCCACCGGCGCCAGCATCACGAGACCCGCGACACGCGCAGGATAGTCGAGCGCCATCCGCGCCCCGAGCGCGCCGGCCCACGAATGTACGACAAGGATCGCAGGCCCGACGCCCAGTTTCGAAAGCGCCCGCTCGATCATTTGGCCCTGGATCGCCGGCGTCGAATCGCCGTCATCCGCGCGCGTGCTCCAGCCATGGCCGGGCCGGTCGATCAGGATCACGCGATATCTGGCGGCCAGCATATCGCCCAGGGGCTTGCGCATGACTTCCAGATTCGAGCTCGCGCCATGGATCAAAACGACAGGTTGACCTTCGCGCGGCCCGATATCGACCACGTGGAGCGTCGCACCGGCAACCTCGATCATCTCACCATTCGCTGGATGGAGACGCTGCACGACCACGACACCGGCCTGCGCGATCAGCGCCAGCAACAGCAGCGCCGCCACGAAAACGACTGATATCATTGAAAGAATCCAAATCGGTCTGGGCACACGGGAGTTACGGTTTGGGAGGCTTGCAGGTTTCGCGGGCGCGTAGTTGCTTGGCGAGATTTCCACCGTGCGGCGCCCACCCGCAGCCCTCTTCATACAACCGTCATCGGCGGCTTTCTATAAGCAAGAGTGGCGCTTTTGCGCTTCGTTAAGTGCGCGCCTTCGAAGCTTTCGCAGCCTTGGCTATCCACATAATCCACAGCAACCCGTGGGCCTGAACTGGGTTATCCCGCAGGGAACAGAAGAGGGTTTTCGATGACTTCCGGACAAAACGAAGCCGCCATCGACGAAATCGTCGCCAGATGCAATGGCGACCTGCGAGGGGCGTTGAAGGCTCTCCTGCTGGTCAACGAGCAATTGGAAGCGGAACTTCAACAGCTCCATGCCGTGGTGGCGCATGGCGAATTGGCGGGACCGGGCAAGAACGTTCTGCACTGAACAGAATGGTTCTTGAGTGAGTCGGGCCGTTCGGTTCACCTCTCCCCTGCGGGGAGAGGTCGATTTGCGCAGCAAATCGGGTGAGGGGGCGCTGCCCTATCGAGAGACCATCATCCCTCACCCCAGCCCTCTCCCAACGGGAGAGGGGGGGATACCTCCGCTGCCCAACCCAATTTCATCGTGTTAGATGTCGCGGCCTTCGACCTTCTCGGTCAGGGTCTTGACCAATTCAGGCACCTTCTCCAGGTGCGGATTGATGGCGAGCGCCTTGCGGAAGGCATCCAGCGCGCGCCTTTCGTCGCCGAGGTCCTGCATGATCATGCCCAGCCCCGCCAGCGCGCCGAAATGGCGCGGCTCGCGGATCAATACCTGCTCGATGTCCTGCAGCGAATGGGTATAGTCATTCTTCAGGTAATACAGCGTGGCGCGCCGGTTCCACCCTCGATATAGTCGGGGCGCAGCTTGATCACGGCATCGAGCAGCTTGAGCGCGACATCCATTTGCTGGGCGTCCATCGCGGCCTTGGCGCGCACCATCAGCAATGCGGTGGTGTCGCTTGGCGTCTGCAGCCACAGCGCCCAGATCTTCGCCTCGACGTGTTTGGCGCTGGCCTCATCGGGCGCGGCCTTCAGCGCGCCGAACAGGAAATCCAGCCCGCGAGTCGTCTTGTCGGCGCCGACCTTCGGCAGCCTGGCCGGTGCATCCGGTAATTTCTTCTGGTGTCTCTGCGGCAAATCCTGCGCAAGCGCCGCAACCGGCACCGCGGCAGCGAGCGCGGCGAGGAGAATTGCCAGCCGGCCGCGCGGGCCAAGGAATCTCAATGCCATAATGCAAAGTCTAGACGCAGCGAAAGCCGCTTGCAAAGCAGCCAAGCGTCAAAGGCCTGTGATGGGGAATACCTGCATACCCGGCCCCGATGAGGACCAGATTCCCGGACCAGATTCTTAAGCCGGTTCGGTCTCAGATTTGGCGCAGCTTAGCCCTGGCGCGCCTTGAAGCGGCGCTGAACCTTGTTGATCACATAGACCCGGCCCTTGCGGCGGACCAGACGGTTGTTGCGATGGCGACCGCGCAACGATTTCAGCGAGTTACGGACCTTCATGGGACAATCCTGATGCTTTGAAAGGCCGTATTCGGCACGATCGTTCGGGAATCCGAAATAACAATATAGGCTTTTCCCCCGCCGGCGGACTTACCGCCCGGGACGCGCGGTTTCTATGCCATTGGGCGGTCGAATGTCAATCCGAACAGGCCGTTATGGGGCCTTTTTGGCCCTACCCAACCGAGCCAATTGCGTCCGCCCTCGCTCCCGGACGCCTCGATTAAAGTGGTTGGTATTTCAGTGAGCCGGGAACTCGACCATGGCCTCCCCGGTCGCGACTTTCTCGCCTTCCTGGTTGCAGACGAGGACGTCGATCAAGACCCAACGCGAATTCGCGGTCACCTGCTTGGACTTCACGACGCCTGAGGGCTTGATGGTGTCGCCGGGCCGCACCGGCTTGACCCAGCGGGTTTCGAGGCGGCGGTGAATGGCGTCTAACGGATAGGCCCAGTCGGTGATCATCCGCGAGATCAGGGCGAAATTATTCATGCCGTGCATGATGACGCCACCGAAATTGGTGCCGCCGAAATCGCCCTTCATGAACTCGTCGTCGAGATGCAGCGGGTTGTAGTCGAGCGAGGCGTCGCAAAACAGCCGAATGGATTCGCGGCTGACCGCGAATTTCGGTCCCTCAATGGCATCGCCTGCATTCAGGCTTTCGAACGTCGTCGTCACGATCGCTCTCCCTTACGTCGGCCGGATGGTCCAGCCGCGGCCCGAGCAAATCACGTCGCCATGCTGGTTGAAGAAGACATTGTCATGCACCACAAACAGCCGCTCGCGCTTGATGAACTTGTCCAGCGCGCGCGCCTCAAGCGTGATCGCGTCGCCCGGTCGCGCCGGAATGTTGTAGCTCCAGGACTGCCCGGCATTGATGGTGCCGGGCGAGCGCATCCAGTCGTCGGCCGGCGTGCAGGCAAACATCAAGAGGATGTGGATCGAGGGCGGCGCGATCAATCCGCCGTAACGCGTGGTCCTGGCGTAGGCCTCGTCGAAATAAAGCGGATGGTCCTCGCCGACCGCGGCACAATAGAGCTCAATGGCGTCCTTCGTCAGCGTGTAGGGAATGGTCTTGCGCGGCTCGCCGGGAACAATGTCGTCCCAGACCTTTCGCAGATTGGCATGCTTCCAGAAGTCGGTCTCGAAGGCGTCCGGCTGCACCATGGCACCCACCTGTTTTCCGCTTGGCTTGTTCCACTGTCTTGCCGATTTGTTATAGGGTATAATCAATTCCCGGAATTCTACAATCAAGCGGCCCCCGGAAACCGGCAATGTCCCACTTGAAGCTGCCCAATATCGAAGACGTCGTGGCGATCGACATCCATACCCACGCCGAGGAGCCCTGTGGCCTGCATGGCGACGACGGCTATGACGATTTCCAGGCGAAGATGGCCGAGTACTTCAAGTCGCCCAACAAGCATCCCCCGACGGTCGCGGAGACCGCGGCCTACTATCGCGCCAAGAAGATCGCCGCGGTGATTTTCCCGGTCGATGCCGAGCGCGAGACCGGCTTCCGCCGTTACAACAATTACGAGATGCTCGAGGTGGCCGCTGAAAATTCCGACGTGCTGATCCCCTTCGTCAGTATCGATCCCCACAAGGGCAGGCTGGGGGTGCGCGAGGCAAAGAAGCTGATCGAGGAATTCGGCGTCAGGGGGTTCAAATTCCATCCGACCATGCAGGGCTTTTATCCCAACGACCGCATGGCCTATCCACTCTACCAAGCCATCAACGACGGCGGCGCCATCGCGCTGTTTCATACCGGACAGACCGGGGTCGGCAGCGGGATGCCGGGCGGCATGGGGATGCGGCTGAAATATTCCAACCCGATGTACTTGGACGATGTGGCGGCGGATTTTCCCGACCTGAAGATCATCCTGGCGCATCCGTCCTTCCCTTGGCAGGAAGAAGCGCTGTCGGTCGCGACCCACAAGCCGAATGTCCATATCGACCTCTCGGGCTGGTCGCCGAAATATTTCCCCCCCATTCTCGTGCGCTACATCAACTCCATCCTGCAGGACAAGATGCTGTTCGGCTCGGACTGGCCGGTGATTACCCCCGATCGTTGGCTATCGGATTTTGCCAAGCTCGAGATCCGTGACGAGATCAGGCCGAAAGTGCTAAAGGCCAACGCGCGCAAGCTCCTGAACATCTAGCGGCGGCAATGTCGCCTGCTTGCGCGAGATCCGGAGGTCGCGTTGGACCAGATCGAAAGCGTCCCTTCGGTTCTTGAATCGGCGGCGACTGGCGAGATTGCGGAAGTCTACGCGGATATTCGCAAGACTCTCGGCACGAGCGTCGTCAACCTGATCTGGCGCAACCTCGCGACGATGCCGGATGCATTGGAGTGGACCTGGTGGACGGTGCGGCCACTTTATTTGGGCCCGGCCGTCAAGCACGCCGAAGCCGTGCGCCGGAACCTTAGCTTGCCAAAGGTACCGCGGATTTCGGCAGACGTTTTGAGTGCCGCCGGCATTGATCGAAAGTCGCTTGAGGTCATCCGCACGATATTGGACAGCTATCACCACACCAACGCACTCGCGCTCGTCGTTTTGTCCGCGTTGCTCGAGCGTTACGAACCGAGCGTCACGGAGGCTGTCTATCCGTCCGAAACTTCGCCGTTGTCGGTTCAAACCGAGTTGCCGGCGCTGCCGGCAATGGCAACGCTGTCACCCGAAGTGCAACGTTTGGTCGGGGAACTGAATGAATTCGGCGAGGACGGGGCGCCAAATCTGATCGCCAGCATGTATCGGCATCTGGCGTATTGGCCGTCATACCTCGCAATCACCCGCACCATGCTCGCGCCCCTGCAAGCGGATGGAAGCTTGATTGCGTTGACACACTCCGCGCGCGCCCTGGGCCGCGCGCATGGGAAGGTGCTTTCTCGTCACCTTGGACCAACTCGCCCGCCCCCCACGT
>DATGGY010000118.1:0-60824 GCA_035308285.1 Bradyrhizobium sp. | reverse complement strand
GGCAATCCGATCTTCATCGACATGATGAATGCGCTCGGCGGCAACGGCGTGGCGATGGGCTACGATCAGGTGTTCAGCGCGCTTCAGACCGGCGTGATCGACGGCGCCGAGAACAACCTGCCAAGCTACGTCTACAGCAATCACTATACGGCCGCCAAATATCTTTGCCTGACCGAGCACCTGGTGATCCCGGAAGTGCTGGTGTTCTCCAAGCGAGCCTGGGGCAACCTTTCCGCCGACGACCAGAACCTGTTGAAGAAATTCGCCCGCGAGGCGCAACTCGAGGAGCGCGAGCTCTGGAGCAAATACGAGCAGCAGGCGATGGAGAAGGCAAAGGCGGCCGGCTGCCAGATCGTCGAGATCGCCGATAAGGCGCCGTTCCAGAACGCCGTCAAACCGGTGTGGGACAAATATGGCCCGAAATATCAGGACATGATCAAGCGCATCCAGGCGATCGGATAAGGCCTTGGCCTCGCGGGTTAAGCGGTCCGCGCCTGTTGTTGATTCGCTTGTTTGACGTGATTTGTTTGACTTGATCGATAGACTTGGCAACGTGGGAACTTAATGCAATGGCAGCCGCATTTCGCCGCGCGATGGATGCTCTCTATCTGCTTTGCGTGGTCGTGGGCTGCGTCGCACTGGTTCTGATTTCCGCGATCATTCCGTGGGCGGTGTTCACCCGCTACGTGCTCAACAGCGCCGCCTCATGGCCGGAGCCATTGGCGGTTCTTCTGACCATCGTGCTGACCTTCATCGGGGCGGCGGCGGCCTACCGGCTCAACCTGCACATGAACGTGTCCTACTTCGCCGACCAATTGCCGGCGAGATTTCGCATCCCCCTCGATCTCGTGGTCCAGCTCATGATGGCGTTGATCGCGCTGTTCATGATCGTGTGGGGCGAGCGCTTGGTGGAGGTGACCTGGCACAACACGATTGGGGATTTCCCCTTCCTTTCGGTCGGCATCACCTATCTTCCGATTCCCGTGGGCGGCGTTTTCCTGCTGCTTTTCATTATCGAGCGGGTTTTTCTCGGGCAGCCCCACGATCCGATCCCCCAGCACGGCGAAACCGCGCCGTTCGAGTGATCTTCGGGAAGGGACCGGCATGGATATTTTCGTTCTGCTCGCGGCCATGCTGATCTGCTTTCTCATCGGCATGCCGATCGCCTATTCGCTGGCGTTCGCCGCGATCGCCGGCGCCTGGTCGATCGGCATTCCCCTTGAAGCGGTGATGCTGAAAATCTCCGACGGCGTCAGCAAGGTCGCGATGCTCACGATCCCCTTCTTCGTGCTCGCCGGCGCCATCATGGCGGAAGGCGGAATGGCGCGGCGATTGGTGGCGTTCGCGGACGTGCTGGTCGGATTTACCCGGGTGCGCGGCGGGCTTTCGATCGTCAACGTGCTCGCCACCACTTTCCTCAGCGGCATCTCCGGCTCGGCCGTGGCCGATACTTCCGCGATCGGCTCGGTGATGATCCCGCAAATGGAAAAGACCGGATTTCCGCGGGTCTTCGCCACCAATCTCACCATCACCTCCTCGGTTCAGGCGCTGCTGGTTCCCCCGAGCCACAACGCGGTGCTGTATTCGCTGGCGACCGGCGGTACGATTTCGATCAGCGCGCTGTTTATGGCCGGCGTCTTTCCGGGACTCCTGCTCGGTTTCTCGCTCATTATCCTTTGCCTGGCAATCGCCTACCGCGACAAACACCCGCATGGCAAGACCGTGCCGGCCAGGGACGCGCTGCGGATCACGATCGATGCGGCCTGGGGGCTGGTGACTCTCGCCATCATTCTCGGCGGTATTCTCGGCGGCATCTTCACCGCGATCGAGGCCGGCGCGGTTGCCTGCATCTGGGCGTTCTTCGTGACGATGTTCATCTACCGCGATTACCGCTGGCGCGATCTGCCGATCCTGTTGCACCGAACGCTGCGCACGGTAGCGATGGTGCTGACGCTGATCGCCTGCGCTTCCAGCGTCGGCTACATCATGGCGCTGACGCAGATGCCGGCGAAGATGACGGCGTTCTTCCTGTCGATCTCGAGCAACAAATACGTCATCCTGTTCCTGATCAACATCCTGCTCCTCATACTCGGTACGCTGGTCGACATGGCGCCGTCGATCCTGATCGCCACCCCGATCCTGTTGCCGGTGATGCAGAATTTCGGCGTCGATCCCGTTCACTTCGGGATGATCATGCTGCTCAATCTAGGTATCGGCTTGTGCCACCCGCCGGTCGGATCGATCCTGTTCGTCGGATGCGCCGTCGGCAAGGTCACGATCGAGCAGGTGATGCGAAAGATTTGGCCGTTCTACGCCGTGATGTTTCTGGTGCTGATGTTCGTGACCTACATCCCCGAAGTGTCGCTGTGGCTGCCGCGGCACGTGCTGCGGTGACGTCCCTGTTGGCCCCACCCGCAGTGGAAGCCATGACGTGCAAAAAAACACCGCCGAAAGGCTGTCCGTCGCGGAAATATGGCGCATAGTGGAGACGGTGTCTGAGATTTGAGAGCCTGAAATGCGGGTCGTAACTACCGATGTTGCCGTGATCGGAGGTGGCGCTGCCGGCTGCTATGCGGCGCTGAGCTTGAGCAAGCGGGGCATCAAGCCCTTGATCATCTGCAAAGGACTGGTCGGCAAGAGCGGGGCGTCGCTGTTCGCCGGCAATCTGGTGATCTCGGGCCGGGCCCTCGGCAACAGCGAAGACAACGCCCGCAACACGGCCGAGTTCCTGATCAAATACCACAACCAATTCCTGATCGATCAGAACTGGGCGCGGCGATGCGGGCAATGGATCGAGCAAGTGTATTATCCGGAGCTGGAGGAAGCGGGCCTCTACTTTCGCCGTGACGATTCCGGCGAGATCGTCACCAGCCCGGGGAAGATCCGCAGCATCGCCGCCAATGTTCAGGGAAATTCGGGCGTGCCGTTCATGGATCTGCGCCGGAAGCAAGTTATCAAGGCAGGCATCGCGCGAATGGAGGAGACGGTCGCGACCTCTCTCCTGCAAAACCCGGACGGTTCGGTCGCGGGCGTCTTCTGCCTGAACTACATCACCGGGGAATACACGGCTGTGATCGCGCGTGCGGTCATTCTGGCGACCGGCTACTCGGATCGGCTGCATACGCGCTCCACGGGCACGAGGGAAATGTCGGCGGACGGCATCGCACTGGCGTGGCGTGCCGGCGCCACCCTGCTCAACATGGAAATGCAGTGGTGGCACACCAACGATCTGGCGCACCCACCGAGCTGGCAGCGGATGCAGATCTATCCGAACCCGATGCTCGGCTCGGAAAAGTCGGCGCGAATGCTCAACTCGGCGGGTGAAGAGTTCTTCAACCAGCAGCAGGACGATCCGCTGGCCTTCGGCCCCTATACCGTACAGTTGAAAGCGCTGGTCAAACAGGTTCGCGCCGGCAAGGCCCGTTACGAGGGCGGCTACTTTGCGGGCTTTGACAATTGCGATCCGGCCGAGGTGGAGACCTATACGACCTACGGCAAGACGTTTCGGCAGCTCGGCCTGCCATTTCCCGCGCACATGGCCGAGACGGCGGTTTCGTCGCACTACCGGCAGGGCGGGATCGATGTCGACACCGCCACCATGCGCTCATCCGTTCCCGGGCTTTACGCCGCCGGCGGCGTGGGCGGTCACAGCAATGGATTGATCGGCCTTGCCACCTATGACGGTCACGTGGCTGCCGAAGGCGTCGCGCGGGATCTGGCGACGTTGAAGCAGGCCTCGGTGCCACAAACGCTAATCGAGGCGGAATGCCGCAGGCTCGAATCCCTGCGCAATTCTTACGGCAATGGGCCGGCTCCGGGCAGGCTGAAGGAAGACCTCCGGGCAGTAATGTGGGAAAAAGCAGGCGTCGAGAAGAACGCTTCCGACCTGCGATCGGCGCTCGACGACATTGAACGGATCCGCGTCGAGCTTATGCCCGGCATGAAAATCCGCAACAGCGGAAAATCGGCCAACTACGAGTGGCTGGATGCGATCGACGTGATGAACATGATCGATGTCTGCGAGCTCGTGATCCACTCCTCGCTCGAGCGCAAGGAGAGCCGCGGGCCGTTCATTCGAACCGACTTCCCGCTTACCGACAACGACAATTGGCTCGCCGCCAATGTCTTGACGAAATCCGGCAACGGATTGCGATTTGAGCGGCGGCCCTATGAGCTGCCAATCTTTGCGCCGGGCTTTTCCACGAAAGATAACCTCGAGGTCGCCTGGTGATCGCTCCCGGCGATGATCCCTTGCCCGCTCTCTCGCCGGTCGATGGCCGCCGGATCGGGCAGGCCGAACTGCATGACACGCTGGCCGCGCGCAATTTGCGCCTCACACCGGGCGACTTGCTGACCGTCAAGGTGCGACGGTCGGAAGTACCCTCCGGCAGTGAGGCTTATCAGGAGTTTCAGGTGCCGTACCAGAAATGGATGCGCCTGCTCGATGCGCTGAACTGGATCGCGGACAATGCGGCAGCCGACCTCGCATTTCGATGGTTCTGCGGATCGAAGATGTGCGGGACCTGCGCGGTCCGCATGAACGGCCGCGAGGTGCTGGCGTGCTGGGAAGCGGTCGAACCGAACATGGTGATCGAGCCGCTGCGCAACCTTCCGGTCATTCGCGATCTCGTCGTCGACCGAACCGCCTATGAGGACAGGGTGGCAAGCCTGGAGCCGTGGATCGAGCGCCGCGAGCCTTACGCGGAGTTTCCAGAGCCGCTCACGCACAAACAGATGAAGGACGCTTCCAACGCGCTCGACTGTATCAGTTGCATGTGTTGTTACTCGGCCTGCCCGGTGATCGGCCTCGGCAATCTGACCGATTTCGCCGGCCCCGCACCACTCGTTCAGTTGGGCCAGACCGCGCTCGATCCGCGCAACGATCCCGAGAAAGTCAGGCGATCGCTTGAACGGACCGGGATATTCAATTGCGTGTCCTGTTACAAATGCGAGGAGGTTTGTCCGGCCCATATCCCGATCGTCAGCCGGGTCATCGAGCCGTTGAAGGCAAAGGCGGCGCAACTCGTTCCCGAAATGGCCAGGCATTCGTTTGCCTTGCGCAACATCGTTGCCCACCGCGGCCGCGTTGATCCCGGCGCGCTGGTGCTGAGCGTTCAGGGGCTGCGCGCGCTTTCCAATCTTCGACGCATATGGCGGTTGTTCGTGCGCGGCAAGATCAACCCAATCAAGACGTTGCTCGGAATGAAAACCGACGCCGCCGCGGCCGCCGGCCGGCTGCTCGGCGACGAAACGGGGAAGCCATGAAATTCGCCTATTATCCGGGTTGCTCGGCGCGCAGCACCTGCGCCGAACTCAACGATGCGACCCACCTTGTCGCGTCCAAACTCGGGCTCGATCTGTTGCAACTGGAATCGGCCACCTGTACCGGGGCGCGCGAATTGCGCGCGATCGATCCGGCCGCATTCTATGCCCTCAACGTCCGGATCCTGGCGCTGGCAGAAAGCCATGGCCTGCCGTTGATGACGATTTGCAATACCTGCACGCTGAATGTGCTGGACGCACATGCCGCCTTTGTGAGCGATCCGGAACTCGCAGCATCTGTGAACGCAAGGCTCGCCGAAGAAAACCTGCAATATAGCGGACGCACAAAGATCAGCCATTTTCTCTGGGTCCTGCACGAGGACATCGGCGAGCAGCGGCTGCGCCGGCAAGTGATCAATCCGCTCGCCGGCCTGACGGTCGCGGCGTTCTACGGCTGCCATATCACCCGCCCGCCGGCGCGCTACGGGTTTGTCGATTCACGCAATAACCGGGCGCTGGAGCGGCTTGCCGAAATCCTCGGCTGCAGGCCGATCGAGTATAGCGGGCGCACCGAATGCTGCGGATTTCACACCGCCGCTCACGATGAGAGAGTTGCGATCAAACTGACCGGGCAACACGTGCTCGCGGCAAAGGCCGGCGGTGCAGCAACCATGGTCACGCCCTGCCCGCTATGTCACACCGTCCTCGACAGCTTCCAACCCGAAATGGAAAAGGACATCGCTCAGAAGCTGGACATGCCGGTCCTGCACCTTCCGCAGCTCGTGGGACTGGCGCTCGGATTGTCGCCCGAACAATTGAAGATCGACCGGCACATGGTGCCGGCGGGCGCGCTTGACGGCTTTGCTGCGACGGCCAAGGCCGGGCCCAAATAGGACATACGGCGTAAGACATAAGGCGCGGGACCTGCCGCGGTCCAACGCGGCTGGTTTCGAGCATTGTGGGTGGTGGCGGGTCTTGGCTCTTGCATGGATATGCCGAAGGTCGGAAACTATCGCAACGGGGGTGGCACTTTTGCCACGGGTGACGGTCGGTCATGAAGGATACGATACTTCTGCTGGCGATGAACGGGCTGATCTGGGGGCTGATCATTGCGCTCATCGCACTCGGACTCTCGGTCATTTTCGGTCTGCTCGACATCATCAATATCGCCCATGGCGACTTCTTCATGGTCGGCACTGTGCTCGCATGGTTCAGCCTTGCGGCAACCGGCGATTTCTGGATCGGCTTTGTTGTCGCGCCCGTGATCGGGTTCATTCTCGGCGCCATCATTCAGCGCCTGGTGATTCAGCCGATCCATGGCGTAGCGGCATTATCGATCGTCGCGACCTTCGGCCTTTCCCTCATCCTTCAGGAAACCGTGCGGATCGCCTTCGGGGCGACGCCGCGTCGCATGCTGGCGCCGATCCAGGGGACCGTTCCCCTGTTCGGGGTTGAATACGACATCTATCGGATATTCGCCGCGCTCGTCGCGTTGCTGGCGCTGGCTGGTTTTTTTCTGTTCTTGCAACACACCAAGCTCGGAATCTGGATGCGGGCCGTGCGGCATGACCGCGAGACCGCGGTAGCCATGGGTATCCCGGCAAAGCGCGTCTATGTGCTGACCTTCGGTATCGGCTTTGCGTTGGCGGCGTTTGGCGGGGCGGTCGCAGCGCCGATCACGACGGTAGATTTTCGCGGCGGCGTCGATGTGTTGCCGTTCTGCTTCATGGCGGTCATCATCGGGGGGTTGGGCAATTTGCCCGGCACGGTGGCGGCGGCGGTTCTGCTGGCATTTCTTGAAGGACTGATCCAAAGCGTCGCCGATCCGACCATCGCGCGGATCTCTTCGCTGGTGCTGATGAGCGCCGTACTGCTGCTGCGGCCCCAGGGCCTGTTCAAGGGATTCGCCAAATGAGCCGACGGTCCCTGCAAATCGGCCTGGCCGTGAGCGCCGCGGCGTTCCTGATCGCGGTGCCGTGGCTGATCCCGGCGCTGATCGACACTTTCTGGGTCAGCGTGATCACGGAAATTCTGATCTGGTCGCTGTTTGCGTCCAGCGTCAACCTCTTGTTCGGCTACGTCGGATTGCTATCGTTTGGCCAGGCGCTCTATTTCGGTTTCGGCATGTATGGTGTCGCGCTCGGCATTGATCATCTCGGCCTGTCGTTTTGGCCGGCATTCGCCTTGGGAATTATCTCGGCGATGGCGATGGCACTGGTGTCGGGCATCTTCGCGGTCCGTCTGAGCTGGCACTATTTCGCGATCATCACGGTCGTATTCTCCCTGATTTTCTATTTCCTCGCGGTGTCGATGAAGCCTTTGACCGGCGGCGACGACGGAATCAATTTCTCACTGCCCCCGGTATTGCGGTTTGGCGGCAAGGCCTTTGGCCTCACCGACCCGACCTTCCAGTATTTCTTCGTCCTTGCGGTGGTGGCGCTTTGCTTGTTCCTGATGTACCGCGTGATCCACAGTCCGCTCGGCAAGGGTCTTCTCGCCATCCGCGACAACGATCTGCGCGCTTCGCTGATCGGTCTCAATGTATATATGTTGCGCTTGATTGCCTTTGTGATGGCCGGCTTTCTGGCGGGAGTATCAGGGGCGCTGTTCGCGTTCTTCGGCCGCTACGCCTCGGCCAGCTATATGTTCTATCAAGTGTCCGGCGAAGGCGTGGTCTGGACCATTGTCGGTGGCGCCGGCACGCTGTTCGGGCCACTCGTCGGCACCACATTGTTCATCGTGATCCGCGAAATCGTCTCCAGTCATTGGGAGCATCATTCGCTGATCGTCGGGCTGCTGGCGATTTTGGCGGTGATCTTCGCGCCGAAAGGGATCGTCGGCCTCTGGAACGGCTGGATCGCCCGGCTGGATGCGCGCGATGCCGCCGCCGCGTCAGTGGCGCCACGATTGACGTTGCAGGCCGACCCATGAGCGAACCCGTGCTGCGAACCGAGAATCTGACCAAGCGGTTTGGCGGCCTGACCGCGGTCGATAATCTCAGCATCCGTCTTTCCGGCGGCCGCATCCACGCCATCATTGGCCCTAACGGCGCGGGGAAGACGACCTTCTTCAATCTCGTCACCGGTCTGCTCAGCCCCGGCAGCGGCCGGATATTCTTTCGCGGCCGCGACATCACCGGCTTGAGGCCGCACGTGATCAGCCGGTTGGGGATCAAGCGAACACTTCAGGTCAAGAGCGTGTTTTCTGACTTGAGCGTTGCCGACAACCTCTGGATTACGCGGCAGGCACGCAACCGGTTCCTGAATCCGTTCCGCGCCGCCGCGAGCGATCGGGAAGCAAAAACGCAGGTCGCCCAGACACTGGAGCAAATCGGCCTCGCCGACCTGGCCGCGCGCCCGGCCGGCACACTTTCCTATGGCGACGTCGCGATGCTCGAGATCGGGATGGCCGTCATCTCCGAACCGAGCCTGCTTCTTCTCGATGAGCCGACCTGCGGCATGAGCCCGGCAGAGACCAGCCGCGCGGTCGCAAAAATCCGCGATCTGGCGCGAACCATCGACATCGTCATCATCGAACACGACATGGATGTGGTGTTCGGGATCGCCGACGACATCACCGTTCTGGCCCAAGGCGCCATCCTCGCGAGCGGTAGCCCGGCAGATATCGTCGACGATGAGCGCGTTCGCGAAGCCTATCTCGGTCGTCCCGAGGACGAAGATTTCGTTGAGGAGGCCTCACTTGCTTAGCCTCCGAGACGTTCACGTCCATATCGGCAAGCTCCACATCCTCCAGGGCGTCAATCTCGAGGTGAAACCCGGTGAATCCGCTGCCCTGCTTGGACGAAACGGCGTCGGCAAGACAACGACGCTGCGCGCGATCATGGGTTTGGTGTCGAAGAGCGGCGGCGCGATCAAGTTCGGCGAATCCGATCTTTCAAGCTGCCCTGCACACCAGATTCCGGGGAAAGGAATCGGCTACGTCCCTCAGGGACGCGGAATTTTCCCGAATCTTTCGGTGCTGGAGAACTTGAATATCGCAATCGCCGGCAGGCGCGACCTCGAGCGTGAGGACTATGTTTTCACGTGTTTTCCAAGGCTCAAGGAACGGCTGAAGCAAGCCGGCAACACGCTCTCGGGCGGCGAACAGCAAATGCTGGCGATCGCACGCTGCCTGATGATGCGCCCCAAGCTCATCATCCTCGACGAGCCGACCGAAGGGATCATGCCGCGGCTGGTATCGCAGATCAGGCGCGAGATTCACCGCATCAACCAAAGCGGCGTATCTATCCTGCTGGTGGAACAGAATGTCGAGACCGCGCTCAAGCTTTGCTCAAACGTGTTTCTCATGGAAAAAGGCGCTATCGTCCACTCGGGCGCATCCCATGAGCTCAAGGCTCAGCCCGAAATCGTGCGTCGTTATCTTGGACTGTCGCAATAACTTCAACCGCTCTAACGGAGGGCCTGATCATGGCAAGGAAACTTTCACGCCGCAGCTTCCTTGAATGCGCACTGGCGGGAGGTGCGGCGGCTGGCACCGCCAATCTCACCATCATGCGCGATGCATTTGCGCAAAGCCCTGGCCCGATCGTCATTGGGCATCACTGCGACCTGACCGGCGCGATATCGTCGTGGGGCGTTTGGCACGACAAGGCCGCCAAGGTGGCGGTGGACCTCATCAACCAGGGAGGCGGGATCGCCGGACGCAAGGTGGAACTGGCGACCGAGGATACCGAGTCCAATCCGGCCAGCGGCGCACGCAAGCTGCGCAACCTGATCCAGCGCACCAACGCTGAATTCATCGTCGGCTCGGTTCATTCGGGCGTGATGCTGGCGGCTATCCCCATCGCAAGCGAACTCAAGACGATCTACTTCTCCACAGGTGAGGCGACCGAAGCTACCGGGAGCAAGGGAACGCGCTTTTCGTTCCGCACTGGCACCGATACCTATTCGATTGCGGCGGCCAGTCTGCCGTGGTGCGTCGAGAGCTTCGGCAAGGCCTGGACCGTCATCTACGCGGATTACGCCTGGGGCCAGAGCACGGCCCAGGAATCCAAGGTCTACATCGAGCGCGCCGGCGGCAAGGTTCTCAACGCCATTCCGGTGCCGCTCGATGCCAAGGATTTCGTGCCCTATCTGGCGCAGATCTCCGCCGATACCGAGGTGCTGTTGCCGGCCTTCATCGGCTCGCTGTCGGTTGCGTTCTATACCCAGGCCAAGAGCATGGGGCTCGACAAGAAGATGAAAATGTATTCGTCGTCGGCCAGCATCGAATCGATCGCGCCCGACGACATCAAGGGCGCGGCGGAAGGTGTTTATTTCTTCGAGAACTTCCCACGCCAGCTCAAGGCCAAGGATGACGGCTTTCACAAGGAGTTCAACAAGCTCCTTGGCATCGACGATGTCGACGCGCGCGAGATCGGCGGCAGCCGCGTGATGGACAAGAGCCATGGCTGGCAGCCTTGGGAAGACATCTTCGCGCTCAAGCAGGCGATCGAGGCTTCCGGCTACAAGACCCGCAAGGACGTCGAGGGTGTGATCCAGGCACTGGAAGGGATGCAAATGAAGAACTCGCTGGCCCATCCGCAAGGAGACAAGCTCATCCGCAAGGAGGACCATGTCGGCATCATCGACTGCTACATCAGCCGTGTGGAAAATGGAAAGCTTGAGGTCAAGAAGCGGATTCCCAAGGAGGAACTCGCCAAGAACATGCCGCTTCGGCACAACTTGTCGGAGTTGCCGGTGTGATCGCGTGATGAAGCGATCTCACCGCGTGGGCTCGTCTCTGGGCGCCTCACCCGCCGACTTTCCAGCTTTGCAGCCGACATCTCAAGACTGCAAAGGCGCCTGGCCTCGCTCCGTCGCGTGGATTGTTCGCGAATGCCGACGAGGTGATCGAATAGCTGGGTGATACCTGAGTTTGGCAGATTTTGCCGCATAAGTCAGTTGAGACCAGCCGCGATCGCGCGTACCCTGTGGCCACCGATCGGACGCGATGGGTTGACTTGCCAGCGATCTGAGGCAGCCAAATGAACCCGCGCCGCGCCATGAGCGACGACATCATCTTTCGAGGGGGATGCCATGATTTCAGCCTTGATAGGGATTTTGATTATTTGCGTCGTCGGCGCGATTTGCTTTTGGGCTATCGAGAAATTCGTCAGGGAAGCTCGCCTGGCAAACCTTCTCAAGCTGCTCGTTGTTCTGATCTGCCTGGGGGCGATCCTTCAACGGGTGCTGCCTCTAGCGGGGATTAGCTCGTTTTAGGCAGCCCGCCGCGATACCGACTTCCGGCGGCATTACCCAGGAGATCCCGAGCCTCGGGCTGGCCTTAGCGTCGGGGCGGCTGTAGCGGTCCACGAAGTCGCTGATATGTTCGGGCACGGAGGCTCCCTCGATATCGCATCGGGTCTGGATTTCGGTGGCGATAGCCGCGGAAACGTCGTCCGACCAATGTTCAAGTGTGTTGAAGGCGATAACACGGACTGGATCATTAAATTGGCCAGTCAAGAAATCGGCGATGATGGTTTCGAAGTCCGCCCGCTCGACTTCGGTTTCGCGGTAGGCCGCGTCACCTGCGCCAAAGCTGTCGACAACGAGGTAAACGATCTGATCGGCCCCATAGGGCACGAGTCGCGGTGACGGGCCAGTTCTTGGCATAAGTGCCTCCAACGAACAGTATCTTGGAGTTAAGCCCACCCCGACCAGTTGGTTCCTACATCCCGAAGTGCAGCCGCGGCTGCCGCCGCACATGGAGTATTCGAGCTATCGCTCGCAATATCAGGGGCTTGCATCGATTTCGATGCACCCGTTGCCCAAGGCGGGCCTCTTCTGCCGTTATTGTTAAGTCAATTGGGATCATATGGAGGATAAGATGCTTGTCTTCCTTCTGGCCCATTCACTCGAAAGTGTTCGTCATGATGGTCTTGGATCATTCCGTTGCTCGCGCAGTCGTTCTCGTCGTCGAAGACGAAATACTGCTGCGGATGAGCGCCGTCGATATGGTGGAAGACGCCGGCTACACCTCCGTTGAGGCTGTGAATGCTGACGAAGCTGTGGCGATCCTTGAATCCAGGTCTGACATCGCTTTGCTGTTCACCGATATTCAGATGCCCGGCAGTATGGACGGTCTGAAGCTCGCCCAGACGGTCCATAACCGCTGGTCGCCGATCAAGATCATCCTTGTATCCGGCCAATTGAAGCTCTCAGGCACCGATCTTCCCTTAGGCAGCCGGTTTTTCGGGAAACCGCTGGAGGCCAAGGTCATGATTGCACAGATGCAAAGCATGATCGGCCACGCATGACGCCGACGTTAGCTGGAAACCGCGATATATTGCGGCAACCTCATCTCAATTGATCTCGCCGGAACCCGACTCATGGTGATAAAGTTGCGAATGTTTGAAATCGACGATCATCTAGACAAGCGCCAATCAAAGGCCGCAGCGCAACCTCCTGACTTTCTGGCGGCTGAGAACGTCAGCCTTCGGCTTCTGCTGGCGCAAGCCGAAATTGATGCACGAGAATTGCTCGCTCAAGCTGGCATTGACGCCAGGGAACGCGAGGCGGCCGACAAACTTCAAAAGTTGATTCTCGAAGAGTTGCACCACCGCATCAAGAATACCCTGGCGACGGTAAGCGCCATTGCCTCGCAAAGCTTGCGCAACGTGCCCGGCGCGGAACACGCTCAGCACGCTATCGAAGGTCGATTAATGGCGTTGGGGCGGGCCCATGACCTTCTTCTGCAGGCGAGTTGGACCAGTGCCGATCTCGGGATGATCGTTCGTGGCGCCACCGAAGCCTTCGACAATCCTGACGTGCCGAAATTTACGATCAGGGGACCCGATGTCCGGATGACGTCGGGAGCGGTGATTGCGATTGCCATGACCCTCAACGAACTCTGCACCAACACCACCAAGTTCGGCGCATTGTCTGTGGCTGCCGGCCGCGTCGAGATCGCGTGGACTCTTGATCCCACGACGCAGCGTCTGCGGCTGGAATGGACTGAAAAGAACGGCCCCGCGGTTCGTGCCCCGGACAAGCGCAGTTTCGGCACCCGCTTGGTCGAAACGCTCGGCAAACAACTAAAGGGCGACGTCCGTTTGAGCTATGAGCCCAGCGGGTTTGTCTACTCCTTCGATGTGCCATTGGCGTCTTTAACGTCGAAAGCGGGTGATTAGCCGAAAATAGTATCTCGCATTGTAAAATGGTGAGGCAATGTCGCCTATCGGCACTTTTTTCGGACCTAGCTGGCCGCGCCGCCGCGTTACCAATCCGGATTCCTTGCCTACCTAAAATGCCGCCACCGCTCCTAAACGGTGACGGATTTTTTATGTATCAATCGTAATCAGTCACACACTTGGACCGGGCGCACGCGCCAACCGTAGCGCGTCATTACCCGCTGCCGGACCAAATAGCAGCCGCCGTTGTCATAGGCGTAGCTGTCGTATCCGGAAGAGTAGTCATAACCATCATAGCCATACGGAGCGGCGGCCAAGCCAAGCCCTAAACCAACGGCGCCCGCGGCAAGGCCCGCTCCGCCGAAGCCGCCGCCACCGCGAAACCCTCCGCCGCCACGATACGCGCCGCCGCCTCCGCCGCCATGCACCGCAACTCTTGCACCGCCGCTGCCATGACCTCCAGGACGGGCCGACGCCAATGTCGGCGAAAGCAGGCCAGCCGCAGCGACACCACATAACGCGATAATCGTCTTTCTAAACATCATTTGCGTGTCTTTCCTCAATAGCAAAAAGCCCACCTGGAATGACGACTCGCTCAGAGCCGGATTGTTTCGTCGGAAATCCAAAAGAAAACCCGCCGCGGTGTATCGGTGTGCTCGCGTTGGCCGAACTGCTCGCCCGTGGTGACACTGAACGATAGTGCTGGGGGACCTTTAAAGGAGGGCGCGCGTTGAGACCCTGAGAATGTGGCAACCACGAACGCGGAGCTATTGGCGATGAGCGACATTCCTCTCCACCTTCAGAGACGGTTTGAGCAACGATGGGCCGCTAGATTTAGCCGGCCTGGTGCAACGGCCACGCCCAAAAGCATTGTCTTGAAGGACACCGTCAACAGCTTGGCGCACCCGGAAGAAGCTAAAGGGACACCTTCTGAGTTGGACCGGCCGGCCTAGTCTCAATCCTGAAGCTGGCGGGTGCGTCGGCTCGGACTTGAGCCCGCGCCCATGGTACTGGCCTGCTTCAACCCACTGCCTATTTCGACCATCGGCGGCCCAACTTTAATCGGCAAATGGGCTCGTTTGAAAATGGAACGAACGTCGGCTGGACGACTTGATGCGGCAGGGATCGCCCAACCCGCCCCCGTTGGCGTCCCAAAGAGGACGGCTCCAGACGCCCCCGCTCTGGGGCCGTTTTTTCTCACTATTTCGAAAAATGAGCTAGCTCTTGCGCCGTGAGCACGGACACGCGACGTTGCGCGATAGACGGCAAGCTGCACAGATTGACGGAGGCGCGAGGAGAGAAAAGATGTCCAAGAAGCCGAAGATCGATCACGAGTATCATGCCGGCAAGGATAAATTCAAAATAACAATTCAGGGATATTCGCTGAGCAAAGAGACCCGCGACGCGACCATGAAAACATTGTTGGCCGCAGTAGAGCGCAGCCCGGATCGTCTCATCGCCGATGCCAATAAGAAATCAAGAAAGGGGCCCGGCAAGAAGCTACGCGGTCTGCAAAAGTCAAATAAATTGATTGAGGTTGGCGACTGAGCGAAGTGCATCAGTTGGCGGGAGCGGGTCCATGGTTTGGCGATTGCCGAACCAAAAGACCCGCGTGCACTTCCGCCGTCGTTAGGTTAGTTGACGCAAGATTTGTCGGCCTTCAAAGCCGTCTCAGCCGACGCCTTTGTAGGGTGAGCAGCACCGACGACCTTTACCTTGCCGCCAGCAACGGGCTCAATCTCGACGATTTCACATTTCATCGTCGCGGTATCTTGAGCCAGGTAGAACGATTGCGGCGCGCTGCCGACGGTCTTTCCCGTTTCAGCCGCGAATGAAGGTGCTGCGAATGCAAGAATGGCGGCTGTCGCTAAGAGAATCTTTTTCATGGTGTTTACCAGTTGTCGTGCGTCCAGTATTTGGACACAGGCCAAATGGACCCAGCCGCGAAAGGTTCCGAACCAAACGTATTTGTTTTTGGACTCCAACCGAGGATTGCGATCCTGCTCGTGGAACCATCGGCTCGCGAGCTTGTTGGCCTCCCGACACCATCACCTTCGGAGACAATCACCTTTGGAGAACGGCCGAATGCTTGCGTCAATCTTGGCGCCGGTCGGCTGACTTACAGATCGACTTCTCTCCCGAAAAGGCGCATCGTTTGAGCGCAGCGTTACGCAATGCGACGCTAGAATTGGGCGTCCCGGCGTTCGCCGCGACTTAAAGCAAATTCGCCGCTTATTGCTCTCGTTTGACACCGAGGCGGACCGTCACATGCCCTTCGCCGCCATCCCGGACACAGCCGCGCTCGCGCGTGCGATCGTCGATACCGTCCGCGACCCTCTTCTGGTGCTCGACCAGGAGCTGCGCATCGTCGCAGCGAGCCGGGCTTTCTATCAGACCTTCCAGCTCGTCGACCAAGATATCCGGAGACATCTGATCTATGAGATTGAAGATGGTCAATGGAATATCCCGGAGCTGCGCACAATTCTCGAAACGATCGCCAAAGATCACGCGACCGTGGAGGGATACGAAGTAAATCGCGAATTTCCCCGCGTCGGGCGGCGTATCATGCTCCTGAACGCGCGCAAGGTATTTTACGCAGAGGCGGGCCACACGACCACGTTGCTGGCCTTCGAGGACGTTACGGACCGACGCGCTATCGAGGGGCAGGTGCAGGAACTGCTACGTGAGAAGGATATGCTGCTGTTGGAAATGCAGCACCGGGTCGCCAACAGCCTTCAGATAATTGCAAGTATCCTGCTCATGAAGGCACGCACCGTTCAGTCGGAGGAAACACGCCTGCAATTGGAAGATGCTCATAAGCGCGTTCTCTCGGTTGCCGCCGTGCAACAGCATCTACAAATTACCGGTCCCGGCGCTCCCATCGTGATTGGTACCTATCTGAAAAAATTATGCGAGACATTGGCACAATCGATGATCGGTGAAAGTCGGCCAATCTCTCTAAAAGTCGAAACCGATGCCGAAACGGCCACCGTTATTTCCAATCAGGCGGTGAGCATCGGCCTGATCGTGACCGAGCTGGTTATGAACGCTTTGAAGCACGCTTTTCCCCGCGAAAAGAGGAATGCGGCTATCGTCGTTTCCTACAAAGTGTCGGATTCCGACTGGAAGTTGACGGTTTCCGACAATGGCGACGGAAAGCCGGACCAAAGTCCACTTCAGAAAAAAGGCGGACTTGGCACCAGTCTTGTCAAGGCTCTGGCGAAGCAACTTGATGCTACGGTGGAGATCGAAAGCGATCCCGGAGGCACCGCGACCACGATTACGCACGCAACGTTCAAATCAAAACCACTCAAGGCGGCCTGAATCATGCGAGTCACCGACCCAGCCATCACGTTTCTTCTCGTTCTCGCAATCGGCATCATCGCCGGGCTCTTATTCGACCGGCTCGCCGGTCGATCCTGGCTTGCCCGTCAATTCTCCGGACCGAAACGCGGGATGATCACCAGCGCATTGGTTGGCGTTGCCGGCGCTTTCGTTGGCTATCACCTCGCCATGCTGCTGGCGCTCGGCGGCGGGATAGTGACGGCAGTCATTGCCGCAGTGGTCGGAGCTGCTGTCGTGCTGTTCGGCTGGCGAATGGCCAAATAACGATGGCCAAGTAGCGGCCGAAGTCACGCCGCGCTCTCTTTCGTGCCCATCTTATTTTGTGCGCCGGGGCTCGTTATTCGAGCTTTTGTACACATATCTATGTGTATCCCGCTCAACCATCGAGGTTGGCGGGAATGCGCCGAGACTTCCAACGAAATGGGCCCGGCATGTTCAAGTCTCAGCATGAATAATGCCGGTTACAACAAACTCGCGGAAGTCGCCCGTCGCGAGGCTGGGTACGCCCGCAAAAGAAGGAATCCAGATGTCACTTACACAATCCAGAGTCGATGACGACTCCCATAACATGGACGGGCTGCGACTTTACGCCGAGGATGGCTCTCAATGGGTCGAGGCGTTCATAAGCCGGAAGGTGATGGACGTATGGGCCGACTCTGTCGAGCACCGTGGAGGAAGGCAAAGTCTGTTCCGTGATCAATACAATGCGCTTGGCAAGCTGAATCTTGCGGCAATCCAGCGGATCATGAGCGCGAAATACCAGCGAGGCGCCGCGTTCAACCGCCAACATCCCTTTATCGAAATTCTATTCTCGGACATTACCGAAAGCGGCGAGACTTTGGATCTAAGTGAACTCGTGCGCGAGCCTTTGCCGCCGGAGTTCCACAAGCAGAACTGAACCAGATTAATCATCGCGGCGACCAATCGCAGAAAGATCAAACATGAAAAAACCTGTTCTCTCAATTGACGAGCCTGAGCTGAAGAAACCGCTGAGAGCGGATCGGCCTCCCACCGAAGGGTTCGTGACAATTGTCGACGGTCACTTCAAATCAGAATTTGATACTGCCGAGGCAGCGGAGGCGTCGGGTCGAAAACTAAAGGCGGCTTATCCGATGCTTCAGATCGAAATCTACGACGCAGACAAGAAGACCCGTACCTTGTTGAGCGAACAAGCCTAGCGATCGCGTCGTCCGGCTCGTCCAGAGAACCGGCTCGAAGAATTTTGTCCCGTGCCGCGAAAAGACTTCTGCAAACTATCGACCCAGAGCAAACATCGTCGATCGCCTAAACTATCTTGCGCGGCTCAACTCCCGGGCGTTTCAAAAATTAGCGGCAACCAGATCATATGAGCCCCTGCTTCCGCGAACATAGATCCGGGCTGCGGCGGCACATATCAAATCACGATTGCGATCGAACGCGTTCAGAAAGCCCACCTCATCGGCGCGCGAATTTGGTTGAATTCGCCTCAATGCGTCTTCGCTTATGAAAAATGACGCTTCTATTGCGCTATCGTGTCCCCAAAATCGAACGGCACGCCGCGTTTGGTCGTATGACCGACTGTGATTTGGAAAATCAATCACGAAATTGATCACTTCGTCGCCGGTCCACGACCAGTCTGACCGGGACCAGAATCTGCGAACCGTCTTGGTTGATTGCCGATTGCAACGTTCGTTTTGCCGCAAAACCAACTTGGCCACCCATCCGTCTTAGCGACCTGATGCGTTCCGCCCACTGCCGTTCAATGCGACGATGGAAGCTCAAGGGATATATCGCGCTCACCGGGTCAACCTCACTGACATGCTCTTGGGCTAGATTAATTCTTATAGATAAGTAGTAATTTCGATTTTGCGAGGCCTGACGAAGGCACAATCGCAGCAGTGCATCATTGTCGGCTTTTCAAGCCTCAAATGCGGAGCAGCACTGCACAGGCGGGGCGGTAATATCGCGAACCTTGCACGTTAGCGACTCTAACGCTCTGATCAATATTGCCCACAAAGCCAGAATATATTTTGCGGCCGAAATCGGAACCTCTCGAACACTGGCGACTTGTAGCGCGCTACGAATGCGGCCCTTCGATCGAAACGAAATAGCGGGGGTTTTTCCTCCGCGGAAGCATGAAGGTCGGGGCATCAACACGGGACTACCTGGGGATCATCTGGATCAACCAAAGGAGTCAGGCCATGTCGCTCGGACTTATACTCATCATTATCCTCGTCATCTTTCTGCTTGGTGGCTTCAGTGGCCGCTTCGGCGGTTACGGCTATGGCTTCGGTCACGGCGGGATCGGCGTCATCGGGATAGTCGTGATCATTCTCGTCGTATTGCTGGTTCTGGGCCGGATTTGATCCGCCAGTGTCTGCCGCAACGAGCATACCCAAAATCAAAACAACTACCGGCCCAATGAGAACGCAGCCGATATCGCGATTCAGGATTCCGATCCCAGCCTAAATGGAATGATCAGTTCAAATATAAGTTGTATGCGTGGAACTATTTAGTTCTTTTGTTGTTGTTGACCGAATCGCCAATCCCGGCGGATCGGTTGTTGCATCGGTTAGGCAACCTCCAGCGTTCACATAATAGGAACAAGCAATGATCAGATACGCAGTAGCGGTGGCCGCCGTGGTGGGTATTTTTAGCGCAATTCCTGCGGGAGCCGAGGAGGTCGGAATCGGCATAGGCCCTCGCGGCGTAACGGTGGGTGAGAGTCATGGTGATCGCGATCGTGACCGCGAACAATCTCGGTATCGGGATCGCCGAGATCGCGATGAGACAATCATTCGGAAGGACCGCGATCACGACCGAGACAGAGACCGCGACCGTCGTCCGGTCGTTATCGACCGCGACTAATCAATGATTGCGAACCTGAGTGGCCTCCGTTCGCGGAGGCCGCCTACGGCGGTTCTCGGCATCAGTCATATCTCCCAGAAACGAGCGTGAATTCGTCGAGCCGCGTCTCGGCGTTCTGAGACTTGAACACCGCCGGAAGTTCGAGTTTCGCGGGTGTGTGATTGAATGGCTAAGGAAGAAAGAAGTCATGCGTGTCCTGATCCTCGCATTGTCAGTCCTGGGAATTCTCGTCAGTGCGGATGCTGCCAAAGCCGATCTGAGCGCGACCCCCCGCGACCTGTCGGCATTCGTCGGCCCGGCGATCTTTACCGACGAAGCAACTCAGAAAACCGAAGATCAGATCGGCCTCGACAAGGGAAAGCGTCGCAATGTGCAGCGCGGGCTGACTGGTCTCGGCTTCGACACAAAGGTCAACGGAAAGTTCGACGAATCGACCCGCGCTGTCATCACGCGCTGGCAGGCGGCACGCGATTATCCCAAGACCGCTGGTGACCAAATTGTACACTGAGCGTGGAGTTCTCAAAACTCCTCCGGCCCGCGCGATATTGCACTTATGCCAACAAGGTCCGTACCTTGTTGAGCTGACAAAACCCAGCGATCCGACGTGATCCAATCAAAATCCGGCAGCAATCACGCTTCGATGAGGTCGAGCGTCCTTAAGGGCTTGTCGACCTGGGCAAACCATTCGGCCCGGTTGGCGGCACGACGGCGGCCGCGCTCGTCGAGCGGAAGCTTGAGCTGGCTCAACAGCTCGGCAACCTCCTGGTTCGCCGCGACCCGGCCGGCGCTGGGGCGGGTACCGGGGGCGGCCTCGTCAAGATTGTCCAGCGCAGTCAGGCCACGCGGAAAAAACTCCCGGTAAATGCCACGCTCGGTCAGACCGTCGATCGGGCGGAAGCCGAACCGGAGCGACAAAGCTTGCAGCCCTTCGGCCATAAGCTGCTTGTTGCGCGACCCAAGCATCGACAACCGGTTGCGGACCACGATCCAGTCGGTGCTGACGCCGTCAAGCTGGCGGCGCTTGCGCCTCGTATCTCGCACCATTTCCGCATAGTGGCTCTCACCGATGAGGGCATAGTTCGCCGGGTCGACGGTTCCCAGCACGTCAAAATCCATGAAGCTGTCGTTCAGCGGGGTGAGAAGCGTATCGGCCATCGCGTGCGCGAGCCGCATGAGATAGCTGTCGGTTCCCGGCGTATCGATGACGATGAAATCGCAGCACTGCTCGACTTCGCTGACCGCCGCCGAGAACTGGGCGAATTCCATCGCCTCGTTTTCGGCGATCTGCATGCTATCGCCCAGATTGATGCGGTGATGATGCGGGAGTTCGAGAGCAAGGCCGGTACGGCGGGCCCAGGCACGCCGATTCTCGATATAACGGGTAAAGCTTTGTTGCCGGCAGTCGAGATCGATAGTGGCGACACGCTGACCGGCTCTCAGCAGCGCGACCGCAATATGGAGGGCGATCGTCGACTTGCCCGACCCGCCCTTCTCATTACCCAACACAATGACATGTGCCGAGCCGGATTGACCACGCGACGCCTGTACTAACATCACGATCCCCTTTGACAGCGGTCAAAGCGGTAAACAAAGCAACAAAACTAAATTCCCTTAACGCTTAGGTCGAACATATACCATGTTGGTTCAATCGGCGCGCGCCTTTTTGGCGATATTTCATCGACCGACCCAAAAAACCGGAAAGCAGCGTTAGCAATTGGTGAGGGGTGCATCATCACGCTGGATTCGCAAAAAAACGACGGTTTTGCATCCACTCAGCTAAGGGTCTATCGAATTTCACGCCGAAGCATCCGGTGGGTGAAACCTCCGAGGCCTGCCGAACAAGAAAATCCGATGACCGCCCTCACCGGGCAGGCCCGTCCTTCGCATTGACAGCGACCAGTTCCCTGATCTCCATCCTGTTCACGCTGTCGATGATCTTCAGATAGGCACGGGTAACCGCCTCGATGCCCCAGGCCGGCACCAAATCGGCGGTATCTGCATCGGAATGATAGAAGATGTGGTCGATGACGTGGAAACTCGGGGCCCGCGTGTGAATGTGCTGGAGCTCGCCGCCGGGGCGCCCCTCTGGGCGGGCGTAGACCGCGACGCCAAATTCCTTGAGAGAACTCAGCACCACGCGCCTGAGCGCCTCGCTGCCGCCGACGAACCAGCGACGCGCGCTTGTCGTGGTGGACGTCATGAGGCCCGAGCCAAGGCGGTAGGTCTGCGTCTGCGAGGGGTGCTCGCAATTGACGATCAGCGCGGTCTTGTCGAGGAAGTCGCGCATGTTCTGATTGATCCACTTGACGCCCGTCGCGCCGTGATGGTGGTCCGGCGTGGTGACGAAGGTGATGGTCCGGCGCCGCTGTTCTTTTGGAATCGCCGCATAATAGCGCGCGATCTCGAGAAGCATCACGATCCCCGAGGCATTGTCGAGCGCGCCTTCGAACATCGCATCCGTATGCGCCATGACGAGGATATTCTCGTCCGTCATACCCGGCAGCACACCCCAGACATTGGCCGTCTTCAATCCCGGCTTTCGTTCGATGTCGGCGCGCAGACGCAAGCTCACGTCTTCGCCGGCCTCGATTGCCTCACGAATAGCAGTTCCCTCCTTCATGCTGATGGTGAGCGTCGGCACCGTGGTGCCCGCGCCCGCCTCGGGTTCGGTCGTGACGTTTCCCGGGATATCCATGACGATGAGCACCATGGCCGCGCCTGCCTTGTTGGCACGCAGCATCGAACCGCTCCACCGTGCGAAATGATCGCGCCCGCCCGGCGTCGGGTTGCTGTAGAGCAGCACCGCCTTGCCTCGAACGTCGCGGTCCCTGAAATCCGCCGGCGTACCGAGGCCGAGCCAGATCGCCGGTGCCTCGATCGTCTTGCCTCCGGTACCCACCGTATCGGTGATCGGGAATGCCGTCTTGAGCGGCGTTACGGCGCCGCCGACCACAAAACTCGCTTGCCAGGAATTCGGGTACCACAGCGGCGTCATGTCGAGTTCTTGCCGCCTCACCTGCTCAAGCCCGATGGCCTTGAACTCCTGCATCACCCAATCTTGGATCATCCGGTCGTAGACGGTGCCGGCGATTCTGCCCCAGAACTGATTGCCGTCGTCCCAGCTCTTGCGCGAGATCGCGGTGATCTCAGGTATTTGCTTTTTCATCGTCATGCCGTCGATGCCGGCATAGGCCTCCTCGCCCGCCGGCAGCGGCCAGCGAAGATAGGCCTCATCGGGCAAGAACAGCTTGCCCGCATCGTCCGGCAGGCGAAGGTTGTCTTCGTAGAGTTTGTTGGCCGGCGGCGGAGATGTGTCCTTGGTCAACCCTTCCGACTGGGCCTGACCGAAACAGGGCGTGACCAGACCAAGGGTCGAGAAGGTTGCGACCAAGAACAATTTCCCCATGGCGATCCCGCGCTTCAAATGAAAGTCAATCGATACACGCCACTTGCCGGCGTTTGAAGGGCAATTCGTTTACGCCGGGGCTTTGGCCGACTTACGCCGGAAGTGATCCGCCAGCGGTTTTGCCACGTTCGCCAGCTCACCCGACCGCCGAACCCG
Organism: Bradyrhizobium sp.; assembly: GCA_035308285.1. Classification (GTDB taxonomy): domain Bacteria; phylum Pseudomonadota; class Alphaproteobacteria; order Rhizobiales; family Xanthobacteraceae; genus Bradyrhizobium. Next base: position 37,677 of record DATGGY010000118.1, on the reverse strand, counting down.
CACAAGCGCGCCGCTGCCGTGGTTTAGGCTTAGCTAATGCGATCGCTCAATTGCGGTTCTGCCCGCGATCCCGGTCTTAAAATCTTTGGCGTATCAATGGCCGAGAATGGGATCAAACGGCGGGGGCCGAAGATGACAGCCGAAATTATTGTAATTCCCGGATTGGTGTTCCTCGCGGTCACGCTGGCCGCCAAGTTGATCGAATGCAGCGGCGACGTGCTGTACGGGCCGTATATTGCTGGTCGCAAGCATCCTTTCGCTGAACTGTACGAGCAGCTTGCCGAGGCGATTGCCTCGACCGGTTTGGGCCGGCGCTTCGGACGCCTCGCCTTCAAGTTCGCGACCGTCAGCTATTTTGCTTCGGCGATCATCGGCTAGAGGGCAGCCCATGGACCTCGACCATCAGTGTCTGGAACGACCTGGGCTAAAGGCGGTTTGCGAGGAGTGCGGCAACTTGTCGATCAGGGCGATCGACCCGACCGGCGCGACCGACCTTACCAAAGTCTATTGCGGCCGCTGCAACGCGGTTCGTGGAACAGTAGCGGACTTGCGCGAAATGGCGCGGCGAAGCACCGACGTCTTCGAATTCTAGAATTTGCTAAAGAATCCGGAAATTGATGTTGGCGAGACTGTCGCCCACGATTTCCGCCGGCGGTGGCCGAAAGCGCAGGCGCTCCGACCTCAACCGCAGAAAATCCCGCAATTCAAGCTCGCTTTGCCTGATCCGGTTTCGGATCTCGCGGCGGTCGAAGCTGGTGAGGCTGGGGCTGGCGAGTTCGCGCCAAGCGTCTCGCTGGACTGCTTTCAGGGCGTCTATGTCTCGGCTTAAAACGTCGGGCTCAGTCATGCTATTGGACCCGTTTTGAGGAAAGGCCGCTTCGGTCTCTATCGCTGATTCCTTAAAAATGGTTAACGAAACCCTTCCGCCCTCCCCCTGGCGGCGGTTCGCCGGCCTTCCCGGGTTCATCTTTCTTCAAGGCCGGCTGCGGTAGGCATAATGGATGTCGTCGACATCCCTACCCAGCGCGGCACCGCGCGACGCCGTCCCTACGCCGCTCATGAAGGCCTGCCTCTTCCTGGCCGTCTTCAATGCGGCGATGATCCCGTCGATGTATTTCGCCCATGCATGGCTGTTCGACGCTCACGGGCACTTCATCCACACCGACTTCGTCAACGTCTGGGCGGCCGGCAGGCTCGCCCTCGACGGGCACCCCGCGCAGGCCTGGGACTGGGGAATTCACAAACAGGTTCAGGTGGCAATGCTCGGGCAGGACTATGTCGGGGATTACGGCTGGCATTATCCGCCGCCGTTTCTCTTTGTCGCGATGTTGCTGGCGCATTTTTCCTATGCCACCGGCCTGGTCGGCTGGGCGGCAGCGAGCTTTGTCCCCTACATGGCGATGATGCGCGCCGTGGTCGGACAACGGTTCGGGCTTCTGGTGGGGGCGGCGTTTCCGGTGGTGCTCGCCAATACGATGGCGGGGCAGAACGGCTTCCTCACCGCCGCATTGCTTGGCGGCACGCTGGTTCTCTTGCCGGCGCGGCCGATCCTGGCTGGCATTTGCCTCGGGCTTTTGTCCTACAAGCCGCAATATGGCCTGTTGTTTCCGCTTGTCTTGATCGCGGCCTCGCAATGGCGAGCGTTCGCCTCGGCCGCGGTGACGACCGCCGTGCTGGCGCTGGTATCGTGGATCGCCTTCGGACCAGCGAGCTGGCAGGCGTTTTTCCACTGGATGCCGATGTTCTCGCAGGCCTTCTTCACCGAGGGCCGCGCCACCTTCTTCAAGCTGCAAAGCGTGTTCGGACTCGTGCGCACGTTTGGCGGCAGCGAGCAACTGGCGTGGACCTTCCAGTGGATGATGTCCGGCGCCGTTCTGGTCGGTATCGTCGTGCTTTGGCGCAGCCGTGCCGATTACGCGCTCAAGGCTGCCGCCCTTGCTACGGGAACGCTGCTGCTGACGCCCTATCTGTTTCTCTACGACATGATGGTGCTGGCGATTCCGGTCGGGCTGTTGTTGCGGATCGGCCTTGCCGAGGGTTTTCGGCGCGGCGAACTCGCGGCGCTGGCCTGCGCCGTTGCGCTGTTGATCGCGTTTCCGTTCTCTGAAATGCCGCTCGGCCTTGGCAGCTCGCTGATCGTCGCCTTCCTGATTGTGGGACGCGTCCTCAATCCATCCAATGAGGCGCGGATGCTGCCCAGCGTGGCCCACAGCTAGACTACGCGAGATCATTTCCTGTAGTTCTAATCCGCGCACGGCCTAAGAAAGCCGATTTTTGAGCACGACGCGGAGGAAGCAATGCCTGGCAATCACAAGACAAGTCTGAACCTGGTGTCGCGCCGGTCTCTGCTCGGCACCGCGGCCACTATCGCCGCGACACCGGCGCTGGCTGCAGGCTGCCCGATCGGGCCGCCGCCGCACGAAAAAGGTCCCAAGGTCTGGATGGACATGGATCAAGTCGAACTTGACGCGGCCTATGACCAGTCCGCCTACGCACCGCTGGCCGGCCAAATCCAGAAGCGCCTTGCCTCAAGCAGCGAGACGACGCGCGCGCGCCTGGGCCTGCCGAAACGGTTCACCTATGGACCGACGCCGATCGAAGGCCTCGACCTCTATCCGGCCAAAACATCCAATGCCCCCATATTCGTCTACATCCATGGCGGCAGGTGGCTTTTCGGCAGTGCCAAGACCTCAGGCTATGCCGCCGATCTCTTTGTCAACGCCGGCGTGAACTACGTCGCGCTCGACTTCATCCAGTCAGACGCTGCCGGTGGCGACATCAGGCCGATGGCCGAGCAGGTGCGCCGCGCCATCGCCTGGGTCTACAAGAATGCGGCGAGTTTTGGCGGCGATACCAGGCGGTTCTATGTCGGGGGACATTCGTCGGGCGGTCACCTCTGCGGCGTCGCGCTGGTGACCGACTGGCAAAAGGATTTCGGGCTGCCAGCCGACATGATTACGGGCGGCCTGTTGATGAGCGGAATTTACGACCTCAGGCCGGCGCGGCTTTCCGCCACCCGCAGCGCCTACATCAAATTCGACGACGACATGGAGCAGTCGCTGAGTTCGATCCGGCACATCAACATGCTCCGCGCGCCGATCACCGTCACCTATGGCACCAACGAGACGCCCGAATTCCAGCGCCAGTCCCGCGATTTCGCAGCGGCCGCGAAGACCGTGGACAAACCAGTCGAACTGGTCGAAGCGCCGAACTTCAACCATTTCGAGATGGCCGAAAGCCTCGGTAACCCTTATGGCCCTAACGGCCTTGCGGCGCTCAAATTGATGAAGCTCGCCTGAGAACGTCGCCGAGATGGTGTGGCGGTGCGCACCATTCATCTGAAGGAACTTCCAGCCGAGGTTTGATCCGGCTGGCCGAGGAGCTATCGTGGCGTCTCAAACGGCACGCAGGACCTCCCATGAAAGCCAATTGGTACTACATCGAAAACGATGAGACGGTGGGCCCGACGACCTTAGAGGACCTCGCGAGACGGATCAGGCGCGCCGGCCGGTCGCGTCTGGTCTGGACCGAGGGCATGGCCGAATGGGCGGAAGCGGACGCCGTGCCCGCTTTGTCGCAGCTTTTGCGGACAGCTTCCCGACCCGCCCCGGCGAAGATCGAACCATCGGTCGTCCGGGACCCCGCGACTCCCACGAAAGCCACGCTTGTGCGCCGACTGCGGCGCGAACTGTTCGAATACCTTGTGATCTCCATCTACCTGTTCGTCTGCTTTGGCGCGCTGCTTTTCTATAAGGCAGCCATCCTTCACAGCGATGGAGTCGAGTTCGCGCCGTTTGGCATCGCCGCCGCAAAAGCGCTTGTCCTTGGAAAGTTCGTTCTGGTTCTGCACGCGCTCAATGTCGGCGAACATACAGGGGGCGCCGGCGTCTTGCTCGCCGACATCCTCAAAAAATCGGTGATCTTTCTGATATTTCTTAGCGCGCTGACGGTGGTCGAGGAAATTATCGTCGGCTTTCTTCACGGACGGACTGCCAGTGAGGCCGTCGGCGAGATTGGAGGAGGCACGCTGCAGCAGGCGCTTGCCACAAGCATTCTGATGCTGCTGATCCTCATTCCCTATTTCGCGTTCCGCGTCATTTCGGTTCGTCTTGGCGAGGGCATGCTTTGGAAGCTTCTCACCGAACGCACCTCACCCGCCTCGGCCTAAGCCTTGGGAATGCCGAAGACCGTTCTCGCTGCAGACGTTCTCGGACGCAACAATACCGTGCGGATGATATTTTGCGCGGGCGCCTCGAGATAGCGATAGGCGAGATGTGAGGCGAGCAGTATCGCGGCCAGATAGATTCCGAAAAACCGGACGTCGTAGATGGGAATTCTTGCGCCAACCATCGTAAAGCCGATCACGACCATAAGCTGGATCGGGAAGTGCAAGAGATAGCTTGAATAGGTCATGTTTCCAGCCGCCTCGACCGCCTGCTGGACCGAAGCCGGTAGGGTGATCTCGCGCGAGAGGCAAAATAGCAAAACCGGCGTGTAGGTCAGGAACAGCGGAAAATCGATTAGATTGAGCCGGTCGCGCATCAGGCTCACGGTGAGCGGCAGCGCGACCAAAACCACAAGCCAGGCGGCGGCCTCGATTAGCCATCTGAACCTCGATGCGGCGACCGCCCGCCGCGCGATGGCCGCCAGCCCCCCGATATAGAACAGCGCGAGGCAGTTCGTGACCTGCCCGCTGGTGTGCACAAAGGCAGCACCGATGCAGGCCGCGACAACGGCCACATTCAACAACCACGACCGGGTGCCGAGAAGCATCAGGAAGAACAGGAAGTAGACCACCACCTCGACCGAGATTGACCAGATCGGCCCGTCGAAACTGTAGCCGTGCACCATGCCCCAGTCGCTCGCCATGAAGAGCTGCGCCAGGAAATGCGGCAGGTCGTTGTCCAGATAGACGAAGAAATTGCCGCTGAGTGCGTAATAGACGGGTTGCAACAGCGCGACCAGAAGCAGCGTAACGAAGTGCAAGGGATAGAGCCGCGAGAAACGCAGAACAAAGAATTTCCATCCCCCCACGGATCGCTCCGCAATCGGGTCGCGGTACTTCCAGAAGAAGATGAAGCCGGAGATGCACCAAAAGACCCAGACGCCGAACGCTCCGGAATCATGGAACGCCTGCAAAGGGCCGTAAAGCGGCAGGCGCTCCGGCACGAGGCCGACTGGCTTGTCTGCGACAAAGGAAAAGTGGCGATAGTGAAACACCAGGATCGCGAATGCGGTCAGGAAGCGCAGCGCCTCCAGCCCCAAGAGCTTGTTCGCCGCCTCCGGCGATGGCGCCTTCAACGGGGGCCGCATATCGCCGATACCTCCTTGAGGATGGCTTCGTCCCATGCCGAGTAGCCGACGGCGTTCAGGTGGACGCCATCGATCGTGTGCGGATTTGGCATCGCCGGAAGCGCAATGAAGGTGGCGCCGCTCTTTGCGGCCAGCGCCGGCAGGGCGGCATTGAAGCCGTCGATCCGGCGCATCGCCTCGGCCCGCATTTCGGCCGTCATCCGGCCCTGAACGTCGATCCCGGGAATCGCCAGCACGGAAAGATGATCGGTCACCTTGGCAAGCCGGGCGAGCAACGCGGCGTAATCCGTCTCGAAGGTCTGCGCGCTCCGCGCCATCAAGGCGTCGTTGGTTCCAAGCGAAACGACGATGGAAGCCGCGCGTTTGCCGTCGAGCGCCTCGATCAGCCAAGTCCCGAGATCGCTCGCGGTCGAGGCACCGTTCAATCCGGCGTTGACGATTGGATGACCGCAGACGGTGCGGGGCAATGTGGAAGCTTCGGTGATGCTGTCGCCGACGAGAATGACGGGGTCATCGACCCTGCTCAGCGTGTAGTACAGGACGAGCTGACGGGCTTGCCGGTGTGAATCGGCAATCGCTTCCTTCCTGAAAAACGAGAAGCCGGCGGCGAGCGTTCCTATCAAGAGGACAGCGAGTCCAATACGCGTCCTGTTCATGTCCGCACCAAGATGAAAGCCTGTGCCGTTCAAGAATTGGCGCCGGAGCGCAAGGCTTAAGCACTTGCCGCACCAGGGCACCGCCTCGCCAATCGGCCGAAAATATCAAGGGAGTCTTAAGAGATCATTCGCGCGAACAGGCAAAATCCTGACGCAGCCCAGCCCAGCTACGCTTGGCGCGGAACCTTGACAGCCAATGGCATCTGGCCTTCACAATGCCTCAACCACACAAGACGAGAAAAAACGGGAGGAAGCGCCATGGCGCGAAAGCTGATCGACATTTCCGTGCCGCTGCAAAATGACGTGCCGGCCGATCCACCCGGCATCAACCCGCGTATTCAGTATTTCGATCACCAGCAGAGCCTCCCGAGCATGTTGGGATTCTTCGAGGGCCTCAAGGCCGAAGATCTCCCCGACGGCCAGGCCTGGGCGATGGAGACGGTGGCGCTGTCGACCCATAACGGCACCCATCTCGATGCGCCCTATCATTATCATCCGACCATGAATCGCGGCGAGCGGGCATGGACCATCGACGAGGTGCCGCTCGAATGGTGCCTGCAACCCGGCGTGAAACTTGACTTCCGCCACTTCCCCGACGGCTATGTCGCCACCGCCGAGGATGTCGAAACCGAACTCAAGCGCATCGGGCACACGCTTTCGCCGCTCGAAATCGTCGTGGTCAACACCAGCGCCGGCGCAAAATATGGCCGGACCGATTTTGTCAATTCCGGCTGTGGCATGGGCTACGAGGCAACGATGTACCTGCTCGAGCGCGGCGTCCGGCTGACCGGCATCGACGGCTGGAGCTGGGATGCGCCTTTCGTCTATACCGCGAAGAAATACGCCGAGACCGGGAATGCAAGTCTGATCTGGGAGGGACACAAGGCCGGACGCCATATCGGCTATTGCCACATCGAAAAGCTGCATAATCTGGAGCTCTTGCCGCCGACCGGTTTCAGCGTGTCTTGCTTCCCGGTCAAGATCGAGCGCGCCTCGGCGGGCTGGACACGGGCTGTTGCGATTATAGACGCGCCGTAAAAGCCCGCTTAAACTGCACTTCCAACCGCCGATGCCGGAGAACCGGCACGGATCGGCGGCGGCACGGCCGCCGGCAACGGGGGAGAGAATCATGGATTATTTTTTGCGGATTCACCGCTCCGTCGCGCTATTGTCCGCCGTCACCGCCACCTCACTGGCGCTGGCGTCGCCAGCGTCTTCGCAAGAGAGTTTCAAACTCGGCATTGTGACATTCTTGTCCGGGCCGGCTGCGGACAGCTTTGGCATACCGGCGCGCAACGGCGCTCAATTCGTCATCGATCAGTTGAACAATGGCTCCGCCCCTTCACCTTACGAGAAGGTCGGATTCGGCGGCATGAAGATCGAGCCCGTCATCATCGATGAGAACGGCGGCGCAACCAAGCAAGTGCAGGAGCTGCGCAATCTTTATCAACGCGACAACGTCGATGTCGTGCTCGGTTATATCGGCTCGGGCGATTGCCTTGCGGTTTCCCCGATCGCCGAAGAGCTGAAGAAGATGCTCGTTCTGATGGATTGTGGCACGCCACGCATCTTCGAGGAGGCAAAATACAATTATGTGTTCCGCACCGCAGCCCACGCCACGATGGATAATGTCGGCCTCATCCGTTACATGAAATCCAAGAACATCAAGATGGACACGCTCTCGGCCATCAACCAGGATTACGCCTGGGGTCAGGACAGCCGCGCCGACTTCGTCGCCGCCGCCAAACAGCTTTATCCAGACGCCAAGCTTGAGACCGACCTGCTGCCGAAATTCGGCGCGGGCCAGTACGGCACTGAGATCTCGGCGCTGGTTGGCGCCGGCTCCGATGTGGTTTATTCGAGCCTGTGGGGTGGCGACCTGCAGGCCTTTGTGCTGCAGGCCGCACCCCGAGGCCTGCAGAAGCGCAGCCAATTGGTGTTCAGTGCCGCAGACCACGTGCTGCCGCCGCTCGGCGACAAGATGCCGGACGGCACCATCATCGGCGCGCGCGGCGCTTACGGCCTGATGTCGCAGAAATCGCCGCTCAACGATTGGCTGTTCAAGGGCTACGAAGCCGCCAATGGCATCTACCCGGTTCAGGCGGCCTATCGCGTCACGCAGTCGATCCTTGGGCTGAAGGCGGCGGTCGAGAAGGCGATGGCCAGTAATGGCGGCAAGAAGCCCTCAACCGATGAGCTGATCGCGGCGATGACCGGTCTCGAATGGCAGTCGCCCGGCGGCCTTATTCAAATGAAGCTTGCCGACGGCCATCAAGCCATCCAACCGATCGCCTTCGGCCGCACCAAATATGATCCGGCGAAGAAGCGGGTCGATGTGGTCGATATCCAGTACTTCCCTGCCGAATGCGTCAATCCGCCTCCGGGCGTGAAGTCGATCGACTGGATCAAGAGCGGCATGGCCGGCGCCAAGTGCAACTGAGAAAAGTGCAACTAAGACAAGTGCAACTGAGACAAGTGCGAGTAAAAACTGTAAGTGCTATTGAACCTCGCCCTCAGCCAAGCTTGGCAGAGCGAGGATTGCGGCGGCGCGCGTGAAACCCTCGCGCCGCTGCGCCATGCCTGTTCTGCGGCGCCCAATCGTGGTCGCCGCATTTTCAATGCCTGCGTCGAACGCTGCGCGCCGCTCGTAATGGCCCGTACGAAGCCACTGCCATGAATTTGTTTCTGACGATCCTTCTCGACGGACTGATCCAGGCCTCCTGGCTATTCGTCGTTGCCCTCGGGCTGACCCTGGTGTTCGGGGTGCTGAAGATTCTCAATATCGCCCATGGCAGCTTTTACGCACTCGGCGCCTATATCGCGGCGTCGTCTGTGACCCTGGCCGCAGCCCACAGCCTTCCGCCGAGCATTGGCTTTGTCGCGATGCTGCTTTCGGTCGCCTTGATCGCATCTGCGGTCGGGATTCTGCTCGAGCGCGGCTTGTTGAGAATGTTCTACGGCCGCGATGAAGTGGTGTTGCTGCTCGTGACCTATGCGGTGTTTCTCATCCTGGAGGACGTGACCAAGCTGATCTGGGGCGTGAACCCGATCTATGCGACACAGCCTTACGAATTGTTCGGAAACGTTGCGTTCGCCGGCCTTTACTACGTCGGCTACGATCTGGTGTTGATCCCAATTTCCGCCGCGATCGGCTTTGCGGTATGGTTCGGCCTCAATCGCACCACTACGGGAAAGATCGTGCTGGCGGTCATCCACAATGAGGAAATGAGCGTCAGCATGGGGGTCAGGGTGAACCGGGTCTACGCCGCCGCCTTCGGCTTCGGCGTGCTGCTCGCGGCGCTCGGCGGTGCGCTGACCGCGCCCAAAATTTCGATGCAGCCGGGATTGAGTTCCGACGTCATCATCTTGAGTTTCGCGATCGTGGTGATTGGCGGATTGGGCAGTATCGAGGGCGCGGCGGTTGGGGCGATTCTTGTTGGGCTGGCGCGCGCCGCCTCCGTGCACCTGATGCCGCAAGCCGAGCTGTTCATGATCTATTTGATCATGGCGGCGGTGCTGATGTTTCGCCCCGAGGGCCTGTTCAAGCGCGAGACGGCGAGGCGAATCTGATGGAGCGCGGCCAGCACCTACTTGTCATGATCGGTTTGGTAGCCGCCGTGGCGCTATTCGGCCGGGTATTTCCAACCTGGACGTTGTCGTTGGCGACCGTTGCCGCCTCCAATGCCCTGATCGCACTCGGCATCGTGGTATTGGCGCGCACCGGCAACGTATCGTTCGGCCAAGGTCTGTTCTTTGCAGCCGGTGGCTATGGCGTAGCCTTGCTTGTCCACCCCTGGGGCATCACGGATGCGGTCGTTCAGGTGATCATCGGCGCCATTTGCGGCGGTCTGCTGGGCCTTTTGATCGGTCCCTTGATTGCCCGCTACAGCGGCATCTTCTTCGGCATGTTGACGCTTGCGTTGTCGATGGTGCTGTACGGTGCACTGCTCAAATCGAGCGTGCTCGGCGGCTCCGACGGGTTCAATGTCGGGCGGCCGAGCCTGTTCGGCATGGTCTTCACCGACACGCGCGAGGCCGACTTCATGCTCTATGCGGTCTCGGTGGTTACCACCGGGCTTGCCGGAATCGCCGCGACCGTCCTGTTCCGCTCCGAACTCGGCCTCGTCAGCCGCGCGGTCCGCGAAAACAATCTGCGCGTCGAGTATCTCGGGCTCTCCGCCAACCGCATCATCACCATCAATTTCGTGATCGCAGCGGTCTTTGCCGGCGCCAGCGGCGCTCTTGCGCTGATGGCGCAGCGGCATATCGATCCGCAATTCGCCTATTGGACCACCTCAGGCGAATTCGTCTTCGTGGCGGTGCTTGCCGGATATCAAAGCGTCGCCGCGGTGTTCGTCGCGTCGGTGGCGCTCGAACTGGTTCGCTCCTTCTCGAGCCTGTACGTTCCCAACACCTGGCAGCTCGTGCTTGGCATTTTCCTTCTCGGCGTCATCCTGTTTCTGCCGCGCGGCATCGGCTCGTTATGGATCAGGAACCGGCGCACGAGAATCAGGTCCGCCGCACCAATGGCCGCCGCGACCCAAAATGAGGCAGTACAGTGAAATCGGTGCTTTCTGTGCGCGGCCTCGACAAGCGCTTTGGCGCGGTGGTCGCCGCCGACGCATTGTCGATCGATATCGCGGCAGGTCAGAGGGTGAGCCTGATCGGCGCAAATGGCGCGGGCAAGACAACCTTCGTCAACATGGTTACCGGCTATCTCAAGCCCGACTCAGGTTCGGTCATGCTCGACGGCATTGACATCGGCAAACGCTCGCCGCGGAATGTCGCCCGGCTCGGCATCTCCAGGTCGTTCCAGATTCCACAATTGTTCACCGATCTCACCGCCGCCGAAAACCTTGCTGTCGCGATTTCCGGCGTGCGCGCAACCGCCCTCTCATTTCATGCGCCGGCGGATTCCCAGGGACGCCACGACAAGGCGATCGAATTGCTGGCGCGGTTTGGCCTCAAGGAGCTAGCCGACCGCCCGATCTCGGAACTCGCAGGTGGGGTCCGAAAGCTCGTCGACATTGCCATGGCGCTGGTCCGCCGGCCGAAATTGCTATTACTGGATGAGCCGACATCCGGGGTTTCTGCGGAAGAGAAGTTCGCCACGATGGATCGCGTGATGCATGCCGTCGCGTCCGATGCCGCCACCATCGTCTTTGTCGAACATGACATGGAGATCGTGAGCCGCTATGCGGACCGCGTGGTGGCTTTCTACCAGGGACGCATTCTCGCCGACGGCGATCCCGGCAATGTGCTGAAGGACGCCGAAGTGCGCCGCTACGTTACGGGCAGCGCGCGATGAACGCCGCGCCATTGATCGAAATCGACGATCTGGTCGTCGAGATCCAATCGATGCCGGCGCTGCGCGGCTTCTCGATGCGCCTCGACCAAGGCGCCGTGGTAAGCCTGACCGGCCGAAATGGCGCCGGCAAGACCACGCTGATGCGTTCGATCATGGGTCATCTCAAGCCGGTCCGGGGAGCCATCCGGTTCGAAGGCGTAGATCTGTTGGGCCGCCCGCGCCATGCTCGCGCGGCGCTTGGAATCGGCTACATGCCGGAGGATCGTTGTTTGGTGCCTCAGCTCACCGTCGAGGAAAATATCTTGCTGCCGCTGTGGGTCGCGCCGCATCTCGACCGCAAGGCGCGGCTCGACTTCGTATATGGGGTAATCGGCGAACTCACCGACATGCGCGATCGCAAAGCGCTCCTGTTGAGCGGGGGCCAGCAGAAGCTGGTCGCGCTTGGCCGAGCGCTTGGTATCGGCACCAAATGTCTCTTGCTCGATGAGCCGTTCGAGGGAATCGCGCCGGCGCTTTCCGAGCGACTGTCCGAAGTGCTGGGATCGTTAAAGGGCAAGGGCCTCACGCTACTGATGTCGCAGTCCGACATGAATCATTCACGTGGGCCGGTCGACGTCGAGTTCACGATCGAAAGGGGCGCCAATTTGGGAACCGGCTGATCCGCCCCTGCGTCAACGGCGCTACCCTGCCGAATTTACATGATGTCTGGAAACTCCATCGTGTCGGGCCATCGCCTCCGGACCTTCGTCCACCATCGTTCCCAAGGCGCGGACCAACTTTAGTTTGATCGTTGCCAAGGGGTCTGCGATGTGGTTTCGCTTGCTGGAGACGCAGGCAAAGCTACAATAAGCCCAAGGCCGCGAAGGCCAATGCAAAAAAGGCCAGTGAAAGGCCGGTAAAGTGGAGAGAAACGACATGAAAAAGACATTCCGACCGCTAGTTTTCCGGTCATTGCAGGGACTTCTTGCAGCGACAGCCTTGGGCGTGCTGGCAACGGCGTCCGGTCACGCTCTCGCCGCCGACCCGATCAGGATCGGCGTCATCGCAGAAGCCCAGGCCATCGCAGGCGCGTCGATCCCGCAGGCCGTCCAGTTGGCCGCCGACGAAATCAACGCCAAGGGCGGTGTCGACGGACGCAAGATCGAAGTCATTACCTATGACAACCACTCTTCGTCGGCCGATTCCGTTCGCGCCTTCCAGCGCGCCGTCAATGAGGACAAGGTCAATATCGTCATCGCCAGCTACATCAGCGAGGTGGTGCTGGCGCTCGAGCCCTGGGCCTCGCGCCTGAAGACGCCCTTCATCACGCCGGGTGCTGCTTCCAACGAGATCAGCAAGAGCGTCCACAACGACTATGAGAAGAACAAATACACCTTCCACGGCTACCTGACCTCGGCGGCGCTGGCGCAGTCGGTATGCGACGCCGCCAAGGAATTGCTGGTCGACCAGAAGCACATGAAGACCGCCGTCATCATGAGCGAAGACGCCGCATGGACCAAACCGCTCGACGTCGGATACGAGGAATGCCTGCCCAAGATCGGGCTCAAGGTGCTCGACCACATCCGCTTCTCGCCCGACACCACCGACTTCACGCCGATCTTCAACAAGATCGAGGGCGCGCGGCCCGACGTGATGATCACCGGCATTTCGCATGTCGGCGTGCAACCGACCGTGCAGTGGAAGAACCAGCAGGTTCCGATCCCGATGTTCGGCATCTCTTCGCAGGCCACCAACTCGACCTTCGGCAAGGACACCAATGAGGCCTCCGAAGGCGTGCTCTATCAGGGCGTCTCGGGGCCGAACGTGCCGGTGACCGAGAAGAGCGTGCCCTTCACGCAAGCCTTCAAGGCGAAGTACGGCAACTACCCGTCCTATGCCGGCTACCCCGCCTATGACGAGGTCTACTACATCGCCGATGCGGTGAAGCGGGCGGGCTCGACGGATGCCGACAAGCTGGTCGAGGCGCTGGAAAAGACCGACTGGGTCGGCACTATCGGCCGCGTCCAGTTCTACGGCAAGGACGACACGTTCACCCACTCGATCAAATACGGCAAGGGCCTGATCACAGGCCTAATGCTGCAGTGGCAGGACGGCCGGCAAGTCGCGGTGTGGCCGCCGGAAGTCGCCAAGAGCAAGTTGAAGTTCCCGAGCTTTATCAAGGTTACGTCGAACTGAATTTTCGCATGATCATGCTCCCGGGGGCTTTCCCGGGAGCATTTTCGATGATTGCAGTTTCCTTAAGTTAGGCAGCGGAGCTGCCGCGGCCGATATAAATGCTTGCGCTTCAAATCCTGATCGACGGTTTTGCCATCAGCGCGCTATACGCTCTCGGGGCAACCGGCTTCACTCTCATCTTCGGCGTTTCCGGCGTGTTGAACCTGTCGCACGGCGCCATCATGGTGCTGGCGGCGGTGGCGGCATGGGCGGCCGCGAGCGTGCTTCACGTCGACACTTATTCCGGCGCGCTGATCGGCGTGGCGGTGGCGCTGGTCGCCGCCTTTGCCACCTATTTCGCGGTGGTGCAGCCGATCCAGAAATCGGCGCGAATTCCCAATGAGGAGAAGGAAATCTTCGTCCTGACCGGCACCCTGCTGTGGGGAATCATGATTCAGGAGTTGATCGCGTATTTCTTCACCAACAACGCCAAGACGGTGCTGCCGATCGTCGAGGGCGTGATCGACATCATGGGCGTCCGCACGCCGCAAAACGAAATCTTCACCGCCGTGGTTTGCTGTCTCGTGATCGCGCTGCTCTGGCTGCTCGTGAACCGCACCCGCACCGGCAAGGCGGTGCTCGCGGCCTCGATGAATCCGCGCGGCGTGACCCTGCTCGGGCTTGAGCTTCGCAGCATCTATGTCGTGGTCTGGGCAATTTACGGCATCCTCGCCGGCATCGCCGGCGTATTGCTCGGAATGTTCTTAGGGGTAAGCTCCTACAGCGTCGGGCCGCTCACGGCGAGCGCGTTCTCGATCGTGGTGCTGGGCGGGCTCGGCAGCGTGTCCGGCTCGCTGATCGCCGCCTTCGTGGTCGGCTATCTCGAAACCATCACCGCCTATCTAATCTCGCCGGCCTACCGGACCATTCCGGCGCTGCTGCTTCTGGTCGCCGTGATGTATGTCCGGCCGCAGGGCCTGCTCGGGAGACGGTGAGGATGGGCGATTTCTTCAAATCACGGCTGTTCGTCATATCGCTCGCCGTCGTCGTCATTGCCTCTACCTTGCCGCTTTACGTCTCCGGCTACGTCCTTGGGCTACTCACCGTTGCCTATTACTTCGGCGTGTTCGCGATGGCGTGGGACCTTCTGTTCGGCTTCGCGGGCGAAGTTAATTTCGGTCCGACCTTCCTGATCGGGGTCGGCGCCTATACCGCCGGCATTCTCAACAACCAGTATGGATGGTCGGTCTATCTCTGCATCGTGCTGGGCGCGCTGGCCTCGGTGGTCGCGGGCGTCGTCCTGGCGCTGCCGGCCTTGCGGGTGCGCGGCCCCTATTTCGGGCTCACCACGCTTGTTGCGGTCTTGATGCTGCAGAACTTCATCGTCGTGTTCGCCGACCTTACCGGCGGTGAAATCGGCCTCACCATCCCCGATGTCATCTCGATCGACGCCGGCGTGAACTACTGGATCGCGCTCGGCTTCATGACCGTCAGCGCCGTCATCCTGTACGGGCTTTCGCAATCGCCGATTGGCCTTGTGTTGCAGGCAAGCGGCCAGGACCCGGTTCAGGCCGGCGCACTCGGCTTCAACATCGTAAAGCACAAGCTCGCCGCCTTCGTCGTGAGCGCGTTTTTCTCTGGGCTGTCGGGGGCGCTACTGGTGTTCTACTTCGGCACCGCTTCGGTCGGCACCGTGGTCGATATCGCGGTCGGGGTGAACGTCATCGTCGCTGCTGTCCTGGGCGGACGGCGCACCGTGCTCGGCGCGGCACTCGGCGCCATCTTCCTGATCGTCGCCGGCGAATTCTTAAGACCGACCGGAGAACTTGCGACCTTCATCGTCTCGGCGGTCGCTCTCCTCGTCGTGCTGTTCTTTCCCGGCGGCTTCCTCGGAGCGGCCCTGTCGCGCGAGGCGAATTCGTGATGGACGCGACCGCCAACAACCCGCCCATCCTCGAGGTCCGCGGCCTCACCAAGCGCTTCGGCGGCCTGACCGCGGTCAAAAACCTCAACCTCGATCTGCGCGCCGGCGAGATTTTCGGCCTGATCGGCCCGAACGGCTCCGGCAAGTCGACCGCGATGAAGGCGATCATGGGGATCGAGCGCCCCAATGCGGGCGAGGTCATGTTCCAGGGTGAAAACGTCGCCGGCCTGCCTGCGCACAAGATCGCGCGCAAGGGCTTTGGCATGGTGTTCCAGCATTCGCGGCCGCTCAATCGGCAGACCGTGCTTGAGAACATCATGGTCGCGCTACTGCCCGACAGCCTGTTCATGCTGTTTGCGGACAAGGCGCTGATCGAACGCGCCAAATGGATCGCCAACCGCGTTGGCCTCGGCGCGGTCATGGGCCGACGTCCGCCGACCTTGCCGTTTGCGGACTTGCGGCGCCTGGAACTCGCCAAGGCCATCGCCCGCGACCCCAAGGTGGTGCTGGTGGACGAACCCTTCGCAGGGCTTACGCTTGCCGAAGTCGGCACCTTCTCCGAACTCATCCGCAGTTTCCGCGACGAAGGCCGCGCGGTGCTGCTAGTGGACCACAACGTCAAGAGCGTTGCGGCCTTGGTCGACCGGGTGCTGGCGATGTATCTCGGCGAGGAAATCGTCACCGGCCGCGCCGACGAGGTGATGCGCAACGAAACGGTGCGGCGCGTTTATCTCGGCGGCGCGATCGAGACTTCGGCGCGGCCTGAAACCAGCTTCAAGGACAAGGTTCCACTGCTGCAAGTGGAAAACGTCAGCGTCTTCTACGGCAAGGCCCAGGCGCTGGAGAATGTCTCGATCCACGTCCATCAAGGCGAATTCGTCTCGGTGGTGGGACTGAACGGCGCCGGCAAGACCACCTTGTTCAACACGATTTCGGGTTTCCTGCCCTACAGCGGCGAGATCATACGCGACGGCGAAAAGCTGCGCGGCGTCAGCCCGGCGCGGATCGCGCGCAGCGGCATCGTGCAATGCCCGGAATCCCGGGAATTGTTCGGCGAGATGAGCGTGCGAGAAAATCTCGATCTCGGCGGTCAGCACCTCGACGATGATGCGCGCGCAAAGCAGTTCGCCTGGCTGTTCGAGCTGTTTCCGATCCTCAAAGAGCGTCAGGGCCAGATGGCGCAGACGCTTTCCGGCGGCGAACAGCAGATGCTGGCGATCGGCCGCGCGCTGATGATGCAGCCCAAGATCCTGATCCTCGACGAACCGACGCTGGGGCTGGCTCCGGTCATTCTCGAGCAATTGTCAAAGGCACTCGAGCGGCTGCGCCAGACCACGGAGATCACCGTGTTGCTGGGCGAGCAGAACGTCACCTTCGCGCTTCCGCACGCCGACCGGGTGTATGTGCTGGAACATGCCCGGATCGTCTGGGAAGGCGATCCGGGCCGTTTCGCCGCGGAAGCCGGCGCTGGCTATCTCTGATAGCGAGAAAGCGCTTTCGAGCCGTCCGTCAATTGGCTCGAGCGTCGCGGAATTGCATCGCCGGACGTGCGAGCTGCGTCGGAGCTACGTCAGGCAGGACGTCGGTGCCCGTCAACTCGGCCTGTACGGCTTCCGCTATCCAGTTTGAGGAAACCGGCTGGATGACCGCGAGAGCAAACAGGACAATCAGGAGAATTAAGGGCAAGGCAAGAAATCCGATGCCCCATTTCTCGTAGATGCTCTTGTCGCTCTTATCTGACTTGTTGAGTGAACCGTGCATGGATGCCTCCACTTCAGCGGATGTACCCCATGCCTGCTTAGCGTAGCGCGCGCCCGGTGAGTGTGACCTGCTTCACATCGGCTTTCGCGCAAGGATAGCTAACCAGCTTCGCCGCCGGTTCCCGCGAGCGCCTGAAGCGACTCGAAATCGAGGACAACGATCGCACCATGTTCGAGACGAACCCAGTTGCGTGCCGCCCACGCCCGCAACTGCTTGTTGATGCTCTCGCGGGTCATGCCGACCATCTCGCTGATTTCCTGCTGGGTGATCGCGATGGTGCGGCCGCCCTGCGCGGCCTTGTGCCTTTCGGTGAGGCGGATCAGCGCGCTGGCCAGCCGGCCCGGCAGGTCCTGAAGAATGATCTGTTCGACCTGGTCGCTGGTCCATCGCAGCCGCCCGCACAGCAGTTCGATGAACTTCATCGCCAGCGCCGGCTGGCTTCGCACAAAGGGGATGAATTCGCGACGGTCGATGATGAAGACCTCGCAATTGGTGTTTGCGATCGCATCGGCCGTCCGCTCGCGCCCATCGAGCAAGGCGATTTCCCCGAATATCTCGCCGGGTCCGATCAAATTCAAGATAGCGCTGCGGCCATCGGGCGAAGAGATGCTCATCTTCGCGGTACCCGATACGACCACGTAGAGGCTGTTGCCGGGATCACCCTTGGAATAGATCGTGGCGCCGCGCTTCAGCGAGACCGGCTTGGCGTAGCGGCAGAGCTGGTCGAGTGCCTCAGAATCCAGATCGCAGAAAATCGGATGCTTGCGTAGCACCGCCAATTTGTTGCCCGGGAACTGCCGAGCTTGCTGCGTCTTGTCCTGAGGCACGCCAATCAAATCTCCGAAAAGCGGAGCCGGCATGGGACGGCTCCGAACATGATCATGGTATCATCATATTCGGGCGGAGAATGTGAAGGCCGGATGTCTTGGGGCGTCCGCCCATGGGGCTAAATTAACCAAAGATGACGGCAGGACAAGCGTATTGGGCCTTGTTGGGGGGAGCCGTTCAAGCGATGCGACAGACGGAAGGCCCTCTTGGGAAAAGACGCCCATCGCTATCTCTGGTTGCTCTTTTTGACGAAATCAATCGCAAGCTGGCCTTAGGGCGCCACCCACGGTGGGCGCCGCGCCAATAAGGCGTCGTGCTTTCGGATTCCATTCAGCGCCTGTGAGAGGACGCCTTCAGGCGATCCGGCTGGGTCTGATAGTCACCCCAGGCGACCACGCCCGCAAATACAACAAAAACCGCCACCACGGCCGCGCTCAGCACTATCGCATCGAAAGGCATCAGGACCTCCTATGAGTCGATGCCATCATCCCCGGCGCGCCGCTCGGCGGTCATTGATTCGGATCAAATCGGAAGGGCGCCTTCGGCGCCGGTGCTTCGGTCAAGCCGCCGCGAGAGCTTCGGCGCGTGCGGGATCCTTCAGGCAGACGCTGCCCGGCATGATTTCAATCACTCCATCGCGATCGAACCTGGTGAAGGTCCGGCTGACCGTCTCGATGGTCAGGCCGAGGTAATCGGCGATGTCCTGACGGCTCATCGGCAGGGATACCGCTTGCGAGGGCCCGTTGACCCGGGCCAGCCGATCGCGCCAGGTGATCAGGAAGGTCGCCACTTTTTCCTCCGCCGAACGCCGTCCCAGCAGGACCATATGGTTCTGCGCCTGGCCCAGTTCGCGAACCGCCAATTCATTGACGCGACGTAGCAGGTCGGGCCTGTCCTTGCTAAATCGCGCAAACGCGGATTTGGAGAACTGGCAAAGCTCCACCGGCCCGATCGCGTCGGCGGCGAAGTTATGATGGATTGAAGCCGACAATCCCAGGAAGTCTCCGGGCAGCACAAATCCGATGATTTGCCGGCGGCCGTCGGGAAGCAGTTTGTAAAGCCGCATGACGCCATCAAGCAGATTGTAAAAAGATGTCGTCATCTCCTCCTGGGCGAACACGGTATCGCCTGCCCCGAAATGGACGTGGCGTCCTAAATGCGCCAACTCCCGCAGGTCGGCCTTGTCGAGGGCCGCGCAGACACTGAGCCGGCGTACCGCACATTCGGTGCAGGGATGGTCATTCGGTTCGCCCGTGACCAGGGACGTCATCATGCCTTGCTCCAGGATGGGCCGCGCTCCGGATACCCTTGCGCGCTGAACCCGCGAATGATCGGATCATATCCCATCGCCCCTATCGGGGTTGATGCAGATCAAACGATCGGGATCGTCAGGGCCATATCAAGCACTTATTGGAATGCCTGCTTCGCATATGGAAAGGGCCGCCTAGCGATGCTGCGATTTGCCCTGCGTCAGATCCTCGTCGCGCTGCTTGCGACGGCCCCGGCCTGGGCTATCTCGCCGGCCGAGCAGCGCGGCAAGGCCTATGCGCACTCCCATTGCGGACGGTGCCATGCGATCGATCGCGTGAGCGACAGCCCGCTCAAGATTGCGCCGCCCTTTCGGACCCTGCATTTGCGCTACCCGATCGAAACGCTGAGCGAAGCGTTGGCGGAAGGTATCTATACCGGTCACGCCGAAATGCCGGCATTCGAGCTCAACCCCGACCAGATCCACGATCTCCTGTCGTACCTTAAGACGCTCGAATAGGTCCTCTCAGGCTCACAGCACCTGGACGGTCCAGGCGATCATGTCTTTCGCCAACCGCCCGAACGCTTCGTTGAAGGCCGTAACCGCCACCTGCGGCTCGATGCGGTCGAGCCTCTCGCTTTGCTCGAACAGCCGGGAAGCTATGACCTTTCCATTCTTGTCGACGATTCTCGCCGACAATCCGATCTGCGCCACCGCCTGCGAATCGGTGTCGATGCGGAAATTCCTGACGTCGATCAGGAGCTGGAAGTCGGCCTGACCGATATCCGCAGCCCGCAAGGGTGCGTGTGCAATATCGTAGTTCTCGAAGCTCTCGATCAGTTTTGCCTGCAGCAGCTTTGGAATGGCGTCGGCCCAGACGAACTCGGCGAAATCCGGATATTCCTTGACCGGAGAGAACAGCATCCGCTGCGTCTCCAGCATCGCCACCGCCGTCGGCTCTGGAAGCGCCAATTGTCCCTTGATCGCCCTGGTCGGGGCGGCAAAACCCTGTGCCGCGCGCAGGTTGTAGGTGAGCTTCTGCGCCGGCGTGCCGCCGCCCGTCATCTTCTCGATACCGGCAACGATGCTGTCGAGCTTGCCGGTGTTGCGCGCAAGCCCCTCCGAGAACACCTTGAAATTGGCGATGGTGTCCTTGAGCGGCTCGGAGTTTTCGCTGAGCACCGAATCGACTTTGCGCAATGCATCGCGGGCCGCCTGCGTCATGCTCTGTCCCGCGCCGGGCTCGGCGATCAGGGTCGGCACCTCGCCGATATTGCCAAGCTGCACGCCACCCTCCAGCGCGACCACGGGCACGCCGGTCAGGCCCTGGAATTCCAGACCGACCTTGGTATCGGAGCGCACCGGCGTGCTGGAAGCAACCGAGATCGTCGCATTGACGCGGCGGGGATTATCCGGCGCTAGAGCGAGATCCGTCACCTCGCCGATGCGGATGCCGTTGAACAGCACACCGGCCCCAACCAGGAGCCCCGGCACCGGGCCGTCGAACTGGACGTGATAGGTCTTACGCGGGCCAAGCCCGCCGGTGTTGTTCAGCCAGTACACAAAGCCGAACACGGCGAAGATGGTCGCCAGCACAAAGGCGCCGACAACAACGTAGGGAGCGCGGGTTTCCATTTCTTTTTCAGCTCGCTTGGGGTTGCAGCATCTGCGAGCGCTTGCCGTGAAAATAGGCCCGCACCCAGGGATGCTCGGATTGAAGGAGTTCATGCATCGGTCCGATGGCGACGATCTTGCCGTCCGCCAGCGCCGCGACGCGATCGCATTCGGTATACATGCTGGCGAGATCATGGGTCACCATGAACACCGTCAGCCCCAGCGTCTCTTGTAGCGTCTTGATCAATGCGTCGAACTCGCCGGCCGCGATCGGGTCAAGACCCGAAGTCGGCTCGTCGAGAAATACGATCGCGGGATCGAGCGCGAGCGCCCGCGCCAGCGCCACGCGCTTGGTCATGCCGCCCGACAATTCGGCAGGAAACTTGTCGGCATCCTCGGGCGCAAGCCCAACCATTTCGAGCTTGGCGATGGCGATCTCATCCATCAGCCCCTGCGACAGATTGAGATTTTCGCGAAGCGGAAACTGGACGTTCTGCCGCACGGTCAAGGATGAGAACAGCGCGCCCTGCTGGAACAGGATGCCCCATCGCCCGGCCGCGCTCTGGGTGCTGCTATCCGCGCTGCGCCCGATCGCAGCGCCCATCACCTCGATTTCCCCGCTTCGCCGCGGAATGAGCCCGATGATGGTTCGCATCAGTACCGTCTTGCCGCCGCCGGAAGCGCCGACCAGCCCGAGAATCTCGCCGCGGCGGACATCGAGCGACAGATGGTCGATCACGATCTGCCGGCCGAAACCGACCACCAGATCCTTGACGCGTATCGCAAATTGCGGAGAAGACGCGGCTGCTGACATCGTTACATTCCGATCGATGCGAAAAACACGGCAAACAATCCGTCGAGCACGATCACCAGGAAGATCGATTTGACCACCGATGTCGTGGTCTGCTTGCCGAGCGATTCCGCGCTTCCCTTGACGCGCAGCCCCTCGCTGCAGGCGACGATGCCGATCGCGAGCGCCATGAACGGCGCCTTGATGATGCCGACCTTGAAGCTCGTGACCGAGACGGCGTCATGGAGACGCGCGATATAGATCGCCGGACCCATGTCGCCGTAGAGCTGCGCCACCAGCCCGCCGCCATAGAGCGCCGCGATCGACCCGATGAAACTGAGAATCGGCAGGGCGCAAATCAGCGCAAGGATGCGCGGCAGGATCAGAACCTCGACCGGGTCGAGGCCCATGGTGGACAGCGCATCGATTTCCTCGCGCATTTTCATCGATCCGAGTTCGGCGGTATAGGCGCTCCCCGAACGGCCGGCGACCATGATCGCGACAATCAACACACCGAGCTCGCGCAATACCAGAATGCCGACCATGTCGACGACATAGGAATCGGCGCCGAATTTTCGGAAATGGAAAAAACCCTGCTGGGCGATGATGGCGCCGATCAGGAAAGTGATCAGCACCATGATCGGGATCGCCTGAAAGCCCACCCTGTAAAGCTGATAGACCAGCGACGTCAGCCGCAGCGATCGCGGCCGCCGCAGCACGCCGACAAGGGCGAGAGCGAGCGAACCCAGCATCTGCAGGAACACGCCGACGTCTTCCCTCGCGCCGAGCGTACTGCGGCCGATGTCGTTCAAGTTCGCGATAACAGGGTTGAGCGGTGGAACCGGAACCGGGTTGCGGCGATTGACCTGATGCACCTCCGCGATCAAGCCGGCATAATTGTCGGCAACGCCGACGATCTCGGCGCGTTGGCCCGAAGCCGTCGCGCGCCGCGATATTTTCTCAAGTAGCCAGGCGCCGAGCGTATCGAGCTCGCGCACGCCGGCCATATCGAGTTTAACCGCCTTGGCCTGTTCGAGCTCACTTGCGACCGAATTGGAAAGAACCTCAAGCGTCGCGGCATGGGCGGCGGTCCAGGCTCCGCCTGGACGCAGTTCAAGCACATCGCCGGACGGCATGGCGGTTAACAGAGGGGAAGAAGTCAAGATTTGTGTTCCTCTTCAATACAATGGCTATCTCTAAGCGCTGGCTGCCGCCCTCAACTTGACCTGCCTCAAGGCCGAAACCCGCCTCCATGGTTGACGCAAATCAAGTGTGACAAAAGGGTGCCTACCTAAACTCCCCAATACGAGACAACAAAGGTAAGGCCGATGTTTGATTCCGGGGAACTGAATGACGAGTTGCAGGCCCTCAAAAACGAGGTATCGCGGCTGCTCAACGCAGGCGGTGAGGCGATTTTCGACGCCTCAAAGGCGCAGGCGGAGGCGCTTTCCGACCAGATCAAGGCCGCGCTGAACGATCTCGGCGAGACCTTGAGCGAACAGGAGGAGCGGCTCGGGGATATCGTCTCCGAGCGGCCCATCACGACGCTTGCGTCGGCCTTTGCGCTCGGCGTCGTCGTCGGCTTCATGTTGAGGAGACACTAACTGTGAATACGGAGAACGTCGTCAAACATCTGCGCGTGCTCTGGCGCACCGACCGGATCATCGCCGATATCCGGCTGAAACATCTGCTTGTCGGCCTTGGGATTCGGGCGTTTGCCGCGCTGATCGCGGCCTTTGGTCTCTTGATGCTGGAGCTGGCGGCCTATTTTGCGCTGGTTCAGGTCTGGAGCGCGATCTACGCCGCAGCCATTCTCGGCGTGGCCAATTTCGTGATCGCAGCGATTCTTTTTGCGATCGCCGCGCGATCGCCATCGGGGCGCGAACTCGAGCTCGCGAACGAAATCCACAGCGCTGCTGTCGACGCGCTGCAGATCGAGACGCGTGCGTTGCAGTTGCGGCTATCGGGCGCAATCCATAATCCCCTGCACGGCATTCTGCCGTCGCTGATAATCCCCCTGATCACCATCATCATCAAAAGTTTGAAGAAACCGCGGGCTGCCGCGAAGCCGGACACGTCAGAACAGGAATGATCGTCCGTAGATTGACTTTCGTCATTCCGGGATGGTCCGAAGGACCAGACCCGGAATCTCGAGATTCTCCGATGTGCAGGTGCACATCGTAGTTCGCGCTCACGCGCGCCCCGGAATGACGCCGACCCTTTACAACTTCAGTCTCACATCGCAAATGCCGGGATCGACCGGATCGGTCTTGATCTCGAAACCGAGGCTGCGACACATCTCCAGCATGATCGCGTTTTCCTGAAGCACATCGCCCGAGATCATTTTAAGGCCTTCGGACCTCGCATATTCGATGATAAGCTGCATCAAGGCCCAGCCGAGCCCCCTGCCCTTGAGATCGGATCGGAGCAGAATGGCGTATTCGCCGTTCTCGTAAATCGAGTCCGAGTGGATTCTCACCACGCCGACCATTTCGCCGGAAGCCCCGTCGAACGCGACAAAGGCCATCGCGCGGGCATAGTCGAGCTGGGTCAGCCGCGCGATGAATTCGTGGGTGAATTCCTTCATCGGGGCAAAGAAACGCAGCCGCAGATCCTGGCTGGTGACGTGTTTGAGGAACTCATGAAGCTGCGGCTCGTCTTCGGGCCTGATTGGACGGACAAAGACCCGCCAGCCGTCCTTGACCTCGATATGCCGCTGCCATTGCGACGGGTATGGCCGCACGGCGAAATTGGCGGGACCTGAACCTGCGAATTTCCGCGTCACCTTTCCTACCGCGACGCGCGCATCGACCGCCAACACGCCATTCTCATCTGCCAGCAGCGGGTTGATATCGAGCTCGCGAATTTCGGGAATATCGGCGGCCATCTGCGCGATCTTGACCAGAACCGTTTCCACCGCGTCCTCTTTGACCGCGGGCACGTCCCGATAGCCGCGCAACAGCCGCGACACGCGGGTGCGCTCGATCAGGCCGCGCGCCAGTTGCAGATCGAGCGGCGGGAGCGCCAGCGCCTTGTCGTTGATGATCTCGACCGCCGTGCCGCCGCGGCCGAACACCACGACCGTACCGAAGGTCGGATCGTCGGCAAGGCCGAGAATGAGTTCCCGTGCCTTCGGCCGCACCACCATCGCCTGCACGATCACCCCGGCGATCCGCGCTTCGGGCCGAAGCGCCTTTGCGCGTGCGATGATGTCGGCGGTGGCCGCGCGAACGGCGTCCGGCGTGGTGAGGTTGAGCACCACGCCGCCGACATCGGATTTGTGCACGATGTCGCGCGACATGATCTTGAGCACAACTGTCGCGCCTTGCGCGAACAGGCTTTTGGCGTGAACGACCGCTTGCTCGGCATCGGCCGCGGCAAAGGTCGGCACCATTGCGATGCCGTAGGCGTCAAACAGCCGCTTGATTTCGATCGGGTCGAGCCACTGGCGGCCATCGGCAAGGGCTGTGGCAACGATGCCGCGGGCCACCTCGATGTCGGGCGCAAAATCGCTCGGCATCGCCGGCGGAACCTGCGCCAGCGCCGCTATCACCTCGCGGTGCCTGACCAGATACATAAAGCCGCGGACCGCGTCGTCCTCGGTGGGGTAATTGGGAATGCCGGCACTGCTCAGCATGTCACCGATCTTCTGGTCGGCGCCGACCCACACGGCGAGCACCGGCTTGGCCGCCTTGCGGCGCTGCTCGCGGTATGTCCTGACGATAGCGGCCACGGTTGCTGCGATCTCGTCGGCCGGCGCGATTGCGGTCTGAACATTCATGACCAGGATCGCGTCGTTGTTGGGGTCCGCAAGCAAAACTTCCAGCGCCGCCGCGTAGCGTGCTGAATCGGCATCGCCGACGATATCGACGGGATTTGATCCCGACCAGGTCGGCGGCAGAACGGCATTGAGCTTTTCGCGGATCTCCGGCGTGATCGCGGCAGGGATTCCGCCAAGCTCGCAAAGCTCATCGACCGCGAGCACGCCGACACCGCCGCCATTGGTCAGGATCGAAAGCCGCTTTCCCGGCGGCGAACCGACCCGCCCCAGCGTCTCGGCGCAGTCGAACAATTCACGCAAATCCGACACCCGCAGCACGCCGGCGCGACGAAACGCGGCATCGTATACCGCATCGGAACCGGCGAGCGCCCCGGTGTGCGTGGCTGCCGCCTTCGCCCCCAGCGCCATGCGGCCGGATTTGACGACGACGACCGGCTTGACCCTCGCCGCGGCGCGTGCCGCGGACATGAATTTGTGGGCATCCTTGACCGCCTCGACATAGAGCAGGATCGCGCGCGTCCGGCCGTCGAGCGCAAAGTAATCGAGGAGATCGGCGATATCGACGTCGAGTTGGTCGCCGATGGAAATGATCGCCGAGAATCCCACCGCACGTTGTGCGGCCCAGTCGACCATGCCGGTCGCGATCGCTCCCGATTGGGAGATCAGCGCGAGATTTCCGGCAAGGGGCATGTGCGCAGAGAAGCTGGCGTTGAGGTCCACACCGGGCACCAGGATGCCAAGGCAATTCGGTCCGATCAGGCGCATGCCATATTTGCGCGCGGCCCGATCGGCGGCCTCGGCGAGCGATCCGCCGCCGTGGCCGAGCCCGGCCGGAATGATCACCGCACCGGCGGCGCCGAGTTGTCCGGCTTCCTCGATGAGGCCAGGCACGGTCGCGGCCGGCGTCGTGATCACCGCAAGCTCTGGCACGAACGGCAATTGGTGGAGGCTTTTGACGGTGGCAACGCCGTCGATCTCCGCATAATGCGAATTCACCAAGCCGAACTCGCCCTTGAACTTCGCGTTGCGAATATTGCGCAAAACCGAGCGACCGACGGAGCCCTTCCGCGGACTTGCTCCAACCAATGCAAGCGAGCGCGGCGCGAGCAGATTTTTCAGGCGATAAGTTGACATCGGGCCTTCTGTGCTGGCGGGGCGATCGCGCTAACGCGACATCATAACCCAGCAGGGTGGCTGCCCGATGACGGTTTTGGTGGCACCGCCCCAGACAATTTCGTTGAGGCGGGAGTGGCGGTAAGCCCCCATGACCAGAAGATCGATTCTGTTCTTCCTCACATAGGCCTCGAATACCTTCCCGACCGAACTGCCGGCGATCTTGACCGTCTCGAACGTCGCGTCGATTCCGTGTTCCGCGAGATGGCGCACGAGGGCGGTTCCGGATTCCGTCTCAGTTGGCGTCTTGTCGTCTGTTGCGGTGAAGACGCGCACCTCAGTGGCTTCCTGAAGCAATGGCAGAGCGTCAGCCACCGCACGCGCCGCCGGCGCGGTATGATCCCACGCGATTGCCACGCGATCAAAGGCGACCGCGAGTTCGCGCGCTCTATCCTCTGGGCAGATCAGGATCGGCCGGCCCGATTCGAAGATCAGCCGCTCCAGGATTTTCTCAGATCGGCTGTCGTCCGGCTTGACCGAAAAAAGCGACAAATCCGCAAGCCGTGCTGGCTCGACGAAATTCGCAGGAATGTCCGCCAACGAGAACCGGCTGATTCGCTGCTCGTTACGAACGCTAAAGCGGTTCGCCGCCGCATCGAATGCCTTCAACAGGCCGCGTGCATCCGACACACTGCGCACGGCCGCAGCCGCTTCGGCATTGTCGATATCGGAAGAAATCACGACCTTCGGCCGGACCAAAATATCTTCTTCCACAGCTATCGCGGTGACCCGGGCCCCGAAATCGCCGGCCACCGCCGTGCACTTCTCGATCGCGGCAATCGCTGCCGCATTGGGCTCACCGGTCAGCGGCAACAGAACATCCTTGATCGCCATGGGGGTTTCTCCTTCAGGCCGACAGAATAGGGTCTTACCGGGAGGCCTAGTTGATCTCGGTCAAACCGGCGCCAACCAAGGATAGGCCCGGCATCTGCGCTCCAACGTCGAAAATGCGCCGCCGCAATGCGGCAGCGCATTTTTTCTACAGAGACATTTGGCCCTCAGGCCGCCGCCTTGATATCGATCTTCTTGGTCTGGGCCGGCGCGGGCTTGGGCACCGTCACCTTCAATACACCCTTCGACATCACGGCCTTGATGCTGTCCGCGTTCACGCCGTTCGGCAACTCGACGGATCGGGTGAACGAACCGTAGCTGCGTTCAACCAGATGATAGTCCTTCTTGGTCTCTTCGCGCTCGCTCTTCTTCTCGCCGCGGATGGTGAGAACGTCGTCGGAAACATTCAACTGAATGTCCTTTTCTTCAAGACCCGGCAACTCGGTCGTGATCTCGATCTCCTTGTCGGTTTCGCTGACGTCCATGCTCGGCATCAGCTCACGCGAAGGGAAGCCGGCAAAACCTCGGGAGAAACCCTCGAACAGGCGGTCGACTTCCTGCTGCAAGGCAGAGAATGGATTGGATGAGAAACGCGCGACGCCGCGTTCGTTTCCAACGGGAATCAGGGATTTCAATGTCATGGTCGGTCCTCCTAAAAGTCACTACGAGCCATTCGAGCTCGCCGGCACCCCACCACATCTACAAGGATCGGCCTTGATTGAGGTCAAACCTTGGCTCGCCCGCCGGCGTTATTAGATTTAATAAGTTGCCCTTGCGGGCCGCCCGTTGTCCGGAGAAACGTCATGCGTGCGATGGTGTTACCGGCGCCGGGCGCGCCCCTGCAAATGCAGGAACGCCCCGATCCCCTTCCCGGCGACGGAGATATCCGCGTCCGGGTGAGCACGTGTGGGGTATGCCGCACCGACCTTCACGTCGTCGACGGCGAATTGCCCAACATCAGATATCCCATCATCCCCGGCCACGAAATCGTCGGCCGTGTCGACCTGCTCGGCCGCGGCGTCACCACGCACCGCCTTGACGACCGCGTCGGAATCCCCTGGCTTGGTTACACCTGCGGCGTTTGCCGCTTCTGCAAGGACGGCATGGAAAATCTCTGCGACCGTCCGCTTTTCACGGGCTATACGCGGGACGGCGGCTTTGCCACGCACACCATCGCGGACAGCCGTTACGCCTTTCCGCTCGGCGAAGAAGGCGACGATGTCTCGACCGCTCCTCTGTTGTGCGCCGGCCTGATCGGCTGGCGCTCGCTGGTGATGACGCAAGATGCCAAGCGGCTCGGTATCTATGGCTTTGGCGCCGCCGGGCACATTGTTGCCCAGGTCGCGCTCTGGCAGCGACGCACCGTTTACGCCTTCACCCGATCGGGCGACACCGCGGCGCAGGAATTTGCCCGCAAATTGGGGGTGGCCTGGGCCGGCGCTTCCGACCAGGTTCCCGACGCTCCGCTTGATGCGGCCATCATCTACGCACCGGCCGGAGAATTGGTTCCGGCGGCGCTGCGCGCGGTGCGCAAGGGCGGCAGGGTGGTCTGCGCCGGCATTCACATGAGCGACATCCCAAGCTTTCCGTACCATCTGCTTTGGGAAGAACGGCAATTGGTATCGGTTGCCAATCTCACCCGCCAGGACGGACTGGATTTCCTGGAAGTTGCACCAAAGGCCGGCGTGCGGACCGAGACGTCCGCGTTCCCGCTTGCCGAAGCCAACGACGTTCTGAGGAAATTGCGGACAGGGCAAATCCTTGGCGCGGCGGTTCTCAAGCCCTAAGGTCGCCTCCCGCATGGCAGCGTCAATTCCGTCCGAATCCGACATGCAGGAACGCGTGTTCGCTTACCTCGCGGACCTTTCAACGCATCCGGAGGTGAAGCGGATCGACACCCATGGCGCCTCGGTTTTTCTCGAGGGCAAGCGTGCCCTGAAGATCAAGCGCGCCGTGCGTTTCCCCTTCCTGGATTATTCGACGCTCGAGAAGCGAAAAGCCGCCTGCGAGGAGGAGATCGCCGTCAACCGCGCGTTCGCGCCGCAGATCTATCGTCGCGTCGTGCCGATCACGCAAGACGACGACGGCAGGCTTGCGATCGACGGCGGCGGCGCGCCGGTCGAATTCGCCATCGAAATGACCCGCTTCGACGAGCAGCGGACCTTCGATCATCTGGCGCAGGCGGGTCCCCTCGACCCAGCGCTTATCGGCGCGGTTGCGGAAGCGATTGCGGCTTCCCACGGTAAAGCCCCGCTTGCACGGGCGGAGCCCTGGATCCGCTCCATCCCTGGCATCATTAAAGGCAATACCACGGCGTTCCGGCAAGCGGCATGCTTTGCGGCTGATGAGATCGACGATCTCGCGCTAGCCTCGGCTGCGGTGTTCTCCCGGCTTGCCGGATTGCTCGAACAGCGCGGGCGGCAGGGATATGTGCGACGTTGCCACGGCGATTTGCATTTGGCGAATATCGTGCTGATCGATCAACGGCCAGTGCTGTTTGACGCCATCGAATTCGACCCAGTGATCGCCTCGGTCGATGTGCTGTACGATCTTGCCTTTGCGATCATGGATTTTCTGCGTTACGACCGGCCCGCCAACGCCAACGCGCTGCTAAACGACTATCTTTCGCTGACGCCGATCGACAATCTTGATGCGCTCGCAGCCCTTCCGCTCTTCATGTCGCTGCGATCGGCGATCCGCGCCCATGTGCTGCTTGCCCGCGTCAATCGCGATTCGCGCGACAACGCCGACGACCTGCAATCGGCCCGTGCCTATTTCGAACTCGCGCGAGCGCTAATCCATCCCTCGCCGCCGGCACTTGTGGCGATCGGAGGGCTGTCGGGGACCGGAAAATCCGTTCTGGCGCGCGCGCTCGCCCCTCTCATCCCGCCCCTGCCCGGCGCCGTCATATTGCGCACGGACGTGTTGCGGAAACAGTATTTCCAGATCAAGGAGACCGACCGGTTGCCGGAAGTTGCCTACCGCCCCGAGGTGACCGAGACGATCTATGAAACCCTCTCACAGCGCGCCGCGCAAATTCTGGCTCAGGGTCATTCCGTCGTGGTCGATGCGGTATTCGCCAATGAAACCGAACGCGCCGCGATCGCCGCGGTGGCGCAAAGGCTCGACATTCGATTTTTCGGCCTGTTTCTGTTAGCTGACCTGGCGACCCGGCAACAGCGCGTGGGCCATCGGCAAGCCGATGCATCCGACGCTACGCCGGAGATTGCCGGACTTCAGGAAAAATATGACATCGGCAAGCTCGACTGGACGAAGGTGGACGCCACGGGGACGCCGGAACAAACCGTGAAGCAATGCCTCCCTCATATCGCGCAGAGGGAGGCGTCCTGACATTCGTTCACCGGAGGTCACCACGGACGTTTAAGAAGAGGCACGTTATCGAGATGGTTTTGCCGGCGTCAACAAGACCAGCAAACAAGGGCCCACCACCGATCAATGGCGCGATGACGTGCAAGACGGCGTTTCGGACGATTGCGGGCCACTACCTCAAGGAATTGACTGTGCAGCATCGGGCGACGTGCGCCGGCAATGCCGACGCCTTGCACGACATGCGCATCGCGTTGACGCGATTGCGGACCAGTATCGCCTTCTTCCTGCCAATGGTCGCGGGCCCGCAACAGAGGCGGCTTGCGGAGGAATTGAAGTGGCTGAACGCCCATCTCGGCGCCGTGCGCGACCTCGATGTCGCAATCGAATGGCTAATGAAGGTGAAGACAAAACGTCAGCAGGCCGACCATCAACGATGGATGCAGGAGCGTGTCGAAAGCCAGCGGCACCTTACGCGCGCCCTTCGCTCGGCGAGGTTCAAGCGTCTGATCACAAGCATCTCCCGATGGATCGAGAAAGGTGCCTGGTCGACGAAACACGGAATCAAAGCCGCCGGACGACGCACCCGCAGCCTCGGCGAACACAGCGCGCGCCAATTGCCGCGATGGCAGAAAAAACTGATCAAGAAGAGCCGCAAGCTGAAGGATATCGACGCCAAAAAGCGCCATCGGTTGCGGCTGCTGAACAAGAATCTGGGCTACGCCATCGAGGCCGTCACGAATCTGATCCCAGCCGCCGAGATTCCAAACCAGCAGGCGACGCTGAAGGTCCTGCGCAAGGCGCAACGGTCTCTCGGCCAATTGAACGACGACCAAAGGTGCCAGTCACTTGCGGCTTCGCTCGGGCAAAGCAAGGCCGTCGCCGCGGAGCTGCTTCTCGGCCCGAAGCGCGAAAAGCGGCTGTTGCGCGCTGCGGCCTCGGCCTACGAGAAACTCGCCAAGCTAAAATCGCTACGGGTTTAGTGGAAAACGTAATCGCCCGGCGCATCGGGCAAATTAACTGATTTCCCGATGCCCATCCGCGGCGGCTCGCCGGGAGCGCCGGATCGCCCGGCCAACCACTGCGTCCATTCCGGCCACCACGAACCCTCGACCAGTGGCGTGGTCTTCAGCCATTCGTCGGGGCCGATATAGGGAGCATCCTTTCTCTTGGTGCCTACCTGATAGCTGTGCCCCGCTTCGTCAGGCGGCGCCACGATGCCCGCATTGTGTCCGCCGCTAGTCAGGAGGTAGGTAACGTCGTCGTCGACCTGATAGTTGATCTTGTAGGAGGATTTCCAGGGTGCGACGTGGTCCCGAACCGTCCCGACCACGAACATGGGCGCGCGAATATCGGATAGCGAAATCGGCTTTCCTTCCACGAGGTAACGGCCCTCGGCGAGGTCGTTGTGGAGGAACAATTTGCGCAAGTACTCCGAATGCATCCGGTACGGCAGGCGGGTGGCGTCGGCGTTCCAGGCCATCAGATCGCTCGGCGACGCCCGCTCTCCCATCAGATAGTCGTGCGCGATCCGGGACCAGATCAGGTCGTTCGAGCGCAGCAACTGGAAGGCCCCGGCCATTTGTGGAGTTCCAAGGACGCCGTTCTCCCACATCAGGTCCTCGAGAAACGCAACCTGACTTTCATTGATGAATAAAGTGAGTTCACCGGCTTCCGTGAAGTCGGTCTGCGCGGCGAGCAAGGTGATCGTCTTCAACCTGTTGCTCCCGTTGCGCGCCATCGTCGCGGCCGCGATCGACAGCAACGTCCCACCCAGGCAATAACCGAGCGCGTGAATCTGACGGCCGGGAATGATGTCGGCGATGGCTGCGACCGCGGCTTCCACGCCAAGGCTGCGATAGTCGTCGAAGGCGATGTCGCGATCGGCCGCGCCGGGATTGCGCCAGGAGATCATGAACACGGTGAATCCCTGATCGGTCAGGAATCTCACCAGCGAATTATGGGGCGAGAGATCAAGGATGTAATATTTCATGATCCAGGCGGGCACGATCAGGATCGGTTCCGGACGTACCTGCCCGGTCGACGGATAGTACTGGATCAGCTCGATGAGTTTGTTGCGGTACACCACCTTGCCGCGCGACGTCGCCACTGTCTTGCCGACGACGAATTCCTTGTCGCCCTGCGGACTGCCGGACAACAACCGCATCAGGTCTCTGCACCAGTTCTGCCAGCCGAAAGCGAAATTCTCGCCGCCGCTCTGGAAGGTCTTCGCAAGCACTTGCGGATTGGTTGCAGCAAAATTGGAAGGTGCGAACATGTCGAGAAGCTGCCGCGTCGAGAACTCGACGATCGCCTCGTTTTGCGGCGATACGCCGCGCACGCCCGTGGTCGCGTTGTGCCACCACTGCTCCGTCAGCAGAAAGGCCTGCGCGAGCAGGTTGAACGGCGGCTCCTCCCATTCTGGTTTTTCAAAGCGCCGGTCCTGGGGTTGCGGCTTGAGCAAAGCCCATGGTCCCTGGCCGGGCGAGAAAAAATGCGCGGCGGTTTCGAGGAATTTGCGCGCACTATTCATCGCATCCTGGGTGATGGCCATCCGCTGCTGAGGCGCCGCCGCCAGATGCGAGGCCCAGTCGATATAGGCCAGCGACAGCGCGACCGGCGACACACCGCCGGTCAGACCGGCAAACATCGCATGCAGCGCACGGTCGGCCGGATAGTCTTTCGCTTCGTGCGGTTGCGTTTCCGGTACCA
Organism: Bradyrhizobium sp.; assembly: GCA_035308285.1. Taxonomy (GTDB): domain Bacteria; phylum Pseudomonadota; class Alphaproteobacteria; order Rhizobiales; family Xanthobacteraceae; genus Bradyrhizobium. The sequence goes on along the minus strand of DATGGY010000118.1, from coordinate 4,256 downwards.
CCTCAACTGCCTCGGCCACCGGCAAGGTCGATATCGGCTGCATGGAATTCATTTCTTTGTCTCGCTCGATGACTGGACTGCAAATCCAAGACAGCTCAACGACGGAATCAGGGCTGCTGCCGGCTGGCTAGCAAAGCCGAAACGGCGTCAAGCATCCGCTGGCCGTGTTTGAACAACCTCTCGCTGTCGCGGCGGAGGAAATCAATCTGATGCTGGCTGCATTCCCGATACATCGTCCCCAAATCCTTGACCGAATGCGATCCGGCGACTTTCGACACGAATTCGGACAACAGATGCGTTTCGGTGCGCGCCCGATCGAGGATCTCGTTGCCGGTAAATACCGCCTGCTCGAGCAGCGCCTTTTGCGCGCCGAACATGAATTCCAGGGCGCTCTTGTTCGCCTTGGTAAATTGTGCCGCGGCATCAACCGCCATCGGCTCAATAATAGGGGTCCTCCGCAGCGCTTCTGGCATGACAAGCCTCCGATTTTTGATTTATTTGGATGAATACCCCTTTATTCGCGAACCGGCATTGAGCTGCATCAAGCCGAGGGGAGCCGGCAAGCTTGACCTGCGTCAAAACGCCTTCCGCCGACTGGACTAGGTTTTAACTTGTTTCAATCTTGAGCCCTTCGGAGCTTCGCCCATGCGCGCCCATCAAATCATGACCCGGCCGGTCATATCAGTCACGCCAGAGACCACGATCGTCGAGGCCGCCAATACCATGCTGCAGAAGCACGTCAGCGGCCTTCCGGTACTGGATGCCAACGGCAAGCTGGTCGGCATCATCTCGGAGGGGGACTTCATTCGCCGCAGCGAGATCGGCACTCAGCGCAAGCGCGGCCGATTCCTCAAATTCATCCTGGGTCCAGGGAAGGAAGCGTCCGATTTCGTGCACGAGCACGGCCGCAAGGTCTCCGAGATCATGACGACCGAACCGCTCCTCACGGCCGGCGAAGAAACGCCGCTGGAGGAGATCGTCGCGCTGATGGAAAAGAACAACGTCAAGCGCCTGCCGGTGATACGCCAGGACAAGGTCGTCGGCATCGTGACCCGTTCCAACCTTCTGCAGGCCGTGGCGAGTCTCGCACGCGATGTCCCCGATCCGACCGCGGACGACGATCACATTCGCAACCGCGTCATCGATACGCTCGCGAAACAGGATTGGTGCCCGTTCGGCCTCGGCGTCGTCGTGCGCGACGGTATCGTGCACCTCTCGGGCGTGATCACCGAGGAACGTTCACGGAAGGCCACCATCGTCGCCACCGAGAACATCACGGGAGTGAAGAAGGTTCACGACCATCTTTGCTGGGTCGACACCATGTCCGGAATGTATCTGAATTCTCCGGAGGACGAGGGCTACGCCGAGGCGAGTTGATGGGACGGCGCAGTTTCACTCGATTACCTCGTCAGCTAACGCGATCAATGTCGACGGCACATTGAGGCCAAGCGTCCTTGCGGTCTTGAGATTGATGACGAGTTCATAGGTCGACGGCTGCAGCACCGGCAGGTCGGCGGGCTTGGTGCCCTTGAGGATCTTTCCCACGTAGATGCCGCACTCGCGAAATCCGGCAGGAAGATTGGCGCCATAGCTCATCAGCCCTCCCACATCGGCATATTGGCGCATGGGATACATCGTTGGGGTTGCGTGGCGAGCGGCCAGCTCCACGATCCGATCCTTCCGGCTGATCAGAAACCCGTCAGCGGTGACAAGCAGGGCTCGCATCTGGCGTTGCCGCAGCGTGGGAAAAACGTCTTCTATTTCCTGATCCGTGCTGGCTTTTACTGCGACGATACTCAGCCCCAGAGCGCTCGCGGCGGTTTGCAAATCCCGTAACTGAGGCTCCGAGTTCGGATTGATCGGATTGATGAGCGCCGCGATCGAAGTGACGTCGGGTACGAGTGTGCGCAGCAGCTCCAGGTTCTTGGCCCCCAGCCTGGTGAACATGAAAGCGACGCCGGTGACGTTGCCGGTCGGGCGATTGATGCTCGACACGAGACCCGACCCGATCGGATCACTGCCGCTCAGGAAAACGACCGGGATCGTCTGGGTCGCAGCTTTTGCCGCCAATGCGGCGGGCAGAAACTCGGCGGCTATAACCGTCACCTGACGGTTGACCAAGTCCGCCGCCAATGCCGGCAGTCGATCGTACTGGCCATCCGCCGCCCGATCCTCAATGGCAATGCTGAGGCCATCACTAACGCCTGCCTCGACCAGGCCCTTCCGGAACGCGGCTAACGATGATTGCGGCGGCAGCGTCCCCTGGTGGAGAAACCCGATCACGGGGCGTCGCTGCTGAGCGGTTGCGGCGAACGGCCACGCCACCATCGCACCAGATACGACCAGGAATTCGCGTCGCTTCATGTCCAGCTCCCGGCATCGAGGCAAGTTGCCGGCCACCAATGCGGGATATTAGGAATGGCCGGCTGTGAACTTCAAGGCAGCATTACTTGCTGGTGGAAATAATATCTCCGCAAGCAAGGCGGGCGGACCAAGACTTATTCAGCGCGGTACCACCGCGGTCGCTTCGATCTCGACCTTGGCCGCCTTTTCAACCAAACGGACGACCTGAACCAGCGCCATCGCCGGATAATGCGCACCGAAGGTTTCGCGATAGATCTGGCCGAGCGTCTTCAGGCTGGCCAGATACTCCTCCATATCGACGACGTACCAGGTCAGGCGCACGAGGTGCTCGGGCCGCGCGCCGCCCTCGGCGAGAATGGCGCAAATGTTGCTCAGGGTCTGGCGGACCTGGGCGACGAAATCCTGATGTAAATGGCCCTGCGGGTCCCAGCCGATCACGCCGCCGGTCACAACGAGGCGGCCGGCGGCGGCCATGCCGTTGGCGTATCCCTTTGGCGCCGGCCAGCCGCTCGGTTGCAGGACTTGCGGACCCGCGGACGGGGCCTCGTCCTTGGTCACCGGCCGGACGGCCAGGCTGGGACTCTTGGGATTCACTGATAGTTCTCCTTCCCGTTTCATTCGGCGGCTAATCCAGCCGCGCCCGCTTGTGCCATCTGCCGCAGGGCAAATCGCTTCAGCTTTCCGGTTTCCGTCTTGGGCAATTGGGCGACGAATTCGATCGCACGCGGATATTTATAAGGCGCGATCTCACGCTTGACGTGGTCCTGCAACTCCGCCGTCAACGCGGCGTCACCTGTCACGCCGGGCAGCAGAACCACATAGGCCTTGACGACCGAACCGCGCGCTTCGTCGGGGGCGCCGACCACGCCGCATTCCGCCACCGAAGGATGCCTCAGCAACGCCGCCTCGACCTCGGGGCCGGCGATGTTGTAGCCGGAAGAAATGATCATGTCGTCCGATCGCGCCACGAAGCAAAAGCGGCCCTGCTCGTCGCGGACGAAGGTGTCGCCGGTCAGATTCCAGCCGTTGCGCACGTAATTCGATTGCCTGCTGTCGGCGAGATAGCGGCATCCCGTCGGACCGCGCACCGCGAGCTTGCCCACCGTGCCCGGCGGCACTTCGTTCATCTCCTCATCGACGACTTTGGCCTCGTAGCCGGAAACCGGGCGGCCCGTCGTTCCCGCGGCGGCGTCATCGGCACGGTTGGTGATGAAGATATGCAGCAATTCGGTAGAGCCGATTCCGTCGAGGATGGTCTTGCCGGTCTTGCGGGTCCAGCCTTCGAACACCGGAGCCGGCAACGTCTCGCCGGCCGAAACCGCGAGGCGCAATGACGACAGATCGGCGCCCTGCTCCATCGCCGCCATCATCGCGCGATACGCGGTCGGCGAGGTGAAGCAGACCGTGGCCTTGTAGGTTTCGATGATCTTGACCATCTCGGCGGGTGCTGCGTTTTCCAACAACGTCGCGGTGGCGCCGAACCGCAGCGGAAAGATCGCAAGCCCCCCGAGCCCAAAGGTGAAGGCCAGCGGCGGAGAGCCCACGAAGACATCATCCGGCGTGACGTTGAGGACTTCCCTCGCATAGCCATCGGCGATGATCAGGAGATCGCGGTGGAAATGCATGGTCGCCTTTGGTTCGCCCGTGGTGCCAGAGGTAAATCCGAGCAAGGCGACGTCATCGCGACCAGTCTTGACCGCGTCGAACCGGACCGGCTTGTTCAGCGCCACCCGGTCGAGCTCGGCATCATGGTTTGAGGTGCCGTCAAAATTCACGACCTGCTTGAGGAATTTGCTGGTCTTCGCGCAGGCAACGAGCTCGTCGGCGATGCGGCTGTCGGTCAGCGCCAGCGCGACCTCGGCCTTGTCGATGATCTTGGCGAGCTCGCTGGC
>DATGGY010000117.1:0-25766 GCA_035308285.1 Bradyrhizobium sp. | reverse complement strand
TCGGTCGAAAAGGGCAAGCTCGCCGATCTCGTGCTGTGGCAGCCGGCTTTCTTCGGCGTCAAGCCCGAATGCATCATCAAGGGCGGCTCGATCGTGGCGGCGCCGATGGGCGACCCGAACGCGTCGATCCCGACGCCGCAGCCCGTGCATTATCAGCCGATGTTTGCCGCGTTCGGCAAAGCGCTGACGGCCTCCTCGGTGGTGTTCTCCTCGAAGGCTGCGGTGTCGTCCGGGCTTGGCCGCAAGCTTGGGATAACCAAGAAACTCTACGCGGTGCAGAACACCCGTGGCGGCATCTCGAAAAAGAGCATGATCCACAACGGCGCGACGCCGAAGATCGAGGTCGATCCGGAAACCTATGAGGTGCGCGCCGATGGCGAACTGCTGATCTGCGCGCCCGCCGAAGTGCTGCCGATGGCGCAGCGCTATTTCATGTATTAGGGCCGCAGCCATGGTCGATACCCAATGATCCGCGCCATCCATGTTCGAGGCCAACATCGCTGGAGCGAACCGCCGGCCGATACCGTCGTGCTCGATTTCGACGATCGCCACCGGCGGCGGATGGCGATGACCGGCACGCGCGGGCTCGAGTTCCTGCTCGATCTGGAAAACGCCGTGGCGCTGCGCGGCGGCGACGCGCTGGTGCTCGACGACGGCAGGTTGATTGAGGTCGTGGCGGCGCCGGAGCCGCTGGCCGAAATCCGATGCAAGGATCCCGAGCATCTGGTTCGGGTCGCCTGGCATCTCGGCAATCGTCATCTGCCGACGCAGATCACGGCGCGTGGCTTGCGCATCCGGCGCGACCACGTGATCGAGGCCATGGTGAAGGGGTTGGGCGCGCGCATCGTCGAGATCGAAGCGCCGTTCGATCCGGAAGGTGGCGCCTATGCTGATGGCGGGCATGCACACGCGCCCGCCGACGAATCGCATGATCATGCAGGACATGGTCATGGCGGCCATTCCCATGCTCATGACCACAAATAAGCCATTGAGGCCACGGCGCCGCGCGCAGCCCGAAGCGGATGCGTCGGGTGCGGCCGTGCCGGCTCCCGGCGTGAGCAACATGTCGGAGAGCGAGGTGGCTGCGCTGTACCGGCTGATGACCTGGCTTTCGCCGTCCTTTCCGGTCGGCGCCTTCTCCTATTCCAGCGGTATCGAATGGGCAGTCGAAGCCGGCGACGTCAGTGACGCCGCATCGTTAAGGGGTTGGCTTGGTTCGATGCTGGCGGACGGGCCGGGCTTTTGCGACGCCGTCTTTCTCGTCCATGCGCATCGGGCCGCGGCGGCCGATGACGAAGCGATGCTTGGTGAGATCGTCGAGCTCGCATCCGCCATGGTGCCCTCACGCGAACGCCAGCTTGAGACTTCGGCACAGGGAAGGGCGTTCATCGAGATCGCGCGCGCAGCTTGGAATTGCGATTGCCTGGACCGGCTGATCGCCTGTTGCGGCGGCGTCATCGTCTATCCCGTCGCCGTCGGCCTTGCCAGCGCCGCGCATGCAATTCCGCTGCAGCCGGCCGTCCACGCCTTCCTGCATGCGGTGACCTCGAACTGGATTTCCGCGGGCGCGCGGCTTATTCCTCTGGGCCAGACCGATAGCCAGCGCGTGCTGGCGCAGCTCGAGCCGGTCGTCGGCGCAACCGCGAGGCGCGCGCTTGCGGCTTCGCTCGACGATCTCGGCAGCGCGACCTTTCGCGCCGATCTCGCCGGCATGCGCCACGAGACGCAGTACACGAGATTGTTCCGGTCATGAGGGTGCCGCGTGAATATGCTGCCTTGGCGCTGCTTTTCGTGGTTGCCGCGGTGCCGGCATGGGCCGATGGCACGCTCGGGCTTGGTGAGGTTCTCATCGCGGTCGTCAAGGCGCCAAAACTGGTTGCAGAGATCCAGGCGGAGCTGGACAGAAATGGTCTCAAAGCATCTGCCGTGACCTGCATCGCCGCGCGCCACGGCAATCATTGGAAATACCTCGGCGGTGGCCGCGCTGCCCCTTATCATTGCAAAATCGGCAAGCGCACAGTCTCGATCGAAGCCGACCGGGTCTATTTCGACGAGCGGGGAAGGCTAATGGGCGATCTAGGCAAGGCCGATCCAAAGCGCGCAAAGACCTTCAAGGAAGGTAATTTCCGTTGGACGTGGACGCCGTGATCACCGAGAGAAGACCCGCATGAGCAAAAATTTGAACGGCCCGCTTCGTGTCGGCATTGGGGGCCCGGTCGGGTCGGGAAAGACCGCGTTGATGGATCTGCTCTGCAAGGCGATGCGGGTACGCTACGATATCGCGGCGATCACCAACGACATCTACACCAAATGGGATGCCGAGTTTTTGGTGCGCTCCGGATCGTTGACGGCGGACCGGATCGCGGGCGTCGAGACCGGCGGTTGCCCGCACACTGCCATACGCGAGGATGCGTCGATGAACCTGGCGGCGGTTGCCGACATGCGCGCCAAGTTTCCAAATCTCGATGTCGTGCTGATCGAATCCGGCGGCGACAATCTCGCCGCCACCTTCTCGCCGGAGCTGGCCGATCTGACGATTTACGTGATCGACGTCGCGGCCGGCGACAAGATCCCCTCCAAGGGGGGGCCCGGCATCACCAGGTCAGACCTGCTCGTCATCAACAAGATCGATCTCGCCCCTTATGTCGGAGCCTCGCTCGAAAAAATGGATACCGATGCACGGCGGATGCGCGGCGAGCGGCCCTTTGTCATGACTAACCTGAAAAAGAGCGAAGGCCTCGATCGCATTATCGGCTTCATCGAGACCAAGGGCGGCCTCAGGCCGCAGGCGCGAGCCTAGGGCGCGTTAACCCTTCTGAGAAGCCGGCGGGATGAAACCCCGGCAGTAACGGGAACAAACCCCCATCCACCGCCGTTAGCGTTCTCTGGCGCCGCCGGAATATCGCTTGGAAGTTGCCTTGTCCTTCGTGCTATATCCCTTCCGTCCACCGCTGTTGCGTATCGATGACCGCTGCTCCACTATGCCGAATGGCTGGCCCTCATTGTTCTTCGATTTACGGCCGCCGCGTCGGCTGCCAGATGCTTCTTCGGCTTCATTGCCAACCTAATTCTTTTGAGTGAGCGCGTGGTTCGGCTGGGTCTCATCACCGGTTTTATTGCGCTCATCGGAGTTATGCTCTCCGGTCTTGCGGCCTATCGCGTGCATGATCAGGAACTGACGGTTGAGGGCATCGCGCTGGCGCGGGCGATCGATGTGCATGCGAGCCTGACGCAGGATCGGCTGACCGAGCGCGAGCTGCTGGCGCGTGTCGCATCGGGCCTGTTCCGTTCGCCTTCGGTGATCAAGGCCAATATGCTCCAACCGCTGCGCTCGTCGATCTATGCCTTCAAGACCGATTTCGTGGTCGCAGGCTGGATCGCACGGCTGCGGCCGGACGAACTGGAAGCGGCGCATGCCGAGCTTGCCAGCGCTGGATTTCCAAATCCGACCATCCGCAGTTCTGACGATGCGCCACTCGACACCGCCGCTCTCGACCGGCCGGTCGACATCTTGATGGATGTCGAGCCTCGAAATGACGAGTTGAAGGCTTTTCCGGGCCGCTGCTTCGATCAGCACCCGATTCTGGGGCCGATGCTGGCGCGCGCCATGGCCGAGATGAAGCCTGTCGCGTCCGATCCCCTGCCATTGTTGCGCGACGATGGCCCGATCGGCGTCGTGCTGGCCGCGCCGGTGTTGCAGGCCCGCGAGGCTCAGCCCGCCGGCTTTGTCACGTTCTCGTATGAACTGGCGCCGCTGATGCTCGCCAATGACGATCTGTCGCTGTTCTCCGTGGCGCTGAAGGATCCGCGCAGCGACAATAGCGAATTGACCGCAAATGACCGGAGCATCGTCGTATCGAGGGCGATCCGGCAAGGTCCCATGCCGCCGGTGACGCGAACGGTCTCATTCGGCGACCGGGACTGGACGCTGAGCTATTATGCCAAGACCAACGCGATGACGCGCGCCCAACAAACGGCCATGGTCGTCGGCGCAATTGGTTTTGCGCTGACAGCGATCGTTTGCGGGCTGTTCGGATATGTCGCCTACAACAACCTGCGGCTCAGCCGTGAAATCCAGGTGCGGATCGGCTTCGAGCGGCGCCTGACCGCGGTCATCGACGAGCTCAATCATCGCGTCAAGAATATTCTCGCGGTGATCCAGTCGATCGTGACGCGCACTTTGCGCCACGGTTCCGACATCGACGTCGCCCGCGAACTCCTGATCGGCCGGATTCATGCCATGTCGAATGTGGTTTCGCTGCTCAGCGAAAGCCAGTGGCAGGGCGTGAAGCTGAAGGGATTGTTCGAAGCGCGCGCGATACCCCACGCCGAGCGCATCGCGATCTCGGGCCCGGAGATCACCGTCAGCGCGCGGGCGGCGCAATCGCTGTCGCTGTTGTTCTTCGAGCTGGCATCGCATTCCGACGAAGGTCTTTCGCTGGTCGGCAAGCATCCTCATATCGTCGCCCACTGGGACGTAACCGGAGAAGATTCCAACACCATTTTTCGTTTTCGCTGGGAAGAGTTCAACACCAGCGAGGCAACTCGCCGCGCCGACAGCGATTTCGGCCTGATCCTGCTCGACCGCGTGGCGCCGGAGGCGCTTGGCGGAACATCGAAGCGATACTTTACCGATGTGAGCTACGTCTACGAGCTCACCGCGCCGATGCAGACCGTGATGGACATGTCGGAGAGAGACCGGACCGAGCAGTTCTCGGCGCCGTTAAAGCCGGTGTAGGAGCTGCTTCGATAGCCGATACTACCCGCCGCTGCCGCCGATCACCGCGCGAACGGTTTCGTCGGGGCCGAAATCGTCGGCGCCATCGACATAGAGCAGCGCGGAGAGTTTCGACCGCGCCCGGTTGACTCGGCTCTTGATAGTGCCGACCGCACAGCCGCAGATCGCCGCGGCATCCTCATACGAGAAGCCGGAAGCGCCCACCAGGATCAACGCCTCCCGCTGGTCCTGCGGAAGCTTGTCGAGCGCCGCGCGGAATTCCTCAAACTCCAGATGCGCGCCTTGCGCCGGCTGGGTCTTCAGGGTCTTGGCGTAGCTGCCGTCGGCATCCTCGACCTCGCGCCGCCGCTTGCGGTAGTCCGAGCGGAACAGGTTGCGCAGGATCGTGAACAGCCACGCCGGCAGGTTCGATCCCGGCTGGAACGAATCGATGTTGGCAAGCGCGCGCACAAGGGTTTCCTGCACCAGATCGTCGGCGCGGTCGCCATTGCCCGACAGCGAAATCGCGAACGCCCGCAGACTGGGGACCGACGCGAGGATGTCGTCGCGGAGCGAGTCGGTGAGAGGCATTTAATCCCTCCCGTCTTTATTGATCGTGTCGTCGCCCGTATTTCCCATTTGGGTATGGGGCGAGGGCACATCAAGCTTTCGGATCAGCTCCACGAATCGGTCGGGCACCCCTTGGCGGACCACGTCGTCGTACATGGCGCGCAACTGGTGGCCGATTCGCGACTGAATCTCGGGATTTAGGCCGCCCTGCTTTTTTACTTCCTTCATTTCTTGTCCCACGCTTCCCCGGGGGTTAAGTTTTTGTATTTTCATGACTATTTCTCGAATCTGCCCACGCGCTGGCCGCCTTCCGCGCCATGGCTAATGCAAAGGGCGGCTAAAAGTTCCTTAATCTGCGGGAACTTTTGCCGGTCCTGGGCGTAGTTCACCGACTGTCAGGGAGGGGGTGCGGGTGACCCTCGAAACGATTTTGACCCAACAGAAGGATGGAGTGGGGATGTCTCGATCACAGGTTGTTGCCGAACACTTGCCGCTGCTGCGCCGCTATGCCCGCGCATTGACCGGAAACCAGGCGTCAGGCGACGCCTATGTCGGAGCCATGCTGGAGGCCCTGTTGCAGGACGCCTCCCTGCTCGATGAGCGGCACGGGCCACGCGCCGGGCTCTTCCGCCTCTTTACCCAGATCTGGAATTCGGTCTCGATCAACGACGATCCCGATGTGGCGACCTTGCCGATGCCGCCGGAGCGGAGGCTTTCGAACATCACGCCGCTGCCGCGCCAGGCGTTTCTGCTGTTGTCGCTTGAAGGCTTTGCGGAGGACGAAGTCGCCTTCATTCTCGGCACCGACGTCGCCGAAACGCGCAAGCTCGCCGACACCGCCGGGCGCGAAATGGCCGCGGAGATTGCCACCGACGTCTTGATCATCGAGGACGAGACCTTCATCGCGATGGATCTCGAGAGTCTCGTGAAGAATCTCGGCCATAACGTGATCGGCGTCGCCCGCACCCATTCCGACGCGGTGGCGCTCGCCAAGAACAAGAGGCCTGGCCTGATCCTGGCCGATATTCAATTGGCCGACGGCTCTTCCGGGCTCGACGCCGTCAACGAACTGTTGCGGAGCTTCGAGGTCCCGGTGGTGTTCATTACCGCCTATCCCGAACGCTTCCTGACCGGCGAACGCCCGGAGCCGGCGTTCCTGATCTCAAAACCGTTCCAGCCCGCCATGGTGTCCGCGGTCGCCAGCCAGGCCCTTTTCTTCCAGCGCAACTCGCGCAACAGGACGCCAAGGGTGGCGTGACCGCAAGCGAAAGCGACCGAACGCCCAAGCTGCCGCATCGGCCGCGTTCACCTCGGCGCGTTCGCCGACGGATTGAACAATCGCTCCCCGTTCACCTGAACGGCGCCGATCGCCGCTTGTCCCTCCGGCGACACCAGCCAATCCGCAAAAATTTTTGCTAACGCCAGCTTGGCGGTGGCGTGTCTTTGCGGATTGAGTTCGATCACGTCGTAGCGGTTGATCAAGCGCGGGTCGCCTTCGATGGCGATGACCAGCGACCCCTTGTTGTCAAAGCTCAGCCAGGTGCCGCGGTCGGTCAGCGTGTAGGCGTCCATCGCGCTTGCGGCGTTGAGCGCCTGGCCCATGCCGCCGCCGATGTCGCGGTACCATTTTTCCCTCGTCGCATCCGGAATGAGGCCGGCGATCCGCCACAGCCGCAGCTCGGCGGCATTGGTGCCGCTGTTGTCGCCACGCGACACGAACGGCGCGCGCGCGGCGGCGATCGCCTTCAGCGCGGCGACGCTGTCGCGGCCGCCGCGCACCTGCGCGGGGTCGGCTGCGGGGCCGACGAGGACAAAATCGTTCCAGGCGATCTGCCGCCGCGTGATGCCATGGCCTTCGCTCATGAATTGCGCTTCGGCCTCGGGGTCGTGCACCAGCAACAGATCGGCATCGCCGCGCCGGGCGGTATAGAGCGCCTTGCCGGTGCCTTGCGCGACGACGTTGACCGTTATCCCGGTCTTGGCCGTGAATCGCGGCAGGATTTTTGTCAGGAGCCCTGAGCTCTCGACCGAGGTGGTGGAAGCGAGAACGATCGATTCCGCCGCGGCCGGCGCCGAATGGATGGCGATGACGGCAACCATCAACGCAAGCAGGGACCGGATTTCAATCATGCTTCGTCGCTTCCCGCCGTTCTCGCGGCTCCGGCAAGCGCAAACACCGTGGCGCTGATCGAAATGCTGATCCCGATCAGCACCGCGCCCAGCGCCAGCGCCAGTGACAGCTCGCCCTGGCTGGTCTGGAGCGCAATGGCCGTGGTCATGGTTCGCGTCAAGTCCCGGATATTGCCGCCAACCAGGATCACCGCGCCGACTTCCGATATCGTCCTGCCGAAACCCGCCAGCACGGCGGTCAAAAGGTCGGCGCGGATGATGCGCAGGATTTGCGGAACGGCCTGCAGGCGTGAGGCGCCGTCGCAGATCAGCTCGTCGCCATAGCGCGCCCAGGCCCGTTCGCTGGCGCGATGGATCAAGGCGGTCATGATGGGCGCGGCGAGGACTGCCTGCGCCATCACCATGGCTTGCGGCGTATACAGCAGTTGAAGGAAGCCGAGCGGGCCAGAGCGCGACAGCGCAAGGTACAGCACCAGCCCGACCACGACCGGCGGCAGGCCGAAAAATGCGTTCGTCAAAACAACCAGCAATCGCCGGCCTCGAAAGGCAAAGATCGCAAGCGCAGCCCCGCTGGGAAGACTGACGGCCGCCGCGATCGCCGTCGCTGCCACGCTGACGCCGACCGAAATTTCGACAATTCGAAGAAACTCGCCCAAATGCCCCACCACCCCGATGCAGGAAACAGTTGCTGCACGCGGATCGCCCGCGCGTCAATCGCAGCCGGCATGCCGGCCTCGGGAAGGTGCGGGAGTGCGTACGAAAGCGCTCTGAAATCAACCGGATAACAAAAAAGCAGGGCGCGACTGGCATCACCACAGCCGCGCCCTACGTCGCCGGTCAATGGGGCAGGGGGGATAACCGGCTGGCAGGATGACGCATCAGCCCCCGGAGTCGTTCCGCGGCAGGCGTGAAATTTTTTGCACGGTTAAGTGATTGCGGGTTCCGCGAAACCTTGTCGTTTCTGCGGCGTTGCTAAGTCGATCGCCATGGGGCGATGCGACGGCGGACGAGAAATGTTACAGCTTACAACAGGAATTTTGGGGGCGATCGCCCTCTCGCTGACCCTTGGCGCGGCGCAGTTTGCGTCGGGCCGCGACCTTCCCGACCCGACATCGAGCTATGCCCTGTTCGGGCCCGAGCCGGCCGGCGGGATCGCCGTCAACCGCGCCGCGAAAGCCGACCGAGCGGCGGGCCTGGCGGGATCGCCCGCGCGATCCCAAACCATCGCGCTTCGGGTGAATGGGGTCTCGGACAGGTCCCTCCTGGTTCGCGTGCCGGTAACCAATGAGGCCGCTAGTCCCTCCTCGCCCGCCGCGATCAGGCCGGGGAACCGCAAGCCGATCGTGGCCTGCGAAGCCGTGGTCAGCCTGCTCACTGAAGTTGCCAAGCAGCTCCAGCCCGGCCGCTGCGTGACGTGAAGGTCTCGCGTCATTGTGAGCCTCCTCCATGTCATCGCGAGCAACGCGAAGCAATCCATCTTACCGCGGAAAGAAAGGCTGGATTGCTTCCGCCTACGCGCTCGTGCGCTTCGGCGGACTCCTATCCTGCGAAGCTCGCGCAGCGAGCGTAGCGGGGTCGTCGCAAGCGCTCCCTTGCGCAAACGCTTTGCGTTTGTCGCAGGCAATGACGGGTTTTTGTCATTGCGAGCCTCTCCACGTCATTGCGAGCAACGCGAAGCAATCCATCTCACCACAGTAAGAAAGGCTGGATTGCGTCGTCGCAAGGGCTCCCTTGTGCAAACGCTTTGCGTTTGTCGCAGGCAATGACGACGGACATGACTCTTATTTCCGATTTTCAGAAATTTCGCTTGACGGCGTGGTAGAAGCAGGATTATAGCGATTTGGTCCCGTCTCACAGAGGGGCGGCTCGCGAACGTCACGGACGCGGGACGGGATGCGGTGGACGCAGGAAGCGCTTCTGACGAGGGTGCTGGTCGCGGACGGCGAAGTCGTGTGGTCCTGACGCCCCGACGCTGGCGTCAAGTTTGCGGAGACGATTCCGCGTAACGACGGGGGCAAGAAAGCCCGGTCCCCGGGGAGAGCGCGATATAAGCCGTAAACCATTGCGCGGGGAATGCCGGGTGTTTCCGGTGTGACCGTGGTGACTACGCTTGTGTGCTTTCACTTTCACCGCACACAAGGCTGCGGGCGCAGCGAGCGCCCGGCATTCCCTGCGCCCTCTGAATTTTCGAAGGGCGGATGTTCTTGGCAGAACTCGCGCGAATTGCGCGGCGAGATCGCGAAGCTGTGTCCCTCAATCGTCATGCCCCGCTTCAAGCGGGGCATCCAGTACGCCGTGATCTCTCGTATAGGCAGGAGGCGTCTCCGGAATACTGGATCGCCCGGTCAAGCCGGGCGACGACACCGGAGTAGGCTGTTTGAAATTTGAATCGGCGCGCGCCGCTCACTCCGCCGGCGCTTCATCGGTCGAAGCATTCCGGCTGGCCAGCAATCCCAGCGCCAATCCGCCGACCGCCAGGATCGGGATCAGCCTTTTGACCCCGATGGCGCGGACGAGCTGGATGCCGGTGGCCACCAGCATCGGATCGGCGAGCGCGGCATGGAGCGTGGATTTCGTGGCTTCCACCGCGCGCGCCCGGGCCCGATTTTTTCGGGCGACATACAGCGCAGCCGCAATCAGCGCGACAAGGAGGAAAATCCCGGCGCCAGTCAGGCAGGCCTCGATCAAGCCATAGGTCTGCAACACATAGACAAAGGCCGCGGCGCACAGAAACGAGATCGTGATGAACGCTGCCAGCGCCACCGCAGCCGCAAGCGACGTCAGCCGCAAGGCGCTGCGGGTCGATTCCTTGAAATCATCGACGATGTGCGCGAACATTCGGACGCCTCGTTCAAAAATTCAGAATGGATTCCGGCAAGGCGGTCACTTGCGGCCACGCACCCCTTGTTAGCGGCGCCACGTCGCGCCGATCAGGAAGCCAAGTCCGAGCGCAAGGCCGACGGTCGCCAGCGGCCGCCGCGTGATGACGTCTTCAAGTGTTTCCTCGATCGATGTGGCGGCGTCCTGGGCGGCGCCCATCACCGCAGTGCCGCGCCCCGAAATATCGTCGACGGCCGCATCGACATTGGCACGCGCCTGCTTGTAGCCACGGCGCGCCTGCTTTTTGGCGGTGCCAGCGAAAGAGTTGAGGGTGTCGGTGATCTGGTCTGTCAGGGCGGTGATATCGTCTTTCACGGCTGCTACATGCTTTTCAAGGCGTTCATACGTCGCTTTATCCGTCAGATTGCTCATTCCGATTTCGCCATCAGTACTCGACATCAAACAGCTCCCGGCATCTCAAAGTCAGTTACGGAACAAACGTCCCGGCACTGGGGAAGTTCCCGCAAGCGAAGTCACTGCGCTGATTTGCCACTACGGCAGGTTCGGCTCGCTTTGCGTCCACAAATGATCGCGCAGCGTCAGCGCCACGATCAAAAGCGGTGAGGATAGAAAGCCACCCATCGGTCCCCAGAGCCAGGTCCAGAACGCGAGCGCGATGAATACGGCGAGCGCGTTGAGTTCGAGCCTGCGGCCAATGATGGTCGGGGTGACGAAATGACCTTCAAGAAAAGCAATCCCGACAAAGGCCAAGGGCGCGATCAACGCTCCCCCGATGGTTGAGAATGCGATCATGCCGATGATGGTCAGGATCACAAATGTAGCCACCGGGCCGATGATCGGCAGGTAGTTCAGCGTCGCGGCGAGCGCGCCAAGCCCGGCCGGATTTGGCATGCCGGCGAGCGCGCAAACAAGGCCGGTCGCAGCGCCCACGCCGAGATTGATGATCGTCACCGTCAGCAGATAACCCCCGAGATGCTCCTCGATCGCGTTGAGGATGCGCAGGGCTCGCAGCCGCGATTCATGGCCGGTAAAATTCATGATCAGCGCGCGTCGCAGGTCGTGCCAGCTTGCGAGGAACAGGACCAGCGTCGCAAAGAACAGCAGGAATTCGGTGAAGGTCGGTGACAGGAATTCCAGTGTGGGCTGCACCCATTCGAATTTCGGCATCTCGAACGGCGCGGCCGCGAATGTGTCGGATAGGCCGAGCATGGTCTGTAGATCATGCCAGAGCGCAAGCGGCCGGTCGAAGATATGCAGCTTGTCCCTAAGCAGCGCGCCGAGCTCCGGCAGCCGCGCGCTCCATTGCATCAACGGCGAAGAGATCAGGCCCACGATGAGCGCGATGCCCGCGCCAACCGCGCTCACGATCAGAACTGCCGACATTGCGCGCGGGATTCGATGACGTTCGAGGAAGCCGGCGGCCGGCGACAGCATGGTGCCGACTACGAACGCCGCGACGACGGGGAGAAAGAATGCCTTGGCGGCGTAGAGAACCGCGACCACGCAAATCAATAACAGCGAGATCAGCGCAAACGCAACGAGCTCGATGCGGCGAACGATCGGCGGCTGTTCGAGGTTGCTGTCAGGCAGTGGCGTGCCGAGGGTATCGTTCGAAAACGCGCGTTCGTCGGGCAGGACACGCAACAGGATCTCTCTCCCCCGCGTTAAAGCTAATAAAAATGGCGAGCCGCGACCTTGGCGCGAACGGCCTCAGACGTCGCAAGGCACCCGCGGGACAAGGCGTCGCGCGCACGAAAGTTCCGTCGCGAAGACGTGAAATTCGCTGGGCTTGACAAAGCCGTGGTCTAATTCGGACGGCGCGAGGAACCGCGCGGCTCCGTTGGCGTTTGTTAGAAGCATCAGCGTGATGCGCAACCGCATCGGGGCAGATCATGACACAGCCATTCGCAGGCAATCGTCGTCGAGCCGGAACGGCGATGGTCGCAGGGAATCCTTGCGATGGATCAAGAGCGCCTGGCGCGAACGGGTCCACTGATGAATTTGTCCAGAATTGCTTCACGACCCTGAATGAGCTTCCGAACCGGGCATCGTCTTATGCCCTTCATGGAGGGCAGGTCATGGCACAGGGAATCATCCTCAATCGCATCAGGCGGCAGCGCGTCTTTGACGCACTCTTGGTGGCCGGCGTTATGGCTTTGGCGCCGACAGTTCTTTCAAGCCAGGCGAGCGCCCAGGCGCTCAACTACACTGCGGCGGCGCCAACCTCATTCCCATCGGACAATGTCATGACGGCGCCCGATTCCATCCGGCCGAACGATGGCAGAAGCGCCTACGTGCTTCCCGAGCGATTGCAGCGTAGCGTGGTCGCCCTCAACACAGCCGAAGCGCCGGGCACCGTCATCATCGATACCGGCAACACCGTGCTCTACTATGTGCTCGGGCAGGGGCGCGCTATCCGTTATGGCGTCGGTGTCGGCCGCGAGGGGTTCACCTGGTCCGGCGTGCAAACCATCAGCCACAAGGCCGAGTGGCCGGATTGGCATCCGCCGGCGCAGATGATCGCGCGTCAGCCCTATTTGCCCCGCTTCATGGCAGGCGGCCCCGGCAATCCGCTCGGCGCTCGCGCCATCTATCTCGGCTCCAGCGAATACCGCATCCACGGCACCAACGATCCCACGACGATCGGGAAATTCGTTTCCAGTGGCTGTATCCGGCTGACCAACGAAGACGTGAGCGACCTGTTCAGCCGTGTCGATGTCGGCACGCGGGTGGTGGTCCTGCCCAAAAACGGTCCGCATCTTGAAGCGAGAGGGATCAGAGGGATCGATGTTCGAGCGGCAGCATCGCGGCCGCCTCCGGTAGTGACGATGCTGCCTTCGGGGCGTCAGGCGATGAACCTTTCGACCGCCGCGCCGTACTGATCGACCCCGGTCCGGAAAGACAATGAATTTGGTCATGCGAACGAGCAGGTTGGGATGGGGCGCCGCGGTGGTCCTGGCCGCCGCGGCGTTGGCGCCCGCGGCGCACGCCGAGGATTTTCTTTCCGCGCTGTTCGGTGCGTTCGGTGGCGCTCGGCGACAGGCGCCGATGACGCCATTGCCCTATGCCAGCGAGGGCAACACGGCCGTTCCCGAAAATGCTGTTCCGCAAGCGGGCGCCCATGGTTATTCCGGCGGTTCGCTGGCCTATTGCGTGCGCACCTGCGACGGCCGCCATTTCCCGCTTTCCCCAGCCGACAATCAGACCAGGGCGGCTTCCTGCAATAGTTTTTGCCCGGCCAGCGAGACCAAGGTGGTCTACGGCAGCAATATCGAAAGTGCCGTCACCGAGAATGGCAAGCCCTATTCCCAACTGCCGAACGCGTTTCGTTATCGCGACGAGCTGGTCGCGGGCTGCACCTGCAACGGCAAGGACCCGGTTGGTCTCGCAGCGGTCCGAATCGAAGACGACCCGACGCTGCGCAGGGGCGATCTCGTGGCGGGCAGCGGCGGGCTGATGGTGGCGGGCCGCGGCGCCGATCGCCGTGGCGCCTCGCTGCAACTCTCGCCCGCGCCGCAGTCGGTCCGCTCGCATTATCGGCGCGTGCCGCTAGTGGCGCGGGAGTAGAGACCTCGGAGCAATTGCTTTTTTGTCATGGCCAGGGTCATAGGCGAGCGGAAGCGGCGCCGTCCCTCGAACGGCTATGCCCGGGCATGACGGAGGGATCAAGCCGCGCGGATCTTGCGCAAGAATTCGGTGACCTGGCTGCTGAGCTGACGGCTCTGGGTCTCCAGCGTCTCGGAAGCATGCTTGACGTTTTCGGCGGCCAGCGCCGCCGCGTCCGCATCGGCTTTGACGCCGGTGATATTCTCCGAGACGTTCTTTGTGCCTTGCGCGGCGTGCTGGGTGTTGCGCGAGATTTCCTGGGTGGCGGCGCCCTGCTCTTCGACGGCGGCCGCGATCGTGGTGGCGACTTCATTCACCTCGCCGATGATGCCGCCAATGCCCTTGATGGCCTCGATGGCTTCGCCGGCGACTTTCTGGATGTCGGCAATCTGCTCGGAGATATCGTCGGTCGCCTTGGCGGTCTGGCTCGCCAGCGATTTGACCTCGGAGGCGACCACCGCAAAGCCGCGGCCCGCCTCGCCGGCACGCGCGGCCTCAATGGTGGCGTTCAGGGCCAGCAGGTTGGTCTGAGCGGCGATGGAATTGATCAGGCCGACCACCTCGCCGATTCCGGCCGCCGTTTTCGCCAGCCCCTGGACGGTGTCGTCGGTTTCCCGTGCGCGGTCGACGGCGCGGCCGGCAATGCCGGCGGCGTGCGAGGCCTGCCTGGAAATGTCGTCGATCGAGGCACTCAGTTCCTGCGATGCCGAGGCCACGCTCTCCACGCTCATCGAAGCCTCTTCTGAGGCCTTTTCGGCAACCGACACGCGCGAATTGGTCTGGCTCGAGACCGCCGCCAGGTCCGCCGAGGTCGTCCGCATCTGGCTTGAAGCGTCGTGAAGCTGGTCGAGTGTCTGATGCACCAGGCTTTCGAATTCGCCGACGTAGCCCTCGATCGCCCGCTGACGCGCCGCCGCGCCTGCGTTGCGTTCGCGCTCCTGGCCTTCGATCCTGAGCTTGTCCATGGCCTGCTGCTTGAAGGTCTCGAGCGCTCCGGCCAGCGCGCCGATCTCGTCGGCACGCTGCGCATATCCGGTGTCGACCGAAAGATCGCCTGCGGCAACCTTCAGCATGGCGTCACGCATGATGTGCAGCGGGCGAATGATGCGGCGGGTCACCGCCGTCATGGTGCCGATGGTCAGCGCGAGCGCTGCGGCCAACATCACAAGCTGGAGCGCCAGCGCGCGCTGGGCGGCCGAATGCTGCGTCAAGGCATAGCTCTTGGCGACATCGAGCGCGCGTTCGGCGACGATCACCGCCGAGGTCATGTGCTTGACCGAGAACGGGCTCCATTCGTTGGCCTTCATTTCGGGCTTTTCGCCGGTCACCAGCGCGTTCACCAGTCGATCGCGAAGGGCGGGAAATTGCGGCTCGAAATAACCCGTCTTCGCCTCGGCCATCGCTTCGACAAGGCTCGGCGGCAATTCCGAACTCGCCGCCACGGTCTGCAGCGCCGCCCAAACCGATTCAACGCCGCCGATCAGCTTGGTGTATTTTTGGCGCAAATCCGGCGCCGCCTGACCGGAGGCAATGCCACTCGAAATCAGCAGCGACGCCTCGCCGGCCGTATTGCGCATCAGCCAGGCGAGCTGCTTGATCATCAAGAGCTGATCGATGACCGGGTCGTCGTGGTTCACCGCGGCGGTGATCCGGATCGACACCTTGTCGAGGGTTTCGAGCAACGCCGTCGTGTTGTCCTCGAATTCCTTGACGAGCGCCGGCCGCCGCTCGGCCTTCGGCTTGCTCATCGCGTCCCACGTTTCGGCTTCGAGTCCGGTCAGTGCCTTGATCATGCGGTCCAGCTCGGGTAGCAGCGTTTTTTGATCCGGAAACTCGAACGAGGCGAGCACTGAAACGGCCGATTGCATGGCCGGCATCTGGGCGTCGCGGATGGCACCAATATATTTCTGCATTTCCGGCGATAGCACCGCCTCGGCACTAAGGCCGCGGCCGGCGTTCGATCGATCGGCGCGCAGGTTATGCATCGCCCTGAACAGGTTGGACGAGGCGTCCGCGACCACCGAAATCCGGTTCGTCGTGGCAAGGCGTTGCCACGAATTCCAGGCCGTGACGCAGAGGAGCGCGGTCATGCAGGCCGCCATCAGAACGATGACCGACTGGATCAGCGAAGATACGGTGAGACGATTGAGCATCAGCGGCCCCCCAAAGAATTCAGTCCACTTAGCCAAAAAAGGGTAAATTTTTAGACAGTGGCGCTGCCGGTTCTCGACCCGGCCCGGCCCGAACCCCAGGGTTTATCAGGTAGTTAGCCCTGCGGTTCCTTGCGGGGAACCGACCCCTATGGCGGCGCGTTGGCGAAGGGTCGGCTCATTTAAAGAGAGAACAGGGGATTTCAATGCTCATAGGCGCGCTGGTTACTTTTCTCGTCGTCATTCTGATTCTCTATCTGGTCAACCTCTTGCCGATCGACGCGCGCGCCAGGCAAATTGTGCGCGTCATCGTCATCATCCTCGGGGTGATTTCGCTGCTGAAATATATCGCGGTGTTTTAGACACCCCTTGGTCATTCCGGGATGGTGCGTCAGCACCAGACCCGGAATCTCGAGGTTCTCCGATGTGCAAGCGCACATCGTAGTTCGATGCTTCGCATGGTCCCGGAATGACCGGTGATGGACAAAAAAGCCCCGGCCAAGGCCGGGGCTTCCTTGTTCGATCACGAGCACTTACTTCAGCATCTTGAACCAGTCGTCCACATCCTTGTGAACTTGATCCTTGGCGAAGCCGTAGCGCTGCTGGAGCTTGCCTTCGAGCTGATCGCGGCGGCCTTCGATGACGTTGAGGTCATCGTCGGTAAGTTTGCCCCATTTTTCCTTGGCGGCGCCCTTGAATTGTTTCCAATTGCCTTCGATGCGGTTCCAATCCATCGCCATCTCCTGTTGTGTCGGGATGACGAGCTAACGACTGCGGCATTCGATCGTTCCGGGAACAACCGTCACGATCAACCCGCCGCCTTGGCCTCACGCCGCCGCGCCGTCAAAATGAATTCGGTGTAGCCGTTCGGCTGCTCGCGCCCCTTGAAGATCAAGTCGCGGGCCGCCTTGAAGGCGACGCCGTGGAAGGCCGGCGCCATCGGCCGGTACAGGGGATCGCCCGCGTTCTGGCCGTCCACCACCACCGCCATCCGCTTCAGCGAATCCATCACCTGCTCCTCGGTGACGACGCCCTGATGCAGCCAGTTCGCCAGATGCTGACTTGAAATGCGCAAGGTCGCGCGATCTTCCATCAAGCCGATGTCGTGGATGTCGGGCACCTTGGAGCAGCCGACGCCCTGATCGATCCAGCGCACGACATAGCCGAGAATGCCCTGGCAATTGTTGTCGATCTCTTGCCGGACATCGTCGGGTGCCCAGTTCGATTTCGAAATGGGGATGGTGAGGATATCCGAAAGCTTGGCGCGCGGGCCGCCCTTCGCCAGCTCCTGCTGGCGCGCCAGCACGTTGACCTGGTGATAGTGCAGCGCGTGCAGCGTGGCTGCGGTCGGCGAAGGCACCCAGGCGGTGGTGGCGCCGGCCTGCGGATGCGCGATCTTCTGCGCCAGCATGGCCGCCATCATGTCGGGCGCGGCCCACATGCCCTTGCCGATCTGGGCGTGGCCCGGCAGGCCGTCGATCAGGCCGATGTCGACGTTCCAGTCCTCATAGGCCTTGATCCAGGCTTGCGCCTTCATTTCGTTCTTGCGGATCATGGGGCCGGCTTCCATCGAAGTGAGGATCTCGTCGCCGGTGCGGTCGAGGAAGCCGGTGTTGATGAAGACGATGCGCTTTGACGCTTGCTGGATGCAGGCCTTGAGGTTGACCGTGGTGCGGCGCTCCTCGTCCATGATGCCGACCTTCAGGGTATTCTCCGGCAGCGACAGCATCTTCTCGACCCGGGCGAAGAGCTCACAGGTCAGGCGAACCTCGTCGGGGCCGTGCATCTTCGGCTTGACGATATAGACCGAGCCGGTGCGGCTGTTGCGTATCTTTGAATTGCTCTTGAGATCATGAATGGCAAGCAAGCCGGTGATGGCGGCATCGAGCAGGCCTTCCGGAATTTCCTCGCCGGCCGAATCGAGCACCGCGTCGGTGAACATGTGGTGGCCGACATTGCGCATCAACAACAGGCTGCGGCCGTGCAGCTTGAGCTCTTTGCCGTCCGGTGTGGTGTAGACGCGGTCGGCGTTGAGCGCGCGCTTCAGCGTCTTGCCGCCTTTCTCGAAGTCGGCCGACAGGGTGCCGTTCATCAGGCCAAGCGTGTTGCGATAGACCAGCACCTTGTCCTCGGCATCGACGGTTGCGACGCTGTCCTCCATGTCGAGAATGGTGCTGACGGCGGCCTCCAGGATCATGTCGGCGACGCCGGCCGGATCGTCCTTGCCGATCGTGTGGCTGCGGTCGATCTGGATTTCGATATGCAGCCCGTTGTTGACCAGGAGAATGGCCGAGGGCGAGGCGGGCTCGCCGCGGTAGCCGGCGAACTGGGCGTTCGATTTCAGCGCGGTGGCGTTGCCGCTCTTGAGTTTTACCGCGAGCTTGCCGCTGATGACGCTGTAGAAACTCACATCGGTGTGGCTGCCGGTCGCCAGCGGCACGGCGGAATCGAGAAAGGTCTTGGCTTTCGCAACCACCTTGTCGCCGCGCGCCTTGTTGAAACCCTTGGTCGCCTCACTCGGGTCGTGCGGGATTGCGTCGGTGCCGTAGATCGCATCGTACAGACTGCCCCAGCGCGCATTGGCGGCGTTGAGCGCGTAGCGCGCATTGGTGAGCGGCACGACGAGCTGGGGTCCGCAGATCTTGCCAATCTCCTCATCGACATTGGCCGTCTCGACCTTCTGCGTGGCCGGTTCCGGCAACAGATAGCCGATTTCCTTCAGAAAGGCGGTGTAGGCATTGAGGTCGATCGGTTTGCCCTTGCTGGCGCGGTGCCAAGTGTCGATCTTGGCCTGCAAGGTGTCGCGAAATGCAAGCAGCTCGCGATTTTTCGGAGCGAGGTCCCGGACGATTGCCGCAAGCCCCGCCCAGAAGGCGTCCGGCGCAATTCCCGTTTTCGGGGTCGCCTCCTTGGCGATGAAATCAAACAGAACGGGGGCAATTTTCAATCCGTGGGCATCGATACGATTCATGATGGAATTTTCTCACGAGAAACGGCGGGAAATACGCGCCTTTCAGGGATTTCAGGAAAAAGCGCCTTGAGGCGCGAGGTTTGGGGCCTTTTAGCGCCAAAGCTGGCTTCAAGAAAAGCCCTTCGATCGCCTATTCGGGTGGCGAAGGAATGCTCAAATATTGGCAGCCAGATCAACCACTTCTTCGAACAGGACGCCGCTTCTAGTCAGCATCCGCTCGATCTCGTCGGCGGCCTCGCTGACGGTCCGCGCCGAAGTGTCGAGCGCAAGCTCGCACTGCTCCGGCGGCTCGTAATCATTTCCGATCCCGGTGAATGCCGCGAGCCTGCCTGAGCGCGCTTTGGCGTAATGGCCCTTGGGGTCGCGGCTCTCGCAGACTTCAGCCGGCGTTGCGACGTAGATTTCGTGAAACGCGGAATCGGCGATGCGGCGCGCGGCGGCACGGTCGTCGCGCGAGGGCGAAACCGCCGCGACGATCGCGATGTGTCCGTTGCGCGCCAGATGGGTCGCGACTTCGGCGAGCCGGCGGATATTTTCGCTGCGGTCGGAAGCCGAGAAACCGAGATCGCGGTTGAGCCCGGCGCGCAGCGTGTCGCCGTCAAGCAGGACCGGCGAACCGCCCCTGCCAAAAAGCCTGCGCTCGAGCGCGCGCGCCAGGGTCGATTTGCCGGAGCCCGGCAGCCCCGTCAGCCAGACCACCGCGCCGTTGTGGCGATAGCGCGCCGAGCGCTCGTCGGGGCGCAGTGCGGATTCCACCGGCACGATATCGACAGGAACGGCGCGTTGTCCGGCGTCAACCGACAGCACCAGCCCGCCGCCGGCGATGCGGCCGCCGACCTCGATCACCAGCCGCCCGGTACGGGGATTGTCGACATAGGGATCGGCAGCAACCGGCTGCGCCAGCGAAATTTCGATCTCGCCGACATGGTTCTTGGCGATCGATTTGTTCTCGACGCTCGAAAGCTCGCCTGGATCGACCGCCTTCTCGATCGCAACCACGGTGGCGCGGCTTTCCCGCGTACCGAGCCGGACCAGGATTTGCTCGCCCTTGGTGAGTTCCTTCTCGTGCAGCCAGAAAATGCGGGCGCGAATCCGGCGGGTGTCGCGCGGGCTCGATCCGGCATGGGCGATGATGTCGCCGCGTTCGAGGAAGAGTTCGCGGTCGAGTGTGATGCCGACCGATCGCCCCGCGGTATGAGCACCCTTGACCGGCGTCAGCGGCCAGCCCTCGACGCTCCTGATTCTTGCAATTTTGCCCGCGGGCATGATCACGATCTCGTCGCCGGCCGCAAGATGGCCGGACTCGATCCGGCCCGCGACGATGCGGCGGTCGTCGAATTTGTAGATCGCCTGCACCGGCAGCCGTAGCGCGAGTTGCTGCAGCGGACGCGCCGGCTCGAGCGCATCGAGCGCCTCGACCACGGTCGGGCCATGATACCAGCGGGTTCGCGGCGTGCGCGCGGCCACGCCGTCGCCGTCGCGCGCCGAAATCGGAATCACCGCCAGAGGCGAAAGGCCGAGCCCGGTCAGATGCGACGAAATCTCGTCGCGGATCTCGGCAAACCGCGCCGCGGAAAAATCAACCCGGTCCATCTTGTTGACGACAACCGCGACCTGTTTGACGCCGAGAAGATGCAAGAGATAGCCGTGGCGTCTGGTCTGGTCGCGCACGCCCTCCAGCGCGTCGATGATGAGAAGCGCGCCGTCGGCCTGCGAGGCGCCGGTGATCATGTTGCGCAGGAACTCGGCGTGACCCGGCGCGTCGATCAACACCACGTCGCGCGAGCCGGTGCGAAACCGAATCTGCGTGGTATCGATGGTGATGCCCTGGTCGCGTTCGGTCTGCAGCGCATCGAGCAGGAACGACCATTCGAACGGCATACCCCGCCGCGCACTGACGGCTTTGAGCATTTCGAGCTTGCCTTCCGGCAGGCTGCCGGTCTCATGCAGGAGCCTGCCGACCAAAGTCGATTTGCCGTGGTCGACATGGCCGACGATGACGATGCGCACCTGCGGGCGCGTCGTGCCATTCGGTGTTGCGGAGATCGCGGCGGGAACGGTCATGTTCATGGTTACGCTCAACTCGTTTCCGCTCAGAGATAGCCGGCGACGCGCAGCCGCTCGAAGGCGTCTTCGGTTTCGTGGTCGAGCGCGCGCCCCGAGCGTTCAGGCACCTTGGTGCGGTCAAGCTCGAGGAGAATTTCGTCGATATTTGATGCGGTCGAGGCCACCGGATGGGTGATGTCGGCATCGCCGAGCGAGCGATAGCGCTTGCCGTCTTTGGCGAGATAGAGCGGAATGATCGGGATGTTTTCGCGCCTGGTGTAGGCCCAGATGTCGGCCTCGGTCCAGTGCAGGATCGGATGCACGCGCAGATGCGCGCCGGTCGGCGGCGAGGCGTTGAACTGATCCCAGAATTCCGGCGGTTGATCGCGCACGTCCCATCCGCCTTCAGCGCCGCGCGGCGAGAACACCCGCTCCTTGGCGCGCGTCGCCTCTTCGTCGCGGCGAATGCCGGCGATCAATCCGTCGAAACCGAATTTGGTGAGCGCGAGCTTCAATCCTTCGGTCTTGCGCGCGGCCGAACGCGCCGCCGGCGGCAAGGTCGGGTCGACGGTGTCGAGCGGCGGGCAGGGTTCGATCTTGAGATCGAGCTCCCACTCCTTGCCGTAGCGATCGCGGAACGCGTACATCTGCGGAAATTTCTTGCCGGTATCGACATGCAAGGCCGGGAACGGCACGCGGCCGAAAAAGGCCTTGCGCGCGAGCCAGATCATCACGTTGGAATCCTTGCCCAGCGACCACAACAGCGCGAGCTTCTTCAGCCGCGCAAAGGCTTCCCGGAAAATGTAGATGCTTTGCGCTTCGAGTGCGTCGAGGTGGTCCATCGAGGGCGCGTGAGCGAGGCCCACGGATGAAATTTGCGTGACCGCGGATGGCCCGATCGGGATGGCCCGATCGAGCCGGTCGCTTGCGTAGTTTTCGTTGAGAAGATGCATCTACCGGCCCTTGGCCTTGGGAGGCGAAAATTCTATAGTTGCACTGCAGTAGAGAAGAAATAATTTTCTCTTTGCGAGCATTGAACGAGACATATATAGAAAATAATTCCAGTCAACCCCAGAAGTTGGGGAAGCGAGTATCGCATGCGATTCCTGCCGGTATTCCTCGATCTGCAACGCGGCGTGGTGCTGCTGGTAGGTGCCGGCGACTTGGCGCGGGCGAAGCTGCGCTTGCTTGTCTCTGCCGGCGCGCAGGTTCGTTGGTATGCGACCGACGGAAATCAGGATCTCGGCGGCCTTGCCGCGGACAATGCCGCGCGGATCGAGCTTGCGGCAGGCGATCCGCTGGCGGCCGACCTCGACGGCGTGATCGCAATCTTCTGCGCGGGCGCAGGCGAGGCCGGTCTTTCGATGTCGGCGCGGGCCAAGGCGGTTGGCTTGCCCGTCAATGTGATGGACGATCTTGAACATTCGACCTTCATTTTTCCCGCCATCGTCGATCGCGGCGATGTGGTTGTGGCGGTTGGCACCGGCGGCGCTTCGCCGGTCGTGGCGCGCCGTGTCCGCGAACGCATCGAGGCGTTATTGCCGGCACGGATCGGCGAGCTCGCCGCCTTCATTGGACGCTGGCGCAAGAGCATCCACGGTCTCATTCCCGAAGTCGCCCTGCGCCGCCGCTTCTGGGAGCACGTGGTCGATGGCCCGATCGGCGCGCTGCTTCTTGCCGGACGCGCCGACGACGCTGAAGCCGCGCTGAAGAACATCCGCAACCCTTGCGACTTTGCCGGTGGCCTGCGGTCGGGCCGCGCCGAGGGCAGCGTGACGTTGGTCGGCGCAGGTCCCGGCGATCCGGATTTGCTCACCGTCAAGGCCTTGCGCGCGCTACAGGACGCCGATGTTGTTTTCTATGACGAACTGGTCGCGCCGGAAGTCCTCGACCGCGCGCGCCGCGATGCCGCGCGCGTGCCGGTCGGCCGCCGCGTCGGCAAGCCCGGCATCGGCCAGGACGCCATCAACAAACTGTTGATCGAGGCGGCAAAGTCGGGGCAGCGCGCGGTGCGGCTGAAGGGCGGCGATCCCTTCGTCTTCGGCCGTGGCGGCGAGGAGATCGAGGCGTTGCGGAAGGCGGGCGTTACCTATTCGGTGATTCCCGGAATCACCGCTGGCCTTGGCGCCGCCGCGCAATTCGAAGTGCCACTCACCTTCCGCCATGAGGCGCTGCGCATCACTTTCCTCACCGCGCACAAGGCGAAAGACGCCGAAGCCGTCGACTGGTCCACCTTGACCGACGAGAAGATGACGATCGTGGTCTATATGGGCATGACCGCAGCACCTTCGGTGCGCGCCGGGTTACTGGCTGCGGGCCGTTCACCGCAAACTCCGGTTGGCGTGTTCGCGCGCGTCACGCGGCCGGACGCCCAGGGCGCGGTCGGCACGCTCGATCAATTGCCGGATATCGTCGAACAGATCGACGGCGGTCCCGCCGTTCTTATCATCGGCGACGTGGTCGCGCACGCCGCCGCCTCGCAACATCAGCAACTCGCTCAATTCGCCTCTTACTTTCAGGTCGCTGCCGAATGACGTCTCCACTGGAACAAAAAATCCGGATCACCGGTCCTTCCATCGTCACCGCCAACCGTACCTTTGACGGCGTAGTGATCTATCGCACCGCCTCAAAGGGCTGGTCGACCAGTCTCGCGGAAGCCGCGATCGTGCGCACCGCCGACGAAGCCCGCGCGCTGCTCGCCGAATCGATCGCCGACGACGTCGGCGCAGTCGGCCCGTATATCGCCCCGGTCGAGGTCAAGGACGGCGGCAGGATCAAGCCCGGCAATTTGCGCGAACATATCCGTCAGAAGGGTGTCACCATCGCTCTGCTTCCGGTTCCGGCATAAGGCCCGTCCACCATGTACGCATATGACGAACTCGACCGCACGCTGATCAACGAACGCGTTGAGGAATTTCGCGATCAGGTGAAGCGACGGCTATCCGGCGAACTCACCGAAGACGAATTCAAGATGCTGCGTCTGCAAAACGGCGTCTATCTGCAACTGCACGCCTATATGTTCCGCGTCGCGATCCCCTACGGCACGCTGTCGTCGAAGCAGTTGCGGCGGCTGGCGCATGTGGCGCGGCGCTATGACCGCGGCTACGGCCATTTCACCACGCGGCAGAACATCCAGTTCAACTGGATCAAGCTCGCCGAATTGCCGGATGCGCTCGCCGATCTCGCCGAAGTCGGCATCCACGCCATGCAGACGTCGGGCAATAACACCCGCAACGTCACCTCCGATCAGTGGGCCGGCGTTGCACCCGGCGAGATCGAGGACCCCCGCATCTGGTCCGAACTGCTGCGGCAATATACGACGCTGCACCCGGAATTCTCGTTCCTGCCGCGCAAGTTCAAATTCGCGATCACCGCGTCCGCGCATGATCGCGCCGCGATCAAGATTCACGACATTGGGCTGCGCCTGCACAGGAACGCGCAAGGCGAGACCGGATTCGAAGTCCTGGTCGGCGGCGGGTTGGGCCGCACGCCGTTCATCGGAAAGACCATAAAACCCTTTGTGCATGGCCGCGACATCCTGAGCTACGTCGAGGCGATTCTGCGCGTCTACAACCAGTACGGCCGCCGCGACAATATCTACAAGGCGCGCATCAAGATCCTGGTGCACGAGCTCGGCATCGAGAAATTCGCAGCCGAGGTCGAGGACGAATGGCTGGCGATGCGCGACAGCGCGTTGACGTTGGATGACGCCGTGATCGAGGAAATCCGTTCGCGCTTCAGCTATCCTTCTTACGAGAAACTCTCCCACATGCCGGAGGAGTTGAAGAAGGCTGCGCACGATCCGCTGTTCGAACGGTGGCGCAAGAACTCGGTGTTCACGCACAAGGTGCAGGGTTATGCGATCGTGACGCTGTCGTTGAAGCCGGTCGGCGGACCGCCCGGCGATGCCACCGCCGATCAGATGGACGCGCTCGCCGATCTCGCCGACAAATATTCCTTCGGCGAAATCCGCGTCGGCCACGAGCAGAATCTGGCGCTGCCCCACGTCGCCAAGCGCGACCTGCCGGCGCTGTGGAAGGCGCTCGACAAGATCGGGCTCGCGACACCCAACGTCAATCTGGTCTCCGACATCATCGCCTGTCCCGGGCTGGATTACTGCTCGCTCGCCAATGCGCGCTCGATTCCGATCGCGCAGGAATTGACCCGGCGCTTTGCCAATCACGACACCGCCGATCTGATCGGCCGGCTGCACATCAATATCTCCGGCTGCATCAATGCCTGCGGCCATCACCATGTCGGCCACATCGGCATTCTCGGCGTCGAGAAGAACGGTGAGGAATTCTATCAGATCACGATCGGCGGCCGTGCCGACGAGAACGCCGAGCTCGGCGTATTGATCGGGCCCGCCGTGCCCTATGGCGAAGTCGCCGACGTGGTCGAAGATATAGTTGAAGCCTACCTGGCGCTGCGCGAACGTCCCGACGAACTCTTCGTCGATACGGTGAAGCGGCTCGGCGTTCAACCCTTCAGGGAGCGGGTCTATGCCACTCGTTAAAAACGGACAGATCGCCACCGACGCTTTTATGCATGTTTCGGACGGCGCCGAACTGCCGGGCGACGGCGCGGTGCTGGTTTCGGCGACGCGGTTTCTGGAGGACCCGGAAGCGCTGTTGGCGCGCGCGGGCAAAGCCGGCGTGATCTGGCCGAACAACCGCGACGTCGACGACCTTGTGCCGTTCCTTGATCGGCTTGCGGTGGTCGCGCTGGTGTTTCC
>DATGGY010000116.1:0-2774 GCA_035308285.1 Bradyrhizobium sp. | reverse complement strand
AAGATCCATGGCCTTGGATTTGCCCACCGCGCGCGTCAGCCGCTGCGTGCCGCCGATGCCGGGAATGGTGCCAAGCGTGATTTCCGGCTGGCCGAATTTCGCGGTGTCGGCGGCGATGATGATGTCGCACATCATCGCCAGCTCGCAGCCGCCGCCGAGCGCATAGCCACTGACCGCGGCAATGGTCGGCTTGCGGCAGTTGGCGACGCGGTCACCGCGGATCGCGATGAAATCGCTCGAATACATCTCGATGAAGCTCTTCGGCTGCATCTCCTTGATGTCGGCGCCCGCGGCGAACGCCTTCTCGCCGCCGGCCAGCACGATGCACCCGATCTTGTCGTCGGCTTCGAGGTCGTCGATCGCGGCGGCGATCTCGCGAAACACCCCGAACGACAGCGCATTGAGCATCTTCGGGCGATTGAGCGTGATGATGCCGACCGCGCCTTTGCCTTCGACGATGATGTGTTCAAACGTGCTCATGGCTACCCCGCGCATTACATTACTTCGCGGGCAATGTGCCCGCTGGCGGGTTGGGCTTCAAGTAGTGAATTGATCTCGTGTCCCGGACGCGGTGCAGCGCTCTGCGCTGCTCCGCAGAGCCGGGACCTACACCTTCACTGTGCAGTGATGGACCCCGGCTCTGGCAGCGCACCGCCGGAGTCGCGCTCCGCGCGATCCCAAGCGCGCTGCACTGCGTCCGGGGCACGAAAAACCTACGCCATGAACATGCGCGCGGCGGAAGCCATCGTCAGCAATGCGCCGAAGGCGATGAAGATTTTCCCGATCAGGGAGGTCTCGTCCCAGGTCGAGCTTTCGCTTGTCGCAACGGGCGTGGGCGGCGGATTTGCCGGCGCCGACGACGAACTGCCTTCCTGCAGCGTGCGATCGACGTCGTTGAGCTGGTCGGAGGCGGCGATCAAGGTCCCGTTGCCGGCGTTTGCGCCGGCCGGATCGTCGGGCGGGGCCTGAAGAAGATAGTTCGCTCGTGCCGTCATCAACCTGGCGTTCTCGCCGAGGGTGCCGAGGTAAAGCAGTTCGGCGTTGGCGTTGGCGACCGATGGTGGGATGTTCGGCAAGGTCCCGCTGGCGTCGGCGAGGAGGTCGGCCGCCGCCGATTTCTGGTCGGCGGCGGATTTTACCGCAACCCTGTGTATCCTGCGGTGCGCGTATCGCTTCCAGTGGCGCAAGCCGTGCCTGAGATACTTGTGCGGTGTGACCGGTGCCGCGGCGGCATTTGGCGCTCCTGAATCGTCGGCGCCTGCCGCTGCCTGCGATGGCAGGTTAAAAAAAACAAAGAGCCCTGTTGCGAGAACCAAGGCCGAGCGCCCGCCGGCTTTGACGATCATTTGGCAATCTCCCCATTTTGATTTTGCCAGTCCCCAAAGCGAAATGAGACCTCCGGGCATGACCGCAGCGGGGCAAAAAAGGGGAATCTTCGGGCAAGTCCGGCGAAATCGCGGCAACGCGGCGAGCAACCCCTTCTCTGACCGCGCCTTCGCCGAACGGCTGCGGCGCAAGGGCGGCTTGTGTCAGCCGGGCCGATCGGTGTTATGAGCCTTGCGGTGAAAACCTCTCGGTGCGATTCCCGGTCGAGGCCTGCGATTCCGCCGCCGCTGGAGCCGCTGTTGGAGCCGCTGTCGGAGCCTGAGATCACGATTTCGTGATCAAATTCCGGTAGCGTAACAAATTGAAAGATCGACCGAATTGAAGCGTGGGAGCGCGCGTGCGCGAAACTGAAGACGAGTGGACCAGCCTGATGCGGCTGGCCATGTCAGGCGATAGTGCTGCGTATCATCGTCTGCTCAAGGCCGTCACCCCGGTGCTGCGGGCCGGGGCGCGCCGGGGGCTGGCGCGGGCCGGCCAGCCTGTGGATCAATCCGAGGATGTCGTGCAGGACATTTTGTTGGCGGTGCATTTGAAGCGACACACCTGGGACGCGAACGCGCCGTTCGCACCCTGGCTGTTTGCGATCGCCCGCAACAAACTGATCGATTCGCTGCGACGTCGCGGCCGCCGGGTTTTCGTCAACATCGACGATTTCGCCGAAACGATCCCGGACCAGCCTGCCGCGGAGACCGCTTCCGCAAGCGAGATAGCAGCGCAGCTCCAGTCCCTTCCGCCGCGTCAGCGCGACGTCTTGCAGTCGATCGCGGTCGAAAGTGTCTCGATCAAGGATACGGCTGCGAAGTTCGCGATGAGCGAGGGCGCCGTGCGCGTCGCGCTGCATCGCGCGCTTTCCAGCCTCACCGCCAAACTGCGGGAGCATTGAGCATGGAAACCGAACAGTTCATTCGCACGCTTGCCGCCGACAACGCGCACCGCGCCCGCCCGGTCGGGGTCGTGCTGGCACTGACGATGCTTGTCGCGGCGCCGGTTTCGCTGGCGATGTTCCTGGCAGTGCTGGGTGTTCGGCCCGACGTCATGACGGCGATGCATAATCCCTTCTTCGACCTGAAATTCGTCGTGACACTGGCGATGGCGATGTCGGCCGTCGCGGTGTGCCTGCATTTGTCGCGGCCGGAGGCGTCGCTGAAGGGCTGGTGGTGGTTGCTGCTGATCCCGATTGGAATTCTCGTTGCCGGAATCGCCAGCGAGATGATGCTGCCGCAGCGCTTGCCGATGATGGTGCGTCTGGTCGGCAGCAATTCGCGGATCTGTATGACGGCGATTCCACTGATGTCGTTGCCGCTGCTCGCGGCCGCACTGATAGGCTTACGTCATGGCGCAACGGCTCGGCCGGCGGTTGCGGGTGCCATCGCCGGACTGGCGTCGGC
>DATGGY010000115.1:0-2991 GCA_035308285.1 Bradyrhizobium sp. | reverse complement strand
CGGCGAGAACGACATGATTCCGCTGGAACAGTTGGAGGCTTTGTGCGATAGAGCCGCGTCCGGCGAGGGCAGCCTCGCCGACGCGCTTTTGCCTGTTGAGACCGCGCTGGACGACATCCCGGCACTGGCCGTCACACGGGCTGATGCGGCAAGGCTCCACCGGGGCCAAGCCGTTTTGTTGCGCGGACGGGATGCGCCCAATTGTAGCGGCACAGTCTATGTCACGGTGGCAGGCCGGCTTCTGGCGCTTGCCGAAATTGGCAATGGCGAACTCATCCCCAAGCGCGTGTTCAACCTGACCGGGCTGACCGCCAGTCCGGCTCGCAACAATGAAAGTATTTGACGATGTCGATTACCGCCGAACGCAAAGCGGAAGTCATCAAGAAGAACGCCAACAAGGCCGGCGACACCGGCTCGCCCGAGGTTCAGGTCGCGATCCTTTCGGAACGCATCAACAACCTGACCGGGCATTTCAAGTCCCATGTGAAGGACAACCATTCACGCCGCGGACTCTTGAAAATGGTCGCCACGCGCCGTTCGCTTCTCGATTACCTCAAGAAGAAGGACGAGGCGCGCTACCATGCGCTGATTGAAAAGCACAACATTCGGCGTTGAGTTTGTATGCTTCACGCGCGCTCGTCGCGCGCGTTCTTGCGCGTGGTTCGAAAAAAGCCGGCTTTTCGGCCTTTCGGCAAAGATCATGCGCATATCATGCGGGTCATCGATGGCCCGCATCAGGGCACGTCTTCGAAGCGTTTTCGAAAATCTCGTGCCCCGACAGAAGTTCGTCCAGCAGCACTCCGGCGACTGGACGATGACGGGCAAGGTGCCCGTCGCGCGGGTTGAAGGCGAGACGCCCTCGCCCCGTACCAACACGGAAGGATGAACGCCATCCGACGCATCAAGACCATGGCAGGATCGCGGGACGCTGTCGCACGACACGATCAGCGTCCCGCAATCTTGCGCATGGTTTTGTGTGCCGGACTTTCATGCCTTCCGTGAAACCATGAAAGAAGACCGCAATGTTCAATATTCATTCAGTCGAGATCGATTGGGGTGGACGACCCCTCAGACTTGAAACCGGAAAGATCGCTCGTCAGGCCGACGGCGCCGTCCTGGCAACCTATGGCGAGACTGTCGTGCTCGCCACCGTCGTCGCCGCCAAGTCGCCCCGCGAAGGCGTCGACTTCTTGCCCCTCACCGTCGATTATCAGGAAAAGACCTACGCCGCGGGACGCATTCCCGGCGGCTATTTCAAGCGCGAAGGCCGCCCGACCGAAAAGGAGACGCTGGTCTCCCGCCTGATCGATCGCCCGGTCCGTCCCTTGTTCGTCGAAGGCTGGCGCAATGAGACCCAGGTGATCATCACGACGCTGTCACACGACATGGAAAACGATCCCGACGTGCTTTCGATGGTGGCGGCTTCCGCCGCGCTGACGCTGTCGGGCGCGCCGTTCAAGGGCCCGATCGGCGCAGCCCGCGTCGGCTTCGTCAACGACGAATATGTGCTCAACCCCACGCTCGACGAAATGGTTGAGACCCAGCTCGACCTCGTCGTCGCCGGCACCGCCGACGCCGTGCTGATGGTGGAATCGGAAGCCAAGGAACTCAACGAAGACATCATGCTCGGTGCCGTGATGTTCGGGCACCGGCACTTCCAGCCGGTGATCAAGGCGATCATCGACCTTGCCGAAAAGGCCGCCAAGGAACCGCGCGAGGTTCAGATCGTCGACGAAAGCGCGCTGGAGAAGGAAATACTGGCGCTGATCGAAACCGAACTGCGCTCCGCCTACGCCATCCCGGTCAAGCAGGACCGCTACGCCGCAGTCGGCAAGGCCAAGGAAAAGGTGATGTCGCACTACTTCCCGGAAGGTGAGGAGCCGAAATACGACAAGCTCCGTATCGCCGCCGTATTCAAGGAGCTCGAGGCCAAGATCGTTCGCTGGAACATTCTCGATAGCGGCAAGCGCATCGACGGCCGCGACGCCAGGACGGTCCGCAACATCATCGCCGAAGTCGGCGTGTTGCCGCGCGCCCACGGCTCGGCGCTGTTCACCCGCGGCGAAACCCAGGCGATGGTAGTGACCACGCTGGGTACCGGCGAGGACGAGCAGTACATCGACGCGCTGTCGGGAACCTATAAAGAGACGTTCCTGCTGCACTACAACTTCCCGCCCTACTCGGTCGGCGAAACCGGGCGCCTCGGCGGCACCAAGCGGCGTGAAATCGGCCACGGCAAGCTCGCCTGGCGCGCGATCCACCCGGTACTGCCGCCGCACCACGAATTCCCCTACACAGTGCGCGTGGTTTCCGAAATCACCGAGTCGAACGGCTCATCTTCGATGGCTTCGGTCTGCGGCGCCTCGCTGGCGCTGATGGATGCGGGCGTTCCCTTGAAGCGGCCGACCGCGGGCATTGCCATGGGCCTCATTCTGGAGGGCTCGCGCTACGCCGTGCTGTCGGACATTCTCGGTGACGAGGATCATCTCGGCGACATGGACTTCAAGGTAGCCGGCACCGATCACGGCATCACCTCATTGCAGATGGACATCAAGATCGCCGGCATCACCGAGGAGATCATGAGGGTGGCGCTTGGCCAGGCCAAGGAGGGGCGCATCCACATCCTCGGCGAAATGGCGAAGGCCTTGAACGCTGCGCGCGCCGAGCTCGGCGAATACGCGCCGCGCATCGAAACTTTCAAGATTGCGACCGACAAGATTCGCGAAGTGATCGGCACCGGCGGCAAGGTGATCCGCGAGATCGTCGAGAAGACCGGCGCCAAGGTCAACATCGAGGACGACGGCACCGTGAAGGTCGCATCCAGCGACGGCGAATCGATCAAGGCCGCGATCAAGTGGATCAAGTCGATCGCCTCCGATCCGGAAGTCGGCCAGATCTATGACGGCACCGTGGTCAAGGTGATGGAGTTCGGCGCCTTCGTGAACTTCTTCGGCGCCAAGGACGGCCTGGTTCATATCAGCCAGCTCGCCG